>USAL01000223.1 GCA_900552545.1 uncultured Sutterella sp. | reverse complement strand
CGTTGATACACCCCAGGGGCAGGACGTGACGCTTTTGATGGATCTCGCACCCGACGATCAGGATGCGTTTGCCTTCGAGCTCGTGCAAAACGAAGATGCCTCGACGCTTTGCTTTGCAACGACAAAGACGGCCGAGGAACTCAATGCCATCGTGCGCGAATCGGGACTTGATATCGAATTCGTGACTCTCAAAGCCGAAAAGCCTGCGGCGAAGGCTCCGAAGACTGAGCCCGCCGCCCCTGTCGTTGAAGCAAAGACGACGGTAATGAAGAGCAGCACCCCGGCCAAGTCCAAGGCGCAAAAACCGCAAAAGAGCGCCAAGCCCGCACCCGCGGCCGGCACGGCTGAGAAGGCACCGGCTGCAACGAAGGCTGCGCCCAAAGCCAAGAAGGCTCCCGTAAAGAAGAGCCAGTCTGCGGCTAAGACCGCTTCGGTCAAGCCTTCGGAAAAGTAGCTTTTAGTTAAAATCCGACGATAAAAAAACTGCTCGGGCGTTGATGAGACGCATCGAGCAGTTTTTTTGTTTTGGAGTTGGTGCAGTCCTTGAAGAACTGCACCAGAGCAGGAGCACGATAAGCGCTTACTTGCTCGTCGGCACCTTGCCGATCACGCCCTTCACGAAGTAGTTCATGCGGGTGAGGTGCGCATCGTCGGCCTGCTGGCCTTCGGCGATGACGGTCTTGCCTTCATTGTCGACGATCGGGCCGGTGAAGACGTTGAACTCGCCCTTTTCCATCTTGGCGTAGACGTCGTTGATGTCCTTGACGACGTCAGCCGGAGCCTGGTCGGTGATGGCCGACAGGCGCACCATGTGGCGCTCGGCGCCGCCCCAGACGGGCTCAACCTTCCAACGGTTGTTGAGAACGTCCTCGATGCGCTTGGCGTAGTACTCGTCCCAGTGGTGCGTCACGGCGCCGATCAACTGCGTGGGAGCAGCCTTCTTCATCGCGGAGTGATAGCTGATCACCTTGACCTTTTCGGCTTCGGCGGTCGATGCCACGGCCTGCGAATTGGTGTGGTGCGAGATCACGTCGCAGTTTTGGCCGATGAGGGTCTTGGTGGCGTCGGCTTCCTTGCCCGGGTCATACCAGGTGTTGGTCCAGACGACGCGCACTTCGATGTTGGGGTTGACCGACTGGGCGCCCAGCGTATAGGCGTTGATGCCCTGCAGAACCTCGGGAATCGGCACGGCCGCGACGTAGCCGAGCTTGCCGTTCTTCGTCATGGCGCCCGCAAGCTTGCCCGCGAGGTAGCGCGCCTGATAGAAGCGCGCGTTGTAGTAGTTGAAGTTGTCGGCCGTCTTGTAGCCCGTGGCGTGCTCAAACTTCACGTCGGGGAATTCGCGGGCGACCTTCAGGCCCGGATTCATGTACTCGAAGCTCGTGGCGAAGATGATCTTGTTGCCCTGGCTGGCGAGATCGCGGATCACGCGCTCGGCATCGGCCACGGTCGTGACGTTTTCGACGTACTGCGTCTGGATCTTGTCGCCGAACTTCTTCTGAACGATCTCGCGGGCTTCGTCGTGCTGTTTGCTCCAGCCTTCGTCAGCGCGCGGGCTCGGATACACCCAGGCGGCCTTCAGAACGCCGGCGTCGGCCTTGTCCTGGGGCGCGGCCGCGGCGGCCTTCTTCTGGTCGGCGGCGGGAGCGCCGGCGTTGGTCTTGGCTTCGTCCCCGCACCCGGTGAGCGCGACGCAGGAAGCGGCGGCAAGCGCAAGAGCAAGTTTCTTCATCATGGCGTATGTCCTCGAAAGAAAGGGAAATGGTTTTGAAAATTCTACAAAAACAACGTCAGTTGCCGGGATTGAACGTTTTCCCAAGGCTTGCGGGAACGTTCATGGCAATCCACTTGGGGTTGCGACTGATCAACACCAGCACGAGTATTGTCGCAAGATAAGGCGTCATCGACATGATCTGCGAGGGAATCTCAATGCCGACGGCCTGCATGTTGAACTGCAGCATCGTGACGCCGCCAAAGAGATAGGCCCCGAGCACCACGCGAAGCGGCCGCCAGGTGGCAAAGGT
>USAL01000222.1 GCA_900552545.1 uncultured Sutterella sp. | reverse complement strand
TGCGCGCGAAAATCCCCGGCATGGCATGGTGGATGTCCCTGTCGTAACAGCGCACCGTCCCGTCCAGATAGGCCTCCCCCGAAACGCTATTGCAGCGGGTGCCACTGAGCAGCTGTCCCACCGTGACCACCACCTGCTGCTAGGGAGACATTTCCAAGCAGACAATGGACTGCAAATTCATGCCCAGGGCGCTTGCCGCCAGCGTGGCGTCCACCCCCGCCTCGGGCCGCGCCCCATGCGTGGTCTTTCCCCGGATCTTTATGGTAAAGCGCGATGCGGCCGGCGCGCTGGCCCCTGTCGACGCAGAAAGCCATCCCGGCTTGAATCCGGCCAGCAGGTGAAGCCCAAAGGTCATGGAGACGCCCTCGAGCGCCCCCTGCTCAATCAAAAGCCGGGCCCCCTGGCCCGTCTCCTCCGCCGGCTGGAACAGCAGGCGTACTGAGCCTGCAAGGGAATCCCTGCAGGCCATCAAAATCTCCGCGGCGCCCACCAGCATGGCGGCATGCGCATCGTGTCCGCAGGCGTGCACCGCCGTCATCGAGCCGTCGGGATTGGCATAAGGCAGTGCATCCATGTCCGCACGGAACATGACGACGGGCCCGGGGATGCCTGAGTCGATCACGGCGACCACACCATGGCCGCCGACGCCCTCAGTGTGAGGGATATCAAGCGCCTTGAGCGTTTGGGAGATGAAACGCGCCGTGCGTTCTTCGCGGCCGCGTGTTTCGGCATGCGGAGGCAGGGCGTTGTAGTAGGCTACCGGGTTGCCGGTGGGATTGGTGGGCGTGGTGCTCAAGGGTGCGCCCTCCTTTAAAAAGCTGGGTTGGATGTTCAGTAGAAGCAAGCTTTGCACGGAATGCCCGCATGAAGCAAAGCTTTTAAATCATCAGGCGATGTCGCGACCGCTACTCCTTTGAGGACTCGACGCGGCCCTACTTCTCCTGTTCACGCTTGAGAATCACGGAGCCCGCGAGATCCTCGGCCGTGATTTCTCCGTTGAGGATGCGCGAGACGTTGATCTGGCGTGCCTCGTTGATCTCTTCCATCGTGAGCCCGAGCGCCTTGCGCTCTTCCTCGGGGTTGCGGTCGGTGTGCCGCGCCCCGATTGCCATCGTGAGCAGCATGTAGCGCAGCGCCTTTCTCGAGGCTTCGGTGCCGGAGTTGGAGTCGCGCACGCAGTCGCTCAAGCCGAGCGCCGCGTCGTGGTTGCCTTCGCGGGTGCTCTGCGCGTAGAGCGCGCAGGCCTTCTTGATCTGCTCGGGCGTGGGTGAAGACTTCATGATGAGGTTGGCCTGAGCGAGCGCTTCGACGCCGGGCTCGGGCTTGGGGGAAAACTCAAGCCAGGCCGCGTAGACGAAAAAGCAGCCAAAGAGCACCCAGGCAATCTTGTTGATGTCCTTTTTGGACGTGGCAAAGGCGGGCATACCGTAGAAGTCCTTCGATAAAGCGAATCGTCGTCCGAGGCAACGAGCCGCGGATGTTTGTGCTTAGAATGGCGCATGATAGTGCAACGCATGCCGCTTCGGGCGCAAAACGCTCCCGGCGGCCGGCATTTTTCAATGCCTGCACAATCAACACAAAAGCGTAAAGGGTACTGGCCGCGGGCGGCGTTGCCGCCTCCCCGGTCGGTTGAGACAGACCTTCAGAACCTGATCCGATCAATATCGGCGGAGGAAACGCGATCAGCCCCCTGCGGGCGCACCGGCCTGAATCCAATTGCAGTCGCCTGCCGTGGATGAGAGCCTGCGGTGCGCGCGCACGGTCTCGGACATTACGCCCACGGGCCCAATCACATTGCCCCGCCGGCATTCCACGAGCTTTAAATGACGGAAAACACCATCAAGCACACGGGCGACGCCGCCCGCACCATTGCCATCCACGCCGCACCCTCTGACGCACACGAGGCGTCGGCACCTGAAGCCTCCCGCATCATCCCCGACGAGAAAACGGCCGCGCAGTCCGTGCCGCCCTTCCCCAACTCGCGGCGCATCTATGTCGCGGGCTCGCGCCCCGCCGTCCGGGAACCGCTGCGGGCGCTCTCGCAGTCCG
>USAL01000221.1 GCA_900552545.1 uncultured Sutterella sp. | reverse complement strand
TACCCGGATCAGGAGGTGCGCGACAAAAAGCGCCCGGAATACGTTGAGCGTCTTGACTACGAGCTCAACACCATCAAGACGATGAAGTTTCCCGGATACTTCCTCATCGTTCAGGACTTCATCAACTGGTCCAAGCGCAACGGCGTGGCGGTGGGACCGGGCCGCGGTTCGGGCGCGGGCTCCCTGGTGGCGTACGCGCTGGGCATTACGGACCTCGATCCGCTGCACTACGGGCTGCTGTTCGAACGCTTCCTTAATCCGGAACGCGTCTCGATGCCTGACTTCGACGTCGACTTCTGCCAGCACAACCGTGACCGCACGATTGAGTACGTCAAGCGCACGTACGGCGTTCCGGCCGTGAGCCAGATCGTCACGTTCGGCGCCATGGGCGCCAAGGCCGTTGTGCGCGACGTCGGCCGCGTGCTCAACATGAGCTACAACCAGGTCGACGGACTCGCAAAGCTCATCCCGCAGAAGCCGGGTCTAGACGTCACGCTTGCCAAGGCCGCCGAAATGGAGCCTGAATTCAAGGCGCTCTCGGAGACCCCGGAGTTCGCCGAGCTTATGGGCTACGCCAAGGAGCTTGAGGGACTGACGCGAAATCTCGGCATGCACGCCGGCGGCGTGCTCATTGCGCCGGGCAAGCTCACCGACTTCTGCCCGCTCTACAACGCCGACGGCAAGCCTGAAAACACGGTCAGTCAGTTCGATAAGAAGGACGTCGAGAACGTCGGTCTGGTGAAGTTCGACTTTCTCGGTCTGACGACGCTCACCATCCTCAGCAAGGCGGTGGAATACATCGACCGTCTGCACCCCGGCAAGAAGTTTGAGCTCTCGCGCATTCCGGTCGATGACAAGGCAACGCTCGAGCTTTTCCAGACGGGCAACACCGGAGCGGTCTTTCAGTTTGAATCCGATGGCATGCGCGATCAGCTGCGTCAGGCCAAGCCCGACTGCCTTGAGGATCTGGTCGCCCTGAACGCACTTTATCGACCCGGCCCGATGGATCAGATTCCGCACTTCATCGATCGAAAGTTCGGCCGCGAGAAGGTCGAATATCTTGATCCGCGCATGGAGCCGATCCTGCGTGAGACCTACGGCATCATGGTCTACCAGGAACAGGTGATGCTGGTGGCGCGCGCCATCGGCGGCTATTCGCTGGGCGGCGCAGACTTGCTCCGTCGCGCCATGGGTAAGAAAAACGTCGAGGAGATGAAGCGCCAGCGCGCGGTCTTCGTCAAGGGCGCGGCCGAACGCAACGTGAGCGAGGAAACGGCCACCGAGATCTTCAACTTGATGGAGAAGTTCGCGGGCTATGGCTTTAACAAGTCGCACGCTGCGGCCTACTCCTATGTTGCCTGGCAGACGGCCTATCTCAAGGTGCATCACACGGCGAGCTTCACGGCGGGCAACTTGTGCCTTTCGATGGACTCGGGCGAAAAGATGCGCGCCCTCGTGGAGGATGCTCGCGCCATGGGCGTTGATGTGCTGCCGCCCGACATCAACATCAGCGAGTGGTTCTTCACCGTTCCGAATGAAAAGACGGTGCGCTTTGGTCTTGGCGCCATCAAGGGTGTGGGCCAAAACGTCGTCGAGGAGATCCTCGATGAGCGTCTGATGAACGGGCCGTTTCTGGACATTTTCGATGTCGCCGCCCGCGTGCCGGCCGTCAACCGCAAGATTCTCGAGCAGATGATCCGTGCGGGTGCGTTTGATTCGCTTGATCCCGACCGCGGCAAATTGTTCGGCAACGTGCACCAGGCGTTGAGCGCTGCGCAGACCGTTGCGGCCTCCATCGGTCAGGCGAGCCTCTTTGCCGATGAAAACGGCGTCGAGGAGCGCATCGTGAGCTGGGTCGAGGCCGAAAAGTGGGACGACAAGCGCAAGTTCACTGAAGAAAAGCAAGCCTACGGATTCTGTCTCACGGGAGACATGTTCGATCCTTACCGCAACGAGGTGAAGGCTTTCTCGCTTCCCTTCAAGTCGATGAGCGTCGGCAAGCAGCTTCAGACCATTGCGGGCATCGTGCAGGATCTGCGCGTCATTCAAGGAAAGCGCGGTCGTTTTGCCGTCATTGTCCT
>USAL01000220.1 GCA_900552545.1 uncultured Sutterella sp. | reverse complement strand
GGAAAGGCCGCTGACTTCGGTACCGAAAGCAGCGGCCATATAACCACGTTCGTAGCGGGGCATGGATTTGAACCATGGACCTCTGGGTTATGATCCCGACCGGCCCGAAAAATCAGGCGGCCAGAACCATAGCCGGCGCCTTCCATGCCCCGCCACCTAGGCGTAAGTCGTCAACGTTGACGACAGGCAAACCTCCATTCCCATCGTTATCGTTACGGCGCTCGCCGATGATGCTGAGCGCCTTGGCCGGCGTGAGAGTCGGATCAGTCAGGACGTCAAGGGAGACGCCCACGAACTCAGCCGCCTTCCACATGTCATTCAGTGCCCAGTTGCTCTCTCCTGACATCATGCGGGAGAGATTCTGTGGGCGTCTGCCGATGTATTCGGCGAGGTCTTTTCTGTAGCGCCCTTCAAGCTGCATCAGCATATTCAGGTTCAAAATCGCTATGTCCTGCGGGCTAGCTGCAACCTTTGGGGCTGTCATAGTTACCGTCATGCCCTTAATGATACGCAAAAGTGATTAGTAGCGCAAGAATCTCAGCATGTCGAATCAAAATCAAGACACGCCGAGAGTGCTCGAAATCGATTAGTGCGTGATATGGTTAGCAACCATGAACGCCAATCAAAAACGATTAGTGACGCTTGAAGGTGATAACCCAGCGTCCCGCATCTCAGGACTGATCGAGATGCGTCATTGCCTTCAGAAAGACGTGGCGCTCGCCATCGGTATGAGCGAACAAGTTTTCTCCAACAAAATGAACGGCCTCCGATCCTTCTCTGCAAAGGATTACAAGGCGCTCGCCGACTTCTTCAACACCAGTGTTGACTACCTCATGGGTCGCACCCTTGACCCATGGCCGGCGGACAACCCCCAACCGGAAGAGGCGGCGAAATGAGCAAGTCCAATTGTGAACCTGCGTTGCTGTCCTCTCTGGAGACGTTGCAGCACAATCTTCAGGACGCCGGCATGCTGCGCATGAAAGCGTCCCTGTATTCAGAGGCTGCCGTGCGCGAGGCACTGGGGGACTCCGAATACAGGCGAATCTCGGAGAAGCTGGACAGGCGTGCGCTTCTGGCACAGCTCGACGCGGTGTCCCTGTTTCTCCTACAAGTCCTTGGTCTTGTTTCGGTCGGTGAGGGCGATGGCGATCTGCTGAGCGCCGAAGCCGATGTAATGAACGGCGCGGGCGAGTTTCCTCACCTCTTCGCTTTCTGCATGATCCCGGAGCCAAGCGGCGCTACTGGTTCCGACACGGAGATTGTCGAGCGCTTCGTTAAGCGCCTCTCGTTGTGTCTGCATTGAAAATTCTTCCTTTCCCCGCGTCGTGCGGATTTTTGGTTGGCACCTCAAGCCTACCGGCACGGGGAAAGGGCCTTATCCTCTGAAAGGAACCCTCATGATCTGGTTCGTCATCTCCATCGTCCTGCTGCTCTTCAGCGCCGCCGTCACCGGCATCGCGCTGTCCAACAACGTCAAGGGGGCCGGCATCGGCCTCATTCCGGGCCTCGTCGGATTGATGCTGCTGATCCCCGCATGCCTGTACTCCGTGGACGTGGGCGAGGTCGCGGTCATCCGCAACATGGGCGGCAGTCTGGCCGGCCATTCCGAAGACGCGGGCTTCCATTTGAAGACGCCGTGGCAGAGCATCGTCAAATACGACACCCGCAACAACCCCATCAACTTCTACAAAGACACCGATTACAAGTACGACGGCGGCAGCGCGGTCGGCAAGCAAGTCACCGTCAACGACAGGAGCGGAGCTTCCGCAGACATCGACATTCAGGTCAACTACAGCCTTGATCCATGCGCCGCCGAATACCTGTACTCGGAGTACGGCAAGCAGCAGACGTTCACGCAGAACTACATCAGCAACGATCTTCGCAGCGTGGCCCGTGAACAGTCCGGCCGGTTCGACACTTTGACGATGCTCACCAACCGAGGCGAATACACGAAGGCGGTGCAAGATGCGCTGGCGGCCAAGTGGAGGAAGATCGGCCTGACCGTCGAACAGGGCAGCGTGCAGGACGTGCGCTACGGCGAGGCCATCACCAAGAAGTACACGGAGGCGCAGGCCGCCGAGATCGACAAGCAGAAGGCGCTCAACGAGCAGCAGGTCGCCAAGACCGAGGCCGAGA
>USAL01000219.1 GCA_900552545.1 uncultured Sutterella sp. | reverse complement strand
GGAGCTTCCTCCCGTCTTCCTTTGCCGTCCTTGAGCCACTGTCGTGGCGCGTTCGCGGCGCGTTTTTGAGCAATTAGGCGGTCTTGGGCTTGACTTCCATGCCCTCGTAGGCCTTGACGCCTTCCATGATGAGGCGCTCGGCCTCTTCGGCGCTCTGCCAGCCCTTCACCTTGACCCACTTGCCCGGCTCAAGATCCTTGTAGTGCTCAAAGAAGTGGCGGAGCTGATCGAGCTCATCGGTCGGAACGTCGTCAGCCGACTTCCAGCGCGAGTAGCGCAGGCAGACCTTGTTCACCGGCACGGCCAGAATCTTCCAGTCGCCGCCGCCTTCGTCCTCCATCATCAGCACCGCGATCGCGCGGCAGCGGATGACGGTGCCCGTCATGAGCGGGAAGGGCGTCAGAACGCACACGTCGACCGGGTCGCCGTCGTCGGCGATCGTCTGCGGAATGTAGCCGTAGTTGCAGGGATAGTGCATGGCGGTACCCACGAAGCGATCCACGAAGAGGGCGCCGGACTCCTTGTCCACCTCGTACTTGATCGGATCGGAGTTCGCAGGAATTTCAACAATCACATTAAAGTCGCGCGGCAGATCACGGCCGGCGGTCACACGGGCAAGACCCATTTTTCTTTACTCAGTCTAAAAATGATTAAAAACAAAGGCTCGCTAAGGAGCCGTCGGTCCGGGCCCGCCTGCCGCCTGACAGGAGTGCTCCCGAACCTGCCGCTGGATGCGTCCCGGGCGCGGGCCTTTGGGCCCAGGCCGGAGGCGTCCATTCAAACGGCTTCGGGGACAAATTCGATCGAAACACGGTGCTCGAAGCGCCAAGAAAAATGGCTCTCGCTTCACGCTCGGGCGGCGCATGGGGCCGCCCCTCGACATTTCGAGGCGCGTATTTTAGGCGAAGTGCGCCCCCTTTTTCCACGTAGGGGCAAGGCAGGGCGCACTCCCCCTGAGGAAAATCCTCAGATAGGACACATCAGGAAAGGTGTTTTGAGGTCCTCGCCTTCGGCCTATTTAGCCTAGCTTCCGGCAGCGAGATTGGCCGTGATGTGCTCGCGCACGGCCTGATCGTCGGCGCTCGTGATCTGCACGCGCGCAAAGCCCGCCTCGTGCAGACGGTCGGCGCAGCGCGGATGAATCGTGAGTGCCGTTCCCTGCAGGAACCAGTCGCGCGCTTCAGGCACGGGGCGAATGGCGTGCAGAAGCGTCGCCACCGAGTCCGAGCTCGTGATGTAGATGATGGGCGACGGGCCCGAGACGGCGTGCGAGAGCTCGTCGACCTGCTGCGGCGTGAGCTCAATCGGCACGCGCACGTAGGCGGTGATCTTCTCGACGTCGGCACCGAGTTCAATGAGCTGCTGCGCAAGCCATTCGCGGCCGGTCTGGCCGCGGGCGATCAGCACGCGGCGCGGAATCATCGAGTGGCGAAGAATCTCAAAAAGCGCTTCGCTTCCGGAGTGCGCCGCATCGCCCTTGGGCGAAATCACGCGCACCTCGTCGCCCCAGGCCGCGCGGATGACACGCTCGGTTCCTTCGCCGATCGTCGCAAGCGTGATGTGCGCGGGCCACTTCTCCACCCAGTGCGCCACGGCGGTGACCGCCGCAGGCGAGGCAAGCACCACCATGTCGACGTCGTCGAGGTGCGCAAAGCGCTCCGCGACGAGCGCCTCCTCCTCGGGCAGCACGATCTGATAGGCGGGCCAGCGCCACGCATGCACGCCGTCCTTTTCGAGCAGATCAGCAAGTCTGTCGTTGGCCGCACCCGGGCGCATCAGAATGACCGGTTGGTGATTGACTACCATAAACCCTCTGAATGGTCGCAAAGTACTCGCTAGGAATGTAAACAAAACGCAATAAGTTGATGCGGATTGTAGCTCAGAGGAACGTTTACACTTCGCCAATGTCGCAGTCGGGCGACGTTTTTATGCATTCCTGCCGCTGCGCACCGTCCGTTGCGCCCTCCCCTACAAGGGTGCTTAAGGCAGCAAATAGCCTGGGAATCAACGCTCGATCGTCGGTTTTCCCGGATCTTGGAACGCGCATAGTGCGCGTGAAAATCAGGACTTTAAGAAGCGGCGGGCTGGGCCGTCTCGCAGAGCACGCGGTTCAAAAGCGCATCGGCGCCCTGCGCGCGAAGATCTGCCACCACATCGGCCGCAATCTGCAGATGATCCTC
>USAL01000218.1 GCA_900552545.1 uncultured Sutterella sp. | reverse complement strand
GTGACAATCAACTGCGCTCGCCTGGGGTACCGTTTCAAGGGTAGTGAAAAGGCCCTCTTAGCGCGCCTGGATCATTTGCTGGAGCTTGCTCGCGATTCGCTGGAAATCAAGCGCAAGACGATTCAAAAGCACATTGATCAGGGCCTTTTCCCGTACACAAAGCGCTATCTCGGCACGCTGCGCAACCACTTCTCGGCGATCGGCGTCAACGGCATCAACGAGATGGTGCGCAACTTCTACAAGGACGAGCACGACATCACGGACGAAATCGGCCACGCGATGGCGCTGCGCCTCTTGGATCACGTTCGCGCGCGTCTTGTCGAGTTCCAGACCGAGACGGACCACATGTACAACCTCGAGGCGACGCCCGCCGAAGGCACGACGTACCGCTTCGCGAAGGAAGACAAGAAGCGCTTTGCCGACATCATCCAGGCCGGCACCCCCTCGAACCCGTACTACACCAACTCCTCGCAGCTTCCCGTGGGCTATACGGACGATCCGTTCGAAGCGCTCGAGATGCAGGAGGATCTGCAGAGAAAGTACACGGGCGGCACCGTGCTTCACCTCTACATGAACGAGGCGATCAGCTCGGCCGAAGCCTGCCGCGATCTCGTGCGCCGGACGCTCACGCGCTTCAAGCTTCCGTACATCACGATTACGCCCACGTTCTCGATCTGCCCCAAGCACGGCTATCTCTCCGGACGGCACGATTTCTGCCCGCTGTGCGACGCCGAGCTTATCGCTGCCAAGAAGGCGCGCTTGGCGCAACAGCAGCACGCCGAGCTTGAAGCCCGCGCCCAGGCGCAGACCGCAGAAGGCGCCGCCGCGCACGCCTAAAAGCAAAGAGGCGAAAAGGCGGGGAAGCGAAGGAAAACGTTAATCGCCTTGAGGCGCAAAGAAGCGGCTTTGAATTGAAGTGCGCCGCTTCTGTGCGCCGCGAGACCCGATTGAATTTTTGAATCTTTGGTCTTTTGGAAACAACTGCTTGCACAGACTCGGGTGTTCGGCATCCCGCAGGCGCTAAGCTCAAGATGCGTCCAAAAGGTTTTTGAAAACTTGTATTGAAGGAGTCATGAAAATGTCCCAGCAGGAACAAAACGACATCAAGCTCAAGGACAGCGAACGCCAGCCTTGCGAAGTCTGGACCCGCGTGATGGGCTACCATCGCCCGGTGCAGTCCTTCAACATCGGCAAGAAGGGCGAGTTCGAGGAGCGCAAGTACTTCGTTGAATCGAAGTGCGGCTGCTCGAAGTAGGCACCTGTTCTTCTAAAAAAATCTTCATGCGTGAAGACATTCAGGCGGGACTTGTGCCCGCTTCGCATCTGCGGGTTGCGGCGATCACCCCCTTTACGAGCCTCGACTACCCGGGCAAGCTCTCGGCGGTCGTCTTTGTGCGCGGCTGTCCCTGGCGCTGCGTCTATTGCCACAATCCCTGGATGCAGCCGCGTGCCGCGGCCGACACCGATGATTCCTGGGAGCGGGTGGAGAAGCTGATTGCCCGCCGCAAAGGGCTTCTTGACGCCGTGGTGTTTTCCGGCGGCGAGCCCTGCACGGACCCGGCCCTGTCGGCCGCGATCGACGTCATGCGCTCCTACGGCATGCAGGTGGGGCTGCACACGGGCGGCGCCTACCCGCGGCATCTCGCGCAGATCATCGACCGTCTCGACTGGATCGGGCTTGACGTCAAGGCCGTCCCGGGCGACGACGCCCACTTTGAACACGTCGTTCGCGTGAAGTCGGCCGACGCGGCCTTTCTCGAATCCTTTGAGATCATCAAACGCGCGGGCGTTGCTTTCGAGGCGCGCTCGACCGTGCATCCGGCGCTTTTTACCACCGACCAGATCCTTGCCACGGCAAAGTGGCTTGCCGATCGCGGCACGGACACCTATGCGCTTCAGATCTACCGCAAGGCGCCCGGAATCGACACTGGGCTTGATCCCGTCACCCACGACTGGCCCGGGGTCGACGTCGAATTGACCCTGAAGGGCATGTTCAAGAACTTCATCCTCAGAAGAAACTAGCCGGCAGCCCGCGCTGTTGCAATAAGGCTTGATGCGCTTTGTTGCGTTTGCTTACCGAGTGTGCGGGGGCCGTCTCTGACCGTGGGCTAAAATGAGTGAATGGTCTGGGGTGGGGCGCGAAATCCGGACTTGTTAAGCCGGTGAGATAGGCGTGAAGCGCTTAAGCGCTAGGCTTGACGGA
>USAL01000217.1 GCA_900552545.1 uncultured Sutterella sp. | reverse complement strand
AGGATTCCGGCAGCACGAACCTGCTGTCCGGTGCGATCGTGGATCTGCACGAGTTCCGCGCGGCCAACCGCGCCATCGCCGAGCGTGTTGCGGCGGGGGAGACCGACCTTGTCCCCGCAACAGCCGAGCACGTGCTCATGGGCATCACCAAGGCCTCGCTTGCGACCGAGAGCTTCCTGTCGGCGGCTTCCTTCCAGGAGACGACGAAGGTGCTCACCGATGCCGGCATCAAGGGCAAGATCGATCATCTGGTCGGCCTGAAGGAGAACGTCATCATCGGCAAGCTCATCCCCGCCGGCAGCGGCCTTGCCTGCTACCGCAACTTTGAGACGAACGAGGAGCCGGTCGCTCCCGCCGAGCCCGAGGACGACGGTGTGGATCTGTCCGATCTCGCCAACATCTCCAACGCGCTCTGATCGCCCAATACCAACCGTTTCACCGGGATATGCAAGCATATCCCGGTGAAATTTTCACTCTCGACTTGAATAAAAATGCTTGACGAATCTTGTGCAATATGCTAAAATCCTATTTTGCGTGGGCGTGCGCCTATCGGTTCGCCGCGCCTGTATAAAAAGCACAAAAAAGCCCGGAGTTTCCTGAAAAAATTCCGGCAGAATCACGGTTTATCCGGTGCTGATTTTTGGCATCGTATAAATAAATCATTTTTCGAGGAAAGGAGGAAAACCATGCCTACTTTTAACCAGTTGGTGAGAAAGGGCAGAGAGAAGGTCACCTACAAGTCCGCGTCTCCCGCCATGCAGAAGGGCCTCAACACCCTGAAGAACCGCGAGACCGATCTGAGCGCTCCTCAGAAGAGAGGCGTCTGCACTGCCGTGCGTACCTCTACCCCCAAGAAGCCGAACTCTGCTCTTCGTAAGATCGCCCGTGTGCGTCTGACCAACGGCTACGAGGTAACCGCCTACATCCCGGGCATCGGTCACAACCTGCAGGAGCATAGCGTCGTTATGATCCGCGGCGGCCGTGTCAAGGACCTTCCTGGCGTTCGTTACCACATCATCCGCGGCACCCTCGATACGCAGGGCGTTTCCGGACGTATGCAGGCCCGTTCCAAGTACGGTGCCAAGCGGCCGAAGGCAGGAAAGAAGTAAGTTCCAACTGCTTTTTTTGCCCTGTTGTTAACTGATATATATTATCGTTGACCTCGGGGCGCAGACGGAGATGCGCTGCATCTTCGAGTACCTGTGAAGTCATTTTTTAATGAAGGAGGGAAGTATAGTGCCCAGAAGAGGTAACGTTCCCAAAAGAGAAGTTTTGCCGGATCCGATGTACAACAGCGTTCTGGTGACGAAGCTCGTCAACAGCGTGATGCTCGACGGCAAAAAGGGTGTTGCTCAGAAGGTCGTGTACGATGCTTTTGACATCATCAAGGAAAAGACCGGCAAGGAACCGCTTGACGCGTTTACCGAAGCCCTGAACAACATCATGCCGAGCCTCGAAGTCAAGGCTCGCCGTGTCGGCGGCGCAACCTATCAGGTTCCTATGGAAGTGCGTCCTGAGAGACGCCAGACGCTCGGCCTGCGCTGGCTGACGGGCTATGCCCGCAAGCGCAGTGAAAAGACCATGAAGGAGCGCCTCGCAGGCGAGATCATGGATGCCTGCAACAACACCGGCGCTGCTGTGAAGAAGCGCGAAGACACGCACAAGATGGCCGAGTCCAACAAGGCGTTCGCACACTTCCGCTGGTAATCTTCCGACTAGGAGCTATCAATTATGCCCAGACAATATTCCCTTGAAAACACAAGCAACATTGGCATCATGGCGCACATCGACGCCGGTAAGACGACCACGACGGAACGCATTCTGTTCTACACGGGCGTCAACCACAAGCTCGGTGAGACCCATGAAGGCACCGCCACCATGGACTGGATGGAGCAGGAGCAGGAGCGCGGCATCACGATCACGAGCGCTGCGACCACTTGCTTCTGGAAGGGCAACCGCATCAACATCATCGACACTCCGGGCCACGTCGACTTCGCCGTTGAGGTCGAGCGCAGCCTGCGCGTGCTCGACGGCTGCGTGACGGTCCTCTGTGCCAAGGGCGGCGTTGAGCCGCAGTCCGAGACGGTCTGGAGACAGGCTGACCATTACAATGTTCCCCGCATGATCTACGTCAACAAGATGGACATCATGGGCGCGGACTTCTACAACGTTGTGGACATGGTGCATGAGCGCCTGCGCTGCAACGCTGTACCGATCCAGCTACCGATCG
>USAL01000216.1 GCA_900552545.1 uncultured Sutterella sp. | reverse complement strand
CGTTGAGCCGACGACGGGTGAAGCCCATCGCCGTCACCACATCAGCCCGACGGGCTTCTATCGTGGCAAGAAGGTCATCGCGACCAAGCAGGACGCCGAGTAATATCGGGCTTGCAGCGCTTCGCCGCGCACCCAGGCAGCTTCGAAAGCGAAACCGTGAGCTGACGGACACCGATTCGGTGCAGCCCCACGGATCAAGGAATCAACCGAAAGCTGATCTGTCGCAAAAGCCTCGGCAGGCTTCCGAAAGAGCTGCCGGCCTATCAATAGGCTAAAAAAGAGGAGGTTGTCTCATCCGGGGCAAGCCTCCTTTTTTTCACCCCTGCCGTCGGCTGTATTCACGGCCGCACAAAGCGAAAGCGGCAGCGGCTTCATCCGTCAAGCCCCTGCCGCCCGCGCGCTGATCCAAGGCCCTTGTGGCGTGAATCGAGAAACCTTTCGTTTCAAGCGCCTGCGGCCGTCTTTGCTAATATCCCTCGACGAAGCAATCTGGACATGGAAAGCGCTCAAGCGCGTGAATTCTTCCTATCAAACGGAGGAAGGGCACGCTGCGGCGCTTTTTGGACTATTGACTACACGACAAAAAATGGCAACTGATCGAATTTATACCCGCGTCGTGGGCACGGGTTCGGCCGTTCCGCCCAAGTGCGTCACCAACGACGCGCTTGCGGCCTGGCTTGCCGAGCGCGGCGTTGAAACGAACGACGAGTGGATCCGCACGCGCACGGGCATCTGCCAGCGCTACTTTGCCGAGGGCATGACGACGCTTGATCTGGCGTTGGCCGCAAGCCGCCAGGCGCTTGAACGCGCAAACCTTGCCGCAAGCGACATCGACCTCATCATCGTGGCGACGACCACGCCCGACGGCGTCTTCCCCTCCATGGCCTGCCGTCTGCAGGCGGCCCTGGGAATCAGCGGGTGCGCGGCCTTTGACGTGCAGGCCGTCTGCGCGGGCTACGTCTACGCGATGAGCGTTGCCGACGGGCTCGTGCGCACGGGCGCCTATCGCCGTGCGCTCGTGGTGGGCGCCGAGGTTTTGAGCCGCCTTCTCGATTGGAACGACCGCTCGACGTGCGTGCTCTTTGGCGACGGCGCGGGCGCCGTTGTGATCGAGGCGGGCGACACCGAAGGGATTCTTGCGCACCGCATGCATGCCGATGGGAGCTTCGGCGTCGAGACGCTTTCGTGCGACGCGCGCATCGAGGGCAACGCCGTGCACGGCACGGGCTTTATCCGCATGAACGGCCGTCAGGTCTTCAAGCTTGCGGTTGAGTCGCTCTCAAACAGCTTCGTCGAAGTCTGCTCGATGGCTGGCATGACGCCCGAGGATGTCGACGTCTGGGTGCCGCATCAGGCCAACATCCGCATCATCGAGATGATCGCCCACAAGCTGGGGCTGCCGCAGGAAAAAACGGTCGTCACCGTCAACCTGCACGGCAATACGTCGGCGGCCTCCGTGCCGCTCGCGCTTGACTGGGCCGTCACGCACGGCCGCATCAAGCCCGGCAACACCGTCATGCTGCAGGGCGTGGGTGCCGGCATGGCCTGGGGCAGCGTGCTGCTGCGCTGGTAGTAAACCGTTTAGTACTAAAAAATCTTTGCCTCTAAAACACTAGGAGCAAGTTGTGAAGTTAGCTTTCGTATTTCCCGGACAGGGCTCGCAGAAGGTGGGCATGCTCGCGGGCTTTGAGGGAAACGACGTCGTTGCCGACGTGATGCGCCGCGCCGATGCCGCGCTGGGCCAGGATCTCACGGGCCTTATCGCCAATGGCCCCGAGGCCGATCTGAACCTCACCGTCAACACGCAGCCCGCGATGCTCGCGAGTTCCTACGCGATGTACGCGGCGTGGCTCGCCGTGGGCGGCATGAAGCCCGTGGTGATGGCTGGCCACAGCCTCGGCGAATACACGGCTCTTACCGCTGCGGGCGTGTTTACGCTTGAGCAGGCCGTGGGGCTCGTGCGCTTTCGCGCGCAGGCCATGCAGTCGGCCGTGCCTGTGGGCGTGGGCGCCATGGCGGCCATCCTCGGCCTCACCGATGAAGTCGTCGCCGACGTCTGCCGCGAGGCGTCCGAGGACGGCAAGTACGTCGTTGAGCCCGTGAACTTCAACTGCCCGGGACAGGTCGTGATCGCCGGTCACCGTGAAGGGATCGAAAAGGCCTGTGAGATTGCACAGAAGAAGGGCGCGCGTAGGGCGCTCAAGCTTGCCGTCTCGGCACCGTTTCACAGCTCCC
>USAL01000215.1 GCA_900552545.1 uncultured Sutterella sp. | reverse complement strand
AACATGAAGCGTACGAAGGCCGACTTGTTGACGAGCCTGTCGTGGATCTTCGAGTAGATCTTTTCATAGACGCGCGGCACGCACATCATGATCGTCGGGCGGATGATGCGCATGTCCTCCTGTAGCAGGCCGATGTTGCGGTTGAATCCCACGAGGTTGCCCATGCCGAGGCCAAAGTAGTACGTGGTCGTGCGTTCGAACGTGTGCGAGAGCGGCAGGAACGAGAACCAGACGTCTTCGGACTCGGGACAGATGAGTCCCATGACGCCCACGATGTCGCTCAAAATCGTGCGGTGCGTGAGCATCACGCCCTTCGGGCGCCCGGTCGTGCCCGAGGTGTAGACAAGGGCTGCGAGGTCCGAGGGCTCGGGGCCTTCAGGCAGGGGCGTCGTCTCGGCGGTGCCGCCCGTCGAGAGCCAGTGATCGGCGTTGGTGAGCGTGCGGCCGTCGGCTTCGCTTGTTTCAATGGCTTCGTCGGTGATGACGACGCAGCGCAGCGCCGGAAGATCCCCTTCGCGGGCGATCGCCTGCCACTTCGCGAGACGGTTCGTCACGAGAAACGTCGCGCCCGAGTCGTTGAGGATATAGGCCGACGACCCCGGGGTGTCGATGGCGTGCAAAGGCACGGGCACGAGCCCGCAGGTGAGCGCGCCCATGTCAAAGCAGATGGCATCAATGCCGTTGGGCAAAAGCATCGCCACCCGGTCGCCCTTTTTGAAGCCGTTGGCGGTAAAGGCGCGCGCCCAGCGCAGCACGCGCTCGCAGACCTCGCGCACGTTGAGCGTCGTCCACTCCTTGGTGCGCTGATCGTAGAACTTGTAGATCGCGATCTCGGGGCGCTTGTCGAGGTGATGAAAAAGCAGTTCTGGCAGCGTGCGCAGCAGCTCGATTTCGGCCGCACGCACTTCACGGGTATCCGCGTTGTGAGTCACGGTAAGTCCTTGTTTGATTGCAGACAGGGGGACGCGCCCGCGCCGTTTCTTTTGAAGGCGTCTAGCGCCGGGTGGGCAACGAACAGCACAGCTGCGGCCGCCCCCGGTGCGTCCCCGTGATGAAGCATGTTGATCCGTACTTTAGCGTATCTGTGCACGAACGCAGGAATTTTGCGGCAAAAGTCGAGGCAAATTCAGGGGAAAAGAAGGGCAAGGACGGGAGAAATTCGGCAAAAAAAGAAGGCGGCTGGACGAGGACTGTAGTACGTGCCCGAGGCATCAGCCCAAGCCCCAACACGAACGATTAAGGCAATTGCCCGCCCTGGCGCTCAAGGCTGCAAAATGAGGGTCTTTTTAAAGCTGTTTTGGCTTGTGTGAAGCGCTCGACCGTAAGTAGATTGCACCAGCATGGTGCTTTTTTGACAGAAGCTTATCGGCATTAGGGTTTATGCGGGGGCACCGCCAGGGTTGCGCGGCACGCGCCGTTGAGCTCGGGGAAAACTCTGTGGTACTGTGGCGACCCCTGCAGAGACAATGCGATGCTCCTCGCAATTTTCGCCGCCGGTTTGGTCGCCGGTTGGGTGATATGCAGTTACCCATAAAGAGCCGTCAACGGGAAGGGAAAACCGCTGACGGCTCTTTTCTTTTTCTGGCCCAGATGAGTGCCTCGGCGCTCACGCCTCTTCAATTCCCTTCAGTCCCTCTTTAATCGGGCGATCGACGCCCATCCTCGCTGAGTTCGACTCAGGGCATCTTCTGCATCAAATCCAAAAAAAGCGTCTCCATGCACCGCAGGAAGGCCTGACAGCGCGGCCGCAGTGGCCCTGCGGCCTCTTGCTGCGACCCGAAGAAGGAGAGAGGCTGCAATGAAGAACGCCGTCGGCAGCGCCGCCCGCCGTTTCGACCGCCGGAAAGCGCCTTGAAAGGGCCTTGACGGCGAGCTGAAATGAAACAAGAGACAGACCGTCCGAGACCATCCGTCTTCCGTCACGGGGTGTTCGAAAAGCGCGTCAAAAAGTGCGTCAAAAAGTGCGTATATCGACCTTCAGCAGGGTGGAAAGTTTTGCTCCCGCGACGATTCCCTAGGGAAAAACTAGGCATTTTGAGCCTGCTGTCGGGCCCTTTTTGACGGGTTTGTAAAGTCAAGTCTCCTCGCTTTGATTTTCGTCAAAGACTTGATTTTATTAAGGCTTTCAACCATTTCTTAGGTTTTAAATAGGATGCACCAAAATAGTGCAGTTTGTTGCATTTGCGCGATGGTTTCCGTTTTGAAAGGAGCTTTCACTGCAGGGCCGCGGCGTGCG
>USAL01000214.1 GCA_900552545.1 uncultured Sutterella sp. | reverse complement strand
CGTGCTCTACGCCATGCACGAGCTCGGCAACGACTTCTCGCACCCCACCAAGAAGTGCGCGCGCATCGTGGGCGACGTGATCGGCAAGTACCATCCGCACGGCGACCAGGCCGCCTACCAGACGCTCGTGCGTCTGGCGCAGGACTTCTCGATGCGCTATCCGTTGGTCGACAGCCAGGGCAACTTCGGCTCGATCGACGGCGACGGCGCGGCCGCCATGCGTTACACCGAATGCCGTCTGGCGCGCATCGCCGACGCGATGTTGGACGACCTCGATCAGGATACGGTCGACTTCGTGCCCAACTTCGACAACTCCGAAAAGGAGCCGGTGGTGCTGCCCGCCAAGCTCCCCAACCTCCTCGTGAACGGCTCGGCCGGCATTGCCGTGGGTATGGCGACGAACATTCCGCCGCACAACTTGAACGAAGTGATCGACGCCTGCCGCTATCTGCTGCACAACCCCGAGGCGACGATCGACGAGTTGATCGCCCGCATGCCCGCGCCCGACTTCCCGACCGGGGCCATCATCTACGGCTTGAAGGACGTGCACCAGGGCTACCGCACCGGGCGCGGCCGCGTGGTGATGCGCTCGCACACGCACTTTGAGGAGCTCAAGAACGGCCGTCAGGCGCTCGTGGTCGACGACATCCCCTATCAGGTCAACAAGAAGGTGTTGGTCGAGTCGATCGCGCGTCTCATCCACGAAAAGAAGATCGAGGGCATCAGCGAGCTGCGCGACGAGTCCTCGCAGACCGTGCGCATCGTGATGGAGTTGAAGCAGGGCGCCTTCGGCGAGGTGATCCTCAACAACCTCTACAAGCTCACGGCGCTGCAGACGTCGTTCGGCATCAACATGGTGGCGCTGGTCGACGGCCAGCCGCGGTTGCTGAACCTTCGTCAGATCATTGAAGCCTACCTGCGGCACCGCCGCGAAGTGGTGACGCGCCGCACGATCTTCCGACTCAACAAAAACCGCATGCGCGGCCACATTCTCGAAGGTCAGGCCGTGGCGCTTTCGAACCTCGACGAGTTCCTTGCGATCATCCGCAACTCGCCCAATCCGCCGATCGCCAAGCAGCAGCTCATGGCGCGCGGCTGGCGCTCGGAGCTGGTCTCGGGGCTTTTGAATGCCGCCTCGCACAACGCCGACGACTTCCGTCCGCAGGAAATCGAGGCGACCTTTGGTCTCGACAAGGACGGGTTCTATCACTTGAGCCCGATTCAGACCGAGCGCATTCTGCAGATGGCTCTGCAGAAGCTCACGGGCCTTGAGCAGGACAAGATCAACAGCGAATACCGCGAGTGCAACGCCGAGATGGTCGACCTTCTCGACATTCTCGAGCGGCCCGAGCGCGTGGTGGCGATCATGGACGAGGAGCTTGAGGAACTCAAAGTCAAGTACGGCGACGAACGGCGCTCCGAAATCGACTACGCGGGCGACCCCAACTTCAATCCGCTTGACTTCATTCCGAACGAAAAGGTCGTTGTGACGCTCTCGCAGCAGGGGTACGTCAAGCGCCTGTCCTTGACCGAATACCGCAGCCAGCGCCGCGGCGGCCAGGGCAAGCGCGCGGCCAAGGTGAAGGAAGGCGACATCGTCGAGCAGCTCTTTGTTGCCAACAGCCACGACACGATGCTCTGCTTTACGAACCTTGGGAAGTGCCTGACGCTCCCTGTCTACGGCATCCCCGAGGCCTCGCGCTCGAGCAAGGGCAAGGCGATCGTCAACCTCATTGCGCTTCAGGAAGACGAGCGCGTCGAGGTGGTGCTGCCCGTGACCGAATTCTCCGACGATCAGTACGTCTTCATGGCAACCGAACAGGGGTATGTGAAGAAGACGCCCTTGTCGCAATACGCAGGCGTCAACCGCAAGGGCAAGCGCGCGATCATTCTCTCCGAAGGCGACAGCCTCATCGGCGCGGCGCTTACCGACGGCAACCACGACGTGATGCTCTTTAGCGACGAAGGCAAGGCCACGCGCTTTGCCGAAAGCGACGTCCGCTCGATGGGGTGCTCCGCTCGCGGCGTCTTCGGCATGCGTCTTGAGGGCGCCAAGATCATCTCGATGCTTGTTGCCGACGACGACGAAAAGCTTGTGCTCACGGCCTGCGAGAACGGCTACGGCAAGTGCACGCCGGTGTCGGAATACTCGCGCCACGCCCGCAACACCAAGGGCATGATCGCCATCCAGACGAGCGAGCGCAACGGCCGCGTCGTGGGCGCCCCGCGCGTGTCGCCCGACGGCCCGGTGGG
>USAL01000213.1 GCA_900552545.1 uncultured Sutterella sp. | reverse complement strand
ATTGTCATCACATACAAGTGCTTTTTCCTCCTTCATTTCCTTAGTAAATGCCAGTGGGATTCCTTTCATCGTTGTCAGAAGTGACATCAATGCTCCGTAGACTCTTCCGGTCTTGCCACGAACAAGCTCTGCAATATCCGGATTCTTCTTCTGTGGCATAATACTGCTTCCGGTGCTGTAAGCATCATCAATCTCAACAAACTGGTACTCGTTGGAGTTCCAGATGATCACTTCTTCCGAAAACCGGCTCAGATGCATCATGATTGTAGACATCGCTGACAACAGTTCGATGAGATAATCTCTGTCTGACACAGAATCCATACTGTTCAATGTCGGTCCGTCAAATCCAAGCAGCTCTGCTGTATACTCTCTGTCCAACGGATAAGTTGTTCCCGCCAAAGCACCTGCTCCCAGCGGACAATAATTCATTCTCTTATAGATATCTTTCATGCGGAGTCTGTCACGCCTGAACATCTCAAAGTACGCTCCCATATGATGTGCCAGCGTGATCGGCTGTGCTTTCTGCAAATGCGTAAAGCCCGGCATGATCGTGTTGTACTCGCGGTGCGCCTGGGCGACGAGCACCTCCTGGAGGTGTCCGAGCATGCCGATGATCTCGTCGATCTCGCCGCGCAGATAGAGGCGAATGTCGGTTGCAACCTGGTCGTTGCGGCTGCGGCCGGTGTGCAGGCGCTTGCCCGCGTCGCCGATGAGCTGGGTGAGGCGCGCTTCAATGTTCAAATGCACGTCCTCGAGCTCAAGCTGCCAGAGGAACTTGCCCGTCTTGATCTCGTCGGTGATCTGTTCCATCCCGCGGCGGATGTCCTCGAAGTCCTGACGGCTGATGACGCCGCACTCAGAGAGCATCTGGGCGTGTGCAAGGGAGCCCGCGATGTCGGCCATCGCCATGCGCTTATCAAAGCTCACCGACTGGGTGTATCGGAGCACGAACTCGGCCACGGGTTCGGAGAAGCGGCCCGACCATGCTTCTTTCTTGGCATGCAGGGGATCGTCGGAATGATTGTGTTCAGTGCTCATGATATTGATGAAAGTTGTCCGCTCGAGCAAAACTCGAAGTGAGGGGAAGACGGCCGACGCGGTTTTGTTGTCGTGCTTTGAAAAGGAGTTGATGCTCCCTTCGTGCACGCTGCCCGGTGCGGCGCCCTGAAGAACATCGATCAAAGTCGATCGCTTCAAGGACAGTACCTCGCGGGTCTCATTGCCTTGCGCGCCAGCGGTCAAATTGTGAAAAACGCTAATGATATCAAAAGCCGCCGCGCCCGAATGGGCTTTAAAGCGCCTTTTGAAAGAAAATTTTGTCTTGGGGTGCTCCGTCGGGTCGGCAAAACGGCCTTAATCGAATCCAAACGAAAGCCTTGTTAGAATGCGCCACCGACACACAAAGCCCGACACGAAGCCCGCTCCACCTCGCGCGGCGGCGGGCTCAGACAGAATTTTCCGAAACACGAGAAGACGTTTCCCATGACCGAGTTCAAGCATTGCACCATCGCCACCCGTGAAAGCCCGCTTGCCATGTGGCAGGCCCTGCACGTGCAGGCGCTTTTAAAGAACCAGTACCCGGGCGCCGCAGTCGAGATCCTCGGCATGACGACCCGCGGCGACCAGATTCTCGACCGTACGCTCTCCAAGGTCGGCGGCAAGGGGCTCTTCGTGAAGGAGCTCGAGACGGCGATGATCAACGGCGAAGCCGATCTTGCGGTGCACTCCTTGAAGGACGTGCCGATGGAGCTGCCCGAGGGCTTTGTCCTTGCGGCCGTGAGCGAGCGCGAGGATCCGCGCGACGCCTTCGTGAGCCCCAAGTACGAGACGCTTGAGTCGATGCCCGCCGGAAGCATCGTCGGCACGGCAAGCCTGCGCCGCGAGCTGATGCTGCGCGCGAAGTTTCCGCACCTCGTCGTGAAGTCGATCCGCGGCAACGTGGGTACGCGTCTTGCGAAACTTGACCGCGGAGAATTCGATGCCCTCGTGATGCCTGGCGCGGGATTAAAGCGCCTTGAGCTTTCCGAGCGCATCCGTGAGTTCCTCGATCCGTCCCTGAGCCTGCCTTCGCCCGGGCAAGGGGCCCTTGGCATTGAAGTGCGCGCCGACAGAAAGGATTTGATCGAAGCTCTCGCCTTCATCAACGACCCTGTGACGCGCGCCTGCACGGCGTCCGAGCGTGCGGTCTCGCGCGCTCGGGGCGGCTCCTGCCAGGTGCCGCTTGCGGCCTATGCGATCATGGATATCGGCGTCTTCTGGCTGCGTGCGCATGTGGGCGACCACCGCACGGGCG
>USAL01000212.1 GCA_900552545.1 uncultured Sutterella sp. | reverse complement strand
GGCCCGCTGAATGCGGTGCTACCGAATGTACGCCATCGTGACGCCGCGTCCGATCCCGGGCAATGAGCGCGTGGATTATCAGAAGGAAAAGGTTCTGCCGGGAGCGTAAAAGACATGAAAGCCTGGATCAACGACGTAGAAATCGAATTCACCGAGGGCGAAACCGTCCTGCAGGCCGCAACCCGCGTGGGAATCTTCATCCCGACGCTGTGCGCCTTCCTGCCCCTGGACCACACGCCCGGAACCTGTCGCATGTGCCTCGTGGAAATCTCCCCGGGGGCCGACGGCAGCGACAAGCAGATCGTCACGGCCTGCACGACGCCCTTGACCGAAGGGATGCGCGTGCAGACGCGTACGGCCGAAGTGCGCCGTGTGCAGCGCATGCAGGTCGCCTGGATCTTTGCCGACCACGATCAGGACTGCGCAAGCTGCGCTCGATACGGCAACTGCGAGTTGCAGGACCTCGCGCTTTACGTGGGCCTGCGCGACAACTCCTGCAACGGCCGCTTTACGACGCCGCGACCGGACGACTGGTCCGCGACGGGCGTCGTGCGCGATGCGAACAAATGCGTGCGCTGCTACCGCTGCATCAATGTCTGCCGCCGCGTGCAGGGCGTCTCGGCATTGACGCTCGACGACATCGGCACCAAGAGCGGCGTGGGCATTGCGGGCGCCGTGCGCTGGGCCGACAGCGGTCTGTGCGTGCAGTGCGGCCAGTGCACGCTGGTGTGCCCGACGGGCGCGCTGTCCGAACACGATCAGATTGAGCAGGCGGTCGACTGGTTGAACGACCCCGAGATCAAAACCGTGGTTGCCTTTGCGCCTGCGGTGCGCGTGACGATCGGCGACGAGATTGGTCTCGAGCCCGGCACCAACACCGAGCGAAAGATCATTACCGCCTTGAAGCGCCTGGGCGCAGATTACGTCTGCGACATCAACTGGGGCGCCGACGTCACGGTGATGGAGGAGGGAACGGAACTCCTGCATCGCCTCTCGACCGGCAAGGGCCTTCCGATGATGACGAGCTGCTGCCCGGGCTGGGTGAACTTCGTCGAGAAGCTGCATCCCGAATTGATCGAGAACCTCTCGAGCACCCGGTCGCCTCAGGGCATCTTCGGGTCCCTCGTGAAGACCTGGTTTGCCAAGGAGCACGGGATCGATCCGAAAAAAATCAAGTTCATTTCGCTCATGCCCTGCACGGCGAAAAAAGACGAGGCCGCGCGCGACCAGCTCAAGAAGGACGGTCTGCCCGACACCGACCTTGTGCTCACGGTGCGCGAGTTCGCGCGTCTCCTGCATCGCTACGGCATCAACTTCTCTGAGCTTCCTGAAGGCGACTACGACTCGCCCTTCATGGCGCAGAACTCGGGCGCCGGCGCCATCTTCGGCGTCACGGGCGGCGTGATGGAAGCGGCCGTCCGTACGGTCTACCATCAGGTGACGGGAAACGAACTCGAGTCGGTAGCCTTTGAAGCCGTGCGCGGTCAGGAGTGGCTGCGAGAAGCCACGGTTGATCTCGGCGAAAAGGGGAAGGTGCGCATTGCCGTCGTGCACGGCCTCTCAAATGTCGAAAAACTCCTGCCGCAGATCAAGAGCGGGGAACACCACTACGACTTCATCGAAGTCATGGCGTGTCCAGGCGGCTGCGTTGACGGTGGCTGTACGATCCGCTCGAAGTTCAACTACCTGCAGTTTGCCGACAAGCGCGCCAAGGGGATCTACACAATCGACAGCAAGCGCAAGATTCGGCAGTCGCACAACAACCCGGATGTGGTGCGGCTCTACAAGGACTTCCTCACCGAGCCCATGAGCGAGAAGGCTGAAGAGCTGCTTCACACTACCTACAAGGATCGCAAGGCGGCACCGCGTCGTCGTACGATCACCGAAATCTGGAAGGATGTGAAGCTGGGCTAACGCGGATTCCAAGTCTGGTCTTTACCGATGAAGGGGTGCGAAAGCACCCCTTCATCGTCTGGGACGTTGATTTGAAAGGATAATTTTTCTTTCCTTCAAAAGATTTGACCGAGGTTCGTCAAAAAGGACTTGACAACGACGAAATTCTCCTTCATAATGCGCAACTCGCTTGATGCTGAATCAAGCGCAGCAAGCCGAACGAAGAGTGCGCAGCACTCTTTTTTCATGACTTCAAGAAGCTCTCAAAGAGCTTCTTGAAGAAGAAAACAAAAAAGTTTTTCGAAAGACTTGCAAAACGGATTTAAATCGCGTATGATTTCAATCCTTCGCCGCTGAAACGAAGCGACGAAAGCTCTTTAAAAACTTGAAACAACGAACCGATAAGTGTGGGCGTCG
>USAL01000211.1 GCA_900552545.1 uncultured Sutterella sp. | reverse complement strand
GCACGCTTCATGTTCAACTGGGCGGTCGACGTGGGCTACCGGTGCTTCTGCCGCCGCAACGGCCTGCCTGTGCAGGGCTCGGCCCTGTCCTTCCTCGATCCCCTCGTCGCAGGGTTCCTTGCCTCCCGCGTGGGCCAGGGCGTGAGAAACATCTTCGGCGGCCGGCCGCGCGCCGTGATTTCGGGCGGCGCCGCATTAAGCAGCAACATCGCCCGCACCTTCATTGGTCTTGGCGTTGAGATCATCCAGGGCTACGGCATGCCCGCGGCAAGCCCCGTGATCTCGGTGACCCGCTTTAACGCCAACCACCCCAACACGGTAGGCGTGCCGCTTGAAAACATTGAAGTCAAGCTTGGCGACAACGATGAGCTCATGGTGAAGGGCCCCATCGTCATGAAGGGCTACTGGAACCGCCCCGAAGACACCCGTGCCATCCTCTCCGAAGACGGGTGGCTCAAGACGGGCGATCAGGCCGACATCTACTCCGACGGCCGCATCCGCATCAAGGGCCGCATCAAGGAGATCATCGTCACGAGCACGGGCGAAAAGATTCCTCCCGCCGACCTCGAGCAGGCCATTGAAACCGACCATCTCTTTGAGCAGGTGATGGCCGTGGGCGAAGACCGCCCCTACATCGCCGTGCTTGCGGTCGTCAACCAGGAAGCGCTCAAGATTTTCTTAAACGAGCTTGGCAAGGACCCCGACGCACCCGACGTCCTTATGGATCGCGACGTGCGCACGGCCGCCCTGCGCCGCATCAAGGCGCTTGCCCGCAACTTCCCCAACTACGGCGTGCCGCGCAACGTACGGCTTCTCTCCGAGCCCTGGACAATTGAAAACGGGATGCTCACGCCCACCTTGAAGCTCAAGCGCGGACGCATCCGCGAGAAGTACGCCAATGAAATCGCTGAGCTCTATGGCGACCGGAGAAACTAGGTTGAGCTGATCGCAAGGACGCATGCAGGGACGCTCGTTTCAAGCGCCCCTGTCCTTCGGTCTTTGCTTCGTTATCTGGCGGGAGAAAGCTTTGAAGCCTCCCGCCTTTTTCGTGCCTTCTTTGTGCCTTCCTCTTTCCTACATGGCAAGGAAGTTCTTCAACATCTCGTGCCCGCACTCGCTTGCGATCGACTCCGGGTGAAACTGCACGCCCTCGACTGCCATCGTCTTGTGCCGCACGCCCTGAATCTCCCCGTCGCTGCTCACGGCCGTGATTTCAAGGCACTCCGGCAGCGTCGCCCGCTCGCTCACAAGCGAGTGGTAGCGCGCGACCGTGAGCTTCTGCGGCAGCCCCGTGAAGACCCCGCGTCCGTCGTCTTCAATCGTGTCGGTCTTGCCGTGCATGATGCGGCCTGCGCGCACGATGCGGCCTCCGAAGACCTCCCCAATCGCCTGGTGCCCGAGGCACACGCCCAGGACCGGCACCTTGCCCGCAAAGGCGCGGATTGCCGCAAGCGAGACGCCCGCCTGCGCCGGCGCGCAGGGCCCGGGCGAGATGCAGACGTGATCGGGCTTCATCGCGAGAAGCGCATCGACCTCGGCCTCATCGTTTCGCACGACACGCACGTCGGCTCCGAGCTCGCCGAAGTACTGCACGAGGTTGTAGGTAAAGCTGTCGTAGTTGTCGATCATCAAAAGCATGATGCGCCTCCGTTGAGTCCGAGTTCGGCTTCCTGCGCCGCGCGCAGCACCGCACGGGCCTTCATTTCCGTTTCGTTGTATTCCATTTCGGGGATGCTGTCGGCGACGATGCCGGCAGCGGCTTGCGCATAAAGGCGCTTGTCGCGGATCACCGCGGTGCGGATTGCAATCGCAAGATCCATGTCGCCGCCAAAGGAGAGATAGCCGACCGCGCCCCCGTAGATGCCGCGGCCCACGGGCTCGATTTCGTCGATGATTTCCATGGCGCGCACCTTGGGCGCACCGGTCAACGTTCCCGCCGGGAACGTCGCGCGCAGCACGTCGAGGTTCGTCATTCCCTCACGCAGTTCTCCCTCGACGTGGCTCACGAGGTGCTGCACCTGCGAGTAGCGCTCAAGCGCAAACTGTTCGGTTACTCGGACGCTCCCGATCTTGGCAATGCGGCCGACATCGTTGCGCGCGAGGTCGATCAACATCAAATGTTCGGCGCGTTCCTTGGGGTCGCGGCGCAGTTCGTCGGCGAGCTGATCGATCATCTGATTGATCTTGCCCTGCTTGATATTGAGCGTATCCGCATCGGCGCCGGTATAGGAGCCGGGTTCAAGTCCGTCCACCGGGAAGGTGATGGAGACGCCCACGGCGGCGTTGTTCATGTCGCCTACGGTAAAGGTGCCCATTGTCGAGTCATAGTTGGCCTTT
>USAL01000210.1 GCA_900552545.1 uncultured Sutterella sp. | reverse complement strand
CGGTAGTGAAGCGCGAGCGCCGCATAGCGGCTACCGTCATGCTGCGAAGCCGCGGATTCAGGGGTCGCCTCGGGCTTGATGGCCGCGCACAAAAGGGCGAGCACCTCGCCTTCGGCCTCGGACCGGATCACCCGCACCCAGTTGGCGCCTGCGACAGCGCCCGCCGTATAAAGAAGCGCGAGCGCGGCGCGCTCGTCGTCGTCGGCCTCCTCAAGCTCCCAGCCCCAGATTGCATCAAAGACCGATGCGGCGCCCACGAAATCGGCGTCGGTAAAAAACTGCGGCACTGCACACTGATCACTCAAGACAAGACTCCAGGGATGACGTAAAGGAGCACGGAGAAAAACTGCAGGCAGGTGCCCGCAAAGACGAAGACGTGCCAAATGGCGTGCGCATAGCGGATGCGCTCGTCGGAAACGAAGAAGATCACGCCCACGCTGTAGGCGATGCCGCCCGCGACCAAAAGCCAGAGCCCCGGCGTCTGGAGCTCTTCGGTCAAGGGGTCAATCACAAAGAGCGCAAGCCACCCCATGATGAGGTAGAGAATGCAGTTGATCCAGTCGCTTTTCTTTAAAAGCACGCTCTGAAGCGAAATCCCCAGCACCGCGATGAGCCAGACCACGACGCACAGAACGATGCCCGTGACGCCCTTTAACGTAATGAGGCAAAAAGGCGTGTAGGAGCCTGCGATCAACACGTAGATCATCGAGTGGTCGATCACCTGCAGCACCTTCTTGGCGCGCACGTTGGGAATGGCGTGGTACAGGGTCGACGCGGTGTAGAGAAAGATCATGCTCGCGCCGAAGACGCTCACGGCCGTCACCACTTTGGGCGAGCCCGAATAGACGACTGCAAAGGCAACGAGGACCGCAAGGCCCGCAACGGAAAAAAGCGCAGCCACGCCGTGGGTGACGGCATTGGCAATTTCTTCACCCACTGTGTAATTGGCCTGCGAGGCAAGCCTTGCGCCTGCGTGCGCAGCAACTTCTTTTTTCATGACACATGCTCCGGGGCGGCTCTTAGAATCGTTTCCGATTCATCCTGCCGCACAGGGGGCTACCCCACGTTCAAAAAAATTCCCTGACTGATTCGGGCGGCTCAAAATGAAACCGCGCCGCGTGCGCGCTTAGGGCCATTGACCCCCTTCTCTGCTTTCAGGGGGCCAGTCCTTTGCGCCTGGTCATTATCGCCCGAACATCCGGGGGCTGTAGCGCGAACGCAAAGAAAATTTTGTCTCAAAGAATGACGGGCTCGGGCTCAAGCTTGACGCCGAAGCGCCGCCAGACCTTGTCGGCCACTTCGTCGGCAAGGGCCTTGATCTCAGCGCCCGTAGCGCCGCCGTGGTTGACAAGCACCAGCGCCTGGCGCTCGTAGACCCCCGCGTTGCCGCGGCGCTCGCCCTTCATGCCAACGGCTTCGATCAGCCACCCCGCGGCAAGCTTGGCGCGACCACCAGCCAACGAATAGGAAACGAGCGTGGGCATGTCTTCAAGAAGATGGCGCTCCTTGATGCGCGTGACGACCGGGTTCTTGAAGAAGCTTCCGGCATTGGGAAGCACCTTGGGATCGGGAAGCTTGCGGCGGCGGATGGCCTTGACGGCCTCGGCTACCTCTGTTGCCGTCTGCGGCACGGCGCCCGCAAAATAGGCAGCAAGCTCCTTGTATTCAATGCGCGGTTCAAAGGCCTTGGGAAGCGTCATCGTCACCGCGGTCACGATGAGGTGCGCGGCCTCCGGGCGCTTGAAGACGCTTGAGCGATAACCGTAGTCGCATTCGTCGACCGTCATCTCGACGGTTTCAAGCGTGCGGGCATCAAGGCATTCGACGGAGACAATGCACTCGGCCGCTTCAAGCCCATAGGCACCGATGTTCTGCACGGCAGCGCCGCCCACGGTGCCGGGAACGAGCGCGAGGTTCTCCAGCCCCGGCCAGCCGCGCGCGAGCGTCTCGTCAACGAGGGCGCTCCAGTCGCACCCTGCCCCCACGCGGATCGTGCGCGAGGTCTCGTCTTCGGCAACGACTTCAAGACCCTCGATTTTCATGCGGATCACAAGACCCGTAAAGTCCTTCGTAAAAAGAACGTTCGAGCCGCCTCCCAGGATAAAGCGGGGCTTTTCCGCGCCAGCGGAAGCGAGCACGGCCTTCAGTTCCTCGAGGCTTTCGACCTCGACAAAGTCGGCAGCCTTGGCCGGAACGGCAAAGGTAGTAAAGGGCGCAAGATCAACGTCGTGCATGAGGCTTGGCATCATGGTTTCTTCAGCTTTCGTAGCGATTGTCATGCGAAGGATTATAAGTTTTCTACTCGCCGCCAATGCCCGGAAAATGGGGCTTCAAAAGGCGATGAAGGAGCGGAAATGAAATGAGGACGCAAAGACGCCGGCGCC
>USAL01000209.1 GCA_900552545.1 uncultured Sutterella sp. | reverse complement strand
GCCGCAATCTCGACGGCTCGTGGCGCCTCTTGGTTGCCATTGCCGACGTAAGCCACTACGTCACGCCAGGAAGCGCTCTTGACAAGGACGCGCAGCAGCGCTCGACGAGCGTGTACTTTCCGGGCTTCGTGATTCCGATGCTGCCCGAGAAGTTGAGCAACGGTTTGTGTTCGCTTAACCCGGGCGTCGACCGCTGCACCATGGTCTGCGACATGATCGTGGGCACCGACGGCCTCGTGAGCGCCTATCAGTTTTATCCTGCGCTCATTCATTCGAAGGCGCGCCTGACCTACACCTGCGTCTGGAATGCGCTTCAGGGCGACGCCGACGAGCTCTCAAAGAGAGGCGGCGTTTTAAGCGACGTCAGCGAGCTCTATGCGCTCTACAAGGCCTTTGCCGCCGCCCGGAAGTCGCGCCACGCGATCAACTTCGAGACGCGCGAGATGCAGATCGTTTTAAGCGAAGACCGCAACCGCGCCGAGGCGATCATGCCGCGCGAGCACAACGATGCGCACCGCCTGATCGAAGAGTGCATGCTTGCGGCCAACACGTGTGCGGCCGACTTTCTGCTGCGCCACAAGACCGTGTGCCTCATGCGCGTGCATGACAAGCCCTCGGCTGAAAAGCTCCTCAGTACGCGCGCCGTGCTCGCGTCCTGGCGGCTTACACTGGGCGGGGGCGACTCGCCCACGGCAAGCGACTATGAAAAGGTGCTTGCGGCGGTCAAGGGCAAGTCCTACGCGGGACGCATTCAGGAGGTGCTGCTGCGCAGCATGCAGCAGGCGCAGTACAGCCCCGACAACATCGGGCACTACGGCCTCAACTATCCTGCCTACACGCACTTCACCTCGCCCATTCGCCGCTATCCCGATCTGCTCGTGCACCGCACGATCCGCTCGATTCTTTTAAAGAAGAAGTACCAGCCCGAGATCTTCGTCGACGACGCGGCCGCGCGCGAAAGCCGCACGGGCCAGCAGATGATCGAGGCGCAGAAGAAGGCTGACCAGGCCCGCGGCGCCAAGGCCCCGCGCAAGGGCTCGTCCCTTGAGCTCTGGCGGCGCCTCGGCATCATCTGTTCGGCTGCCGAGCGGCGCGCTGAAAATGCCGCGCACGACATTGAAGCCTGGTACAAGGCGTGCTATATCGCACGGTACATCGGAAAGGACTTCAAGGCCGTCATCACGGGCGTGATTCCCTCGGGGGTCTTCGTAACCCTGACGAACCTCTACGTCGACGGCTTCGTGCACGTGAGCAGACTGGGCCACGAGTTCTACGTCTACGATGAGCAGAAGAGCTCCTTCATCGGCGAGGACACGGGGCGCACCTTCCGCGTGGGCGGCGAGCTCAAGGTGACGGTGGTCGACGTCGACGTCGAGGCGCGCAAGGTCGACTTCCGCTGCGTCTAGAAAACAATTCACAAGCAATCAAACGAAACGAAAGGAACTTCAAGCGATGTCCAAACAAGTTGTGCTCGCAGGCTTTCATGCCGTCAATGCCCGGGCCAAGATCAAGCCCGAATCGATTCAGGTGGTCTACATCGACGCAGGCCGTCACGACAAGCGCATGCATCAGTGCCGCGAGCGGCTCGTTGCCGCAGGCGTCAAGGTGATGCAGGCCGATCAGCGCCGTCTCGACGGAATGGCGCCCGACGTGCCGCACCAGGGCGTGGTGGCTCTGGCCGATGAGCTCAAGCAGGCCTACGACTTCGACTGGCTCATGGACAATATCACCGAAAAGACGTTTCTGCTGGTGCTCGACGGCGTCACCGATCCGCGCAACTTCGGCGCCTGTCTGCGCGTAGCCGACGCCGCGGGCGTGCAGGCCGTGGTGGTGCCGCGCGACCGGTCCGCGTCGTTTTCTCCGGCTGCAGCCAAGGCCGCCGCAGGCGCTTGGGAGACCGTGCCGGTGGTGCAGGTCACGAACCTCGCCTCGAGCTTGGTCGAATTGCGCGACGCGGGCGTGCTCGTGATCGGCACGGCGGGCGAAGCCGAGCAGACGATCTACGACATTGATCAGAAGCGCCCCGTGGCCTGGGTGCTTGGCGCCGAGGGCGAGGGCCTGCGGCAGCTCACCCGCAAGCGCTGCGACGTGCTTGCCAAGATCCCGATGTTCGGCGCCGTCGACAGCCTCAACGTGTCGGTCGCGAGCGGCGTGTGCCTTTTTGAAACGGTGCGCCAGCGCGTGGCCGCAGGCAAGTAACCGGGACTACAGCCCAAGAGCCATCGAAGGGCCGTAGAAAAAGCGCGTCGATTCCTTTGAGAAATCGGCGCGCTTTCTATTGGCCCTGAAGGATCCGCCGTAAAAAGAGAGGGGCGGATCTTTCAAATGCGACGGTGCTTCTACTTCCAGAAGACGAACACCACGGCCATCACGAGGCAGACGAAGGCCGCGAAGTGGTTCCAA
>USAL01000208.1 GCA_900552545.1 uncultured Sutterella sp. | reverse complement strand
TTGACGAAAAATCCCGCAGAAAAAGGCGTTGAACACGCCTGCCGCCGTCACCCGCGCGGGAATTTTTGCGGCGCTGCGGCTTGACATTTGTCCCCGGCACCCCCATATGAGCAGAGGACTTTTCCACTTTTTTGGATTTAGAAAAGTTAAATGACAACTGAGAATGCCGTTGCCGCCGTGATCGTGGCGCCCCTGCTTCCCATTCGCGACATGGTCGTGTTTCCGCGGATGGTTCTGCCGCTTTTCATCGGCCGTCCGAAGACGGTGAAGGCCGTTCAGCAGGCGATGGGCGGCGATCACAAGATCATTCTTGTCACGCAGCGTGACAGCAAGACCGACGATCCCTCGATGAGCGATCTCTATACGGTCGGCACGTGCGCGACCGTGCTGCAGATGTTGAAGCTCCCCGACGGGACTCTCAAGGTGCTCGTTGAGGCGCACCAGCGCGTGCAGATCACCGACCTTGAGGACGGCCCGTCGGGCTACGCCGCCAAGGCGCTTCGCATCGACTCGATCGAGGCGACGCCAAGGTGATGGAAGCCACGCGCCGTACGGTTTTAAAGCGCTTCAACGACTACGCCCGCGAGAGCAAGAAGCTCTCCGAAGATGTCGTCAATTCGGTCAACAGCGTGACGACTGCAGGGGAACTCGCCGATGCGATCGCCTGCAACCTGACGCTTCCGATCGACCGCAAGCAGCAGCTCCTTGAGCAGACCAACGTGCAGCAGCGCCTGAACGACCTGCTCACGTTCCTTGCGGGCGAAATGGACATCCTCGCCGTTGAAAAGCGCATCCAGGGCCGCGTCAAGAAGCAGATGGAGCAAAGCCAGCGCAACTACTACCTCAACGAGCAGATGAAGGCCATCCAAAAGGAGCTCGGAGGTGAGGAGGCCGCGGCCGGCGACGACTTCAACGTCTACCGCGACCGCATTGCCGCCGCCGGCATGAGCAAGGAGGCTGAGGAGAAGGCGCAGTCCGAGTTGAAGAAGCTTCGCATGATGCAGCCCATGAGCGCCGAGGCGACCGTCATCCGCGGCTACCTCGATACGCTCCTTGAGCTCCCGTGGAAGAAGAAGACCGAAGTGTCGACCGATCTGCACAAGGCGGCCGAAATCCTCGACAAGGATCACTGGGGCCTTGAGAAGGTGAAGGAGCGCATCCTTGAGTACCTCGCGGTGCAGCGCCGCGTCGACAAGGTGAAGTCGCCCATTTTGTGCCTTGTGGGCGCCCCGGGCGTGGGCAAGACGAGTCTGGGCGAGTCGATTGCGCGCGCCACGGGCCGCAAGTTCGTGCGCATGGCCCTGGGCGGCGTGCACGACGAAAGCGAGATCCGCGGCCATCGCCGCACCTACATCGGCTCGATGCCGGGCAAGATCCTGCAGTCGATCACGAAGGTCGGGGTGCGCAATCCGCTCTTTTTGCTTGACGAAATCGACAAGCTCGGCGCCGACTACCGCGGCGATCCGGCGGCGGCGCTTCTTGAAGTGCTCGACCCCGAACAGAACCGCACGTTCCAGGATCACTACGTCGACGTCGACTTCGATCTCTCGGACGTGATGTTCGTTGCAACGAGCAACTCGTACAACATTCCGCCGGCGCTTCTTGACCGTATGGAAGTGATCAGCCTCTCGGGCTACACCGAGGATGAAAAGGTGCACATCGCCATGGAGCACCTCATCCCCAAGCAGCAGAAGTTGAACGGCCTCAAGAAGAACGAGGCCGAGATTACCGAAGACGCCATCCGCGACATCATCCGCTACTACACCCGCGAGGCGGGCGTTCGCGGACTTGAGCGCTCGATCGGCAAGATCTTCCGCAAGGTCGTCAGAAAGCACAGCGAGGCCGAGGACGACTACAACCAGGCCGTGGCCAAGGCCGAGGCGGCTGCCAAGGAATCCGGCACGGAGCCCAAGAAGATCCGTCGTCAGGGTCTCAGGAAGATCACCGTCAACGTCAAGAACCTCAACGACTTCCTCGGCGTGCGGCGCTTTACGTTCGGCATGGCCAACAAGGAGCCGCAGGTCGGGCAGGTCAACGGCCTTGCCTGGACCGAGGTGGGCGGCGACATCCTCTCGGTGGAGGCCGTGGCCTTCCCCGGCAAGGGCGTCGTGATCCGTACTGGGTCGCTGGGCGACGTGATGAAGGAAAGCATCGAGGCCGCGCGCAGCGGCGTGCGCGCACGTGCCCGCAAGCTCGGCATTGATCCGGAGAGCTTCGGCAAGACCGACTGGCACATCCACTTCCCGGAGGGCGCCGTTCCCAAGGACGGCCCGAGCGCGGGCGCTGCCATTACGACGGCCATCGTCTCGGCCATGACCAACATCCCGGTGCGTCCGGACGTGGCCATGACGGGCGAGATCACGCTGCGCGGTGAAGTGCTCGAGATCGGCGGCTTGAAGGAAAAGCTCCTCGCGGCTCTGCGAGGAGGCATCCG
>USAL01000207.1 GCA_900552545.1 uncultured Sutterella sp. | reverse complement strand
GGCTGGCGAAGTACTTCGGAGCGGGCGTGCAGGAAACGCGCGTACCGGTGCTGCGCCGGGGGCGAGGAGACGGGCGGCTCGTCAAGGGCTCTACCACGGCGCCGTCGGCAAAGCCGATGTCGAACTGCCTTCCGTCGCGCCAGACCGTGACGTGCATCGAGAGGCTCAAGGCGTTCGTGACCGAGACGCCCACACCGTGCAGGCCGCCCGAAAACGCATAGGCGCCGCCTTCGGCCTTGTCGAACTTGCCGCCCGCATGCAGCTGCGTAAAGACGAGCTCGACCGTGGGAATGCCTTCCGTGGGATGAATGCCGGTGGGGATGCCGCGACCGTTGTCCTCAACCGAAATCGTGCCGTCGGCTTCGACCGAAAGCGTGATCGCATCGCCGAAGCCCGCCAACACTTCGTCGCTCGAGTTGTCGAGCACTTCCTGCACGATGTGAAGCGGGTTGTCGGTGAGGGTGTACATGCCCGGGCGCTGCTTGACGGGCTCAAGGCCCTTCAGAACCCGGATGGAACTTTCCTGATAGTCGGAATTGCGCTTGCGAACAGCCATGGATGATCTTTAACGGCAAGAGCGAACCTCCCCTCGCCTCGCCGACGCATCGGAGCGCAGCGGGCCGACGGGATGTTCGCTATGCGGCAACATGAAATACTGTGACGGGAGCCGGAGCGCCGCGGCCTAAACCACTGGTTGCCAATGATCAGCACGGGCTGCGGCAAACTCTCCTCTAGCTCCCCTTGAGGCGGCAGATTTTAGCCAAAATGTTCGCGCCTCTCAGAGGGACCCGAGGGCGCGAACGCAGAGATGTCCTTTTGCGGGGGCGGCGCTTTTACGTCCTGCTGCGCTGCTCATCCCCGGCGGCCAAGGCCGCTTCGGAGGGCTTGGCGCTCGCCTCAGCCGAAGTTTCGCCAGGAGTTTGGGAAGCGCTTTCGGAACCCTGTTCGGCGCCCGCCTCATGTGTTGACTCTTTGGCCTGTGCCGCCTCCCCCTCCGCTTGGGAGGCGCGGGCGGCACGGGCGATCACCTAGATGCGCACCGGATTCTTGATCCAGTTCTTGAACATGGCAATGCTCGCCGACAAGAGGATCGGACCGAGCACGAGACCCAGCATGCCGAAGGTCATGATGCCGCCCAAGACGCCCAGGAACACGAGTGCGAGCGGCAGCGTCGAGCCGCGGCTGATGAGAATGGGCTTGAGGAAATTGTCGACGGAGCTCACCGCGAGCACGCCCCAGAGGATCATGAAGATCGCCCAGCCCGTTTCGCCATTGGCAAACAGCCACAGCGCCACGGGGCCCCACACGAGGGGCGGCCCAACCGGCACCACCGAGAGCACGCACACGGCAAAGCTCAGCATCACGACGCCCGGCGCGCCCACGATGATGAAGCCGATGGCGGCGACGACCCCCTGCCCGATCGCCGTACCAATGATGCCAAAGACCACCGAACGGGTCGTGTTGACGAGAATGTCGGTGTATTCCTTGGCGAGGTCGCCCGAGATCTTGTTAAGCGACAGCGTCAAGCGGCGCGCGAGCGACACCCCGTCTCGGTAGAAGAAAAACGCGATGAAGGCCACGAGCGCCAACTGGAAGAGTCCGTTGCCGATTCCGACCGACACCCCGAGAATCCATTTGCTCAAGGGGTCGAAGGATTTCTGAATGAGGCCTCCCAACGCCTTGGGATCAAGGCCGAAGTGAAACGCGTCGTTGATGCTTTGACCAACGTAGGGCAGTCCTGTGAGCCACGCCGGAAGGGGCATCCCATTCGTGACCCAGTTTCTGAACCACTCGACCACTTCCGGGATCTGGTGCGCGAGCACGCCGCACAGAAGCGACAACGGGATGAGCACCGTGATGATGACTATCGCCACCTTCAGATGGGCCGCGAGCGTTGCATTGTTGCCCATGCTCGTGAGGGCCCGCTTATAAAGCGGCCAGCTCACGACGGTGAGAATGGCGGCCAGCACGATGGCCGTCATGAAGGGCTCGATGACGAAATAGCATCCGATGAGAATCAGCGCCCCGAATCCCACGCGCAGCCACAGATCTATGCGGTCTTGATAATTAAACATGTCCGATTCGACTCGTTGGCTCTGAAAGATGGCCGAAAGATTGCCGAGGGTGCATTTTCCGGCCTTATAAATCTGACGTCCATCGTAGCAGAAATGCTCAACGCCTCATCACGGCCTCTGCTACAATCGCCGCTCGCATCGGTATGCGAAAGGCTCCTTTGGGCCGTGCGAGACCTTGTTCCTGCGGCACAACTGGAACCGGAAAAATTTACCGGCCATGGCCGCCCCCATAGTTCAACTGGATAGAACGAGCCCCTCCTAAGGGTTAAATCTGAGTTCGAGTCTCGGTGGGGGTACCATCTGCGCCCGTTTCGACCGATGCACACGGCCGCAAGAGTGCGTTGCGGCAAAGACGGCGTCCTGTATGGGCGCCT
>USAL01000206.1 GCA_900552545.1 uncultured Sutterella sp. | reverse complement strand
GCCAAGCATGCGACAATCCAAAACGTTGCGCGCCGCCTCCGCCCGCAAGAGGCGCAATTGTCGAGCGGCCCCGCAGCACGTTCCCCAAAGAAGAAGATTCTTGAAAAGAAGCGTTTTTTACCCTCGAAAAACGCCATAACTTTTGTCGGGAGAAGCGCCTTGTCCATCGTCTCGAGCACCCCGTCGGCCGGACGGGTCATCATCGTCACGGGATTGTCCGGCTCCGGCAAGTCGATTGCCATCCGTCAGTTGGAAGACAGCGGCTACTACTGCATCGACAATCTTCCGTCGGGCTTTCTTGCCGTCGTCGTGCACGACTTGTCCGAACACGGCCACACGAAGATCGCCATCTCGGTTGACGCCCGCAGCCAGCTCAACCTTTCGGCCGCGCAGCTGGAACTCAAAAAGCTCAAGGAGTCGGGCTTTGACGTGCGCATTCTCTTTCTCACCGCCTCCTCGCCCGAGCTCGTGCAGCGCTTCTCGGAGACCCGCCGCCGGCATCCGCTGACGATCGTCTACGGCAGCACGCTGTCGCGCTCGGAAGCCATCGAGCACGAGCGCGAGATTCTCGAGCCCGTCACGCAGTTTGCGTTCGTGATCGACACCACGCGCATGCTCCCCAACACGCTGCGCAACGCCGTGCAGGAGTTTGCCGAGATTGACGCCTCAAACATGATGCTTGCCTTCGAGAGCTTTGCCTTCAAGCGCGGCATCCCGGTCGTGGCCGATCTCGTCTTTGACGTCCGCAACCTCCCCAACCCCTACTACGACCGGGCGCTGCGCGACTACACGGGGCTTGATCAGCCCGTGATCGACTTTCTCGACAAGTCCGAGACCGCGCAGCAGATGATCGATGACATCGCGCACTTTCTCTCGCGCTGGATTCCGTCGTACGAGGCTCAGAACCGCCACTACCTCACGATTGCCATCGGCTGCACGGGCGGACAGCACCGCAGCGTCTACGTCGCCGAACGGTTGGCGCGCCGCTTTCGCTCGACGATGCTCACGGTGGTCCGCCACCGGCAGCTTGCCCGCAAGGGGCTTATCGAAAAGCCCGTGATCGAAAAGAAGGCGTAAAGGAGAAAATCCTTTTACGACGGATTCGAGGGATTTGTCTACTTGAGGCTTTCCAAGTACGTTTTAATGGGCGCCGGCAACGGAAGGCGCTCGAGCTCCGTGAGGCTCTTAAACACCGTAGCCTCCCGGCTCCCGGCTTTTAAAGGAGGTGCGCTGCCGTCGACGGATGCCACGGAGATCTTGTGAATGACGATTCTGAGGTCGACGTGCGTGAGCGCATGAAAAAGCACCGTCGTTTGCGCGCGTCCCTGTTTCTCGTTTTGCGCGAGCGCCTCCCGCACGGCGTCTTCAAGCGCCTCAAGAGGCGGCAGGCACATCAGTCCAGGCCAAATGCCGCGGGTTGCGCGCGTCTCAAGAAGCACCCGCCCCTTGCCATCGCGGCATAGCACGAGATGCATGTCGCGGCTGCCGCGGGCGCGGGCGGCCGTCTTGACAGGAAAATGGTCGACCCTGCCCTCGGCCGCCGCACGGCACCACGCGCGAATGGGGCAGAGCATGCAGGCGGGCTTGGTGCGCGTGCAGAGCATCGCACCCAGATCCATCAGCGCCTGATTAAAACGCCCGGCCAAGGGCGTGCGCGCTTCGGGTGAAAGCGTTTTTTCATGGTCAAGGAGCCGCTTGCTGAGCTCTTTTTGTTCCTCACCCGCATCGGAGCACAGGCCGTCGATCAGACGCTGCGCAAACGCGCGGATGGCCGAAACGCCTGCGGCCGTGTTGACGGGGAGCATTGAGGCGGCCACGCGCGAGAGCACGCGCTTGACGTTGCCGTCAAAAATGGCCGCCGCCTCGCCCGAGCAAAACGAGGCGATCGCCGCAGCCGTGCTCGGACCGATGCCGGGCAGTTCGGAAAGCGTCTTTGCATCCTGCGGAAACACCCCGTGAAGGTCTTCTTCCACGCGCCGGGCGGCCTTGAGAAGGTTTGCCGCCCGCGAGTAATACCCAAGGCCCGACCAAAGCGTCATGACCTCCTCGTCGCGCGCCTGAGCGAGCGCGTGCACCGTCGGAAAGGTCGCCAGAAAGCGCGCGTAGTAGCCCTGCACGACCGAAACCTGCGTCTGCTGCAGCATGATTTCGCTCACCCAGCGCCGGTAGGGATCGTTCACCATCCAGAGCAGCCCCCAGCGCCCGGACTCCATCTGCCAGAGAATCAGAGCGCGAGCGAGCGCACGCTCGTTTTCAGAAACGCCCGCCCCCGCATCGGCGCACAGGCAATGAAGTGCAATCACGCCCTTTGATGCGCTTGGAGTCACCTTCTTGGTCGCCTTTTTGTTCGTCTTCGGCAGGCTCTTCTCTTTGCCCTGGGGCATGTCGATCACTCTTGGTTGGGAAAAATTGGGGGGCCTTTATTTTTGGCAGTGCGGGCAGTAGTAGGTACTG
>USAL01000205.1 GCA_900552545.1 uncultured Sutterella sp. | reverse complement strand
CATCGCCCCCTTGAGGGAGATTCTGGACATCACCAGAAACACCGAACAGGTATCCAGCAGCGGCCCGACGAAAAACGCCACCGCCAGAATTCCGAAAATCCCCGTGCGTTGTCGCTCAACGCCGATCTCGCGCTTGAAGCGGGCGACCGCGAGGGGGCGCTGGCGGCCTGGGACAAGATCGAGCGCACGCGCGGCGAATATCTGCCGCTTATTGCCGCCAAGAAGGCCGACGTGCTTGCCGAAATCGACCGCGAGGCGGCGCTTGCGTACTTAAAGGAAGCCTTTGCGCAGACGGGGTCGGTGGACGTCCTGAAGGCACTCGTGCAGCGCACCGCGGTGTGGGTGGACGAAGCCTCGGCCATGTCCGTTGCAAGCGAGGCCCTCAAGAACCGACCGTCGCTTTCGACGCTAGCCGTGATGAGCAGCCTCAAGGCCAACGCCAACCCCCGCGACGAGCAGGCAAAGATTCTTGCCGACATCACCGCCCGTCAGTCGAAGCTGACGGCCCGCTACCAGTGCCGTCACTGTGGGTTCCTCGCGCACACCTTCTCCTGGCAGTGCCCGGGGTGCGAACAGTGGGATACGTTCCCGCCGCTGCGCGTCGACGAGGTCAAGCGCCGGTAAGGTGCGCACCCCTGAGCCCGGCGCCTTGAAAAGCGCCCGATCAGAAAGCAAAGAAGCGGTCCCTGTGGCCGCTTTTTTGCGTCTGGTGGTTTGCATTTAAGACGGGGTTTTGCCTGGCGCATCCGGGGCGTTTTCGTGCGCTTCTTTTTCCTCGAAATCGAGGGGTGCAACCTGATCACGCGAGGGATGTTTTATACCACCCCTCCTTAAGTACCTAGTCTTTCGGTGAGTTCTAGGTATTTTCTCCTACTTAAATTGGCAGTGTTGCCTGAGTAACCACGAGATTGCGGTCTCTAGAATGATCTTATATGGGTGCCTCGGGTACGGGAACGCCGCAGGCGCGGCGCAACAGCCGCAACGACGGTAGGCAATCGACAGCGATGGCCGAAAAGATGAAAGAGCCGCTGTCGACTGCCGCGACCGACCTCTGAAGGATATTTGGGAACAACAACAAGAAACGAGGGCCTCGAAGCATGCCGGTGATCCAAAAACTGCGACCGCAGGGCTATGCCTCCATTGATGTCCGCCGTGCGGCGGTGAAGCTCTTTGAAGAGGGCTACGGCTACAAGGCCGTGGCGGCAAGAATTGGTCTGAACGTGCACACCGTGCGCGACTGGGGTCGGCGCTGGCGTAATGGAACGTTCGGCGACGACGTCGCGCCGCGTCTGTACCGCTATGAAGAGGCGGCGCGCGAGCTCGTCTGCAGCCGCTACGAGGAAGGGCGGTCGCTTGGCGAAATTTCTCGCGAAACGGGCGTTCCGAAGTCGACCGTCAAGGGCTGGGTCGATGTGATGAAGGCGGCAATCAAAAAGGCCCAAACAGCCGATGCCGTCGCCGATCAGGCCGCCGCGGGCGCGGCTCCGGCAGAGGCGTCGCCGATCCGCTCATAAATATTCCTTTCGTGAGGAAGGGGCGTTGCCCCCGAATTTTCATCACGATTCCTAAAAGAGGCTGGGCTCCTGCTCAGCCTTTTGCTTGTTCGCTCCTGCGTGTGCCTTCGCTTTTGGCTTTGAAGCGCTCCCGGCGCTGGTCAGCGGGCGCTTGGCCGCAACCTCCATCCAGCGCATGATGAGCGCCACGGCATAGTCAAGCTCCTTGTCGGTGAGCCGGTGCCCCGGCGCAATGCCGTGCCACTTCTGCATGCACTGCCGGCAGCAGAGCGCCGTGGCGTGCTGAGCCTTGAAGACGGGGTAGCCGCGCATGGGCGTCTGGTGCCCGTCGTTGGCGATGACCGCCGGCGCCAGACGTTTTTCAAGAATCTCCCGCGCGTGCCTTCGCATCGCCTCCCAACCAACTCTCTGAAGCGCCGCGCGATCGGAGGCATCAAGGCCAAACCGGCGCCTGAAGGCGCTTTGCGCGAGACGCTCGAGAACTCGGTCGAGAACCTGCGGTGCAGGTTCGGGTGAAGGTGCCGGGTTTGAATGTTGATCGGGGCTTGGGGCGCTTTTGAGAACCACACGATCGTCGGTTGCCGGGGCCTTGCGATCCTCAAAGACGTCGGCTTCAAGAGTAAAGGGTTCGCGGACTTGATCGGTGCAGTCGCTGCGGGAAGATGGGGCGGGAGATGGGGCAAAAGAAGGGGCAAAAGAAGAGGAGCCCGAGGTGCATGCTGCATTGGGGACATCCTCAAAAGGAAGCGGCAGCTGCGAATTTTTCAAGGACAAGCGACTCCGAGAGTAAAAAAACATAGGAAAATAGCGGGAGGGCGCGCAAAAAAAACTGTTGATCAGGTATAAATGCCCCCCTTTGAAAATTTCATCTCTAATAGGATTAATCGTACACACCTATGCGTCTTGAAGTTATTTCGCAAAACGCCACTCAGATCGAAGCCGATGCTCTCGTCATC
>USAL01000204.1 GCA_900552545.1 uncultured Sutterella sp. | reverse complement strand
GGCGTCATCTGCCTCAACGGCGCCGCGGCGCGCCTTGTGGCCGTGGGTGACCATGTGATCATCATGAGCTACTGCACGATGTCGCCCGAAGAGGCCAAGGGCCACAAGCCCGACGTGGTGCTCGTGGGCGAGGACAACACCGTCTTTCGCACGATCTCGGGCGAAGAGCATGGGCCCGAGCCTACGGTCTAAGAGTCTCGCAAGCCGCTTTCCGGAACATGTCGGGCGACGTCCGACGCCCGGGGGCGGCTTGAATCGTCAGGGGCCGGAGCTTTTCAAAAGTTGGATAAAAGTCTGGGGGATGCGTGAAAAATTCCCGCCGCGGCTCAAGGCGCCTTGTATAAAATAAGCAGACTGCGGGCGCCGCGGCAGTGCTGCCCAAGCGCTCAGCGCGTGCGTCGCGTTTGTCTTGTCGTGACCGATTGATTGAACAAAACAGGGATAGGGGTAAATTCAGACATGAGCTCTCATCTGTTGCCGATTTTTTCGCCGCTGCCGATTTGCTTTGAACGAGGCGACGGCCTTTGGCTTACCGACACCGAGGGCAAGCGCTACCTCGACGGTTTTGCAGGCATCGCCGTCAACGGCGTCGGGCACAATCACCCGCGCCTGGTGGCTGCGCTCAAGGATCAGGTCGAGCACCTGATTCACTGCTCGAACTATTTCCGCATCGACCTGCAGGAGGATGTGGCCGCCAAGATCTGCGAAAAGAGCGGGATGCGCGGATGCTTCTTCTGCAATTCGGGCCTTGAGGCCAATGAGGCCGCCATCAAGCTTGCGCGCAAGTATGCTCACCTCAAGGGCATCACGCAGCCGCGCATCATCGTCTTTGACCACGCCTTCCACGGCCGCTCGATCGCGACCCTCTCGGCGACGGCCAACGCCGTCGTGCGCCGCGATTTCGGGCCCTATACACCTGATTTCGTGCGCGTGCCCGCGGGCGACATCAAGACGATCGAAAAGCTCGCCGAAACGCTTCCCGGCATCTGCGCCGTGATGTTTGAGCCCGTGCAGGGCGAAGGCGGCATCTGCGTCATCCCCGATGAGACGATGCGCGCCATCCGCGAGCTCTGCGACAAGCACGACTGGCTCATGATTCTCGACGAAGTCCAGACCGGCATGGGCCGCACCGGCAAGTGGTTTGCCTTCCAGCACGCTGGCATCATGCCCGACGTGATGACGCTTGCCAAGGCGCTCGGCTCGGGCGTTCCGGTGGGGGCTCTTGTCTGCAGCGAGAAGACCTACGGGATCTTCACGCCCGGCAACCATGGCTCGACCTTCGGCGGCAATCCGCTTGCCATGCGCGCTGCGAAGACGACGATTTCGATCATGGAAGACGAAAAGCTCGTCGAGAACGCCGCCGTCATGGGCGAGTATCTGCAAAACGAGTTCCGCAAGGCGCGCGCCGACGTGCCGGGCTTCGTTGAAGTGCGCGGCCGTGGCCGCATGATCGGCATCGTTCTTGATCGCCTCGCGCACGGATGCCTCGCGCTTGGTCTCAAGCACGGCGTGCTCTTCTCCGTGACCGCGGGCAACGTGATCCGCATCGTGCCGAGCCTCACCATTGCGCGCCGCGATGCTGACGAGCTCGTCAAGCGCGTGACAGCGGTCGTGCGCGAGTTTACAGCGGCCTAAGTCCCGGAGTAGCAAGCGATGGATGACGAAAAATTCAAAAAGTTCCTCGACATTGCGCTGCGCGTCGTCGTGACGGCGATCCTTTTCTACTTCGTGTGGGACGTGATCGTGAAGCAGCACATGTATTTCAGCTGAGGTTTTGGTAAGATTGCACGCCTGTCCCGAAGCAGTCGGCTTCGGCGACAGGATGCTCTGGAGGTGTGGCAGAGCGGTTGAATGCACCGGTCTTGAAAACCGGCGACGGCTTACCCCGTCCGTGAGTTCGAATCTCACCGCCTCCGCCAGAAAATTCGAAGTAAAGCTCTCCTGCAGTAATAGACGACAGCCAAGGAAAGCATGAGGTCAAGGCCTGAAGACGTTGAATCTTCGGGCCTTTTTTCTTTAATCGTGGCAACTCTTCAAATCACGGATCTTATGACCGAGATCGCGTAGGCACGGAGCGATAGCTCTTGATGAATGACAAAGCAGGTCTTGTTGAATGCTCATTAGCACAAAGTCTCGATAACTCAGACCTGTGCGGAGTGACTTCTCGCCCACGGAAGCCACTCCGCAAAGCTTATTTATCCAACGGATGGATTTCGAGCTTGGGCAAAGCTCTAACAATCTTCATCGTTTCCAGGCTGACCGTGATGATCTTCAGGAAAAGATCAAGCGGATAGCGCTCATTGCCCATCTCGGCCGCGTAGTCGTTGAAGTCGTTTACGATGCCGGAAGCCTTGTCAATGCTGACGCAGGCACGTTCCACCACCCAATCGAGTGCGGACTTCTTGTTGACGACATATGAGATGAGGGTGCTTTTTCCGGACTTGTTAACGAGGGCGAAATAGGTCACGATACCTTCCCCCCTGTTAGGAGTCC
>USAL01000203.1 GCA_900552545.1 uncultured Sutterella sp. | reverse complement strand
CCAGGGCGCGCGCCGAAATCCGGGTGCTCCTGGACAACCCCGAGCCGTTGTCGACATAGGGAGCGGGCTTGCCGCTCACGCCCGCGCGATCGGTGAGCCAGCGCGCCAGAACACCGCGGCTTTTTTCCAGGGTGGCGGGTGCGGCGCCCTTCTTTTGGGCAGAGTCCCCCGCGTCTGCCGCAAAGGAAAGCGCAAGAAAGATCTGCCGCGCCATCGGGTTGTTCGAAAACTTGTTGGTCCAGTAGACGCTCTGCGCCAAATGCACCGAATCATCGGCAAAAAGAAGCGTTGAGGCTCCCTTGGCGGGCTTGGTTCTTCCATCAGCCCCAACAGCGCGCCCCTTCCAGACGATGCCGTTTTGGGTGAGCACGTGCTTAAAGGCGCGCGTGAAGTAGTCGTCGGCCGGCAAAAGGGAGAGGTGCAGTGCCTTCTCGCCGCAGGCCGCGGGGAAGCTCCCCTTGAAGCGGATATTGCGGGGATTCGTCGTATCGGCCTTCAAGCGCCCCTTCCAGTCGCCGCAGGCGCCCTTTACGAGCTTCACGGTCTTTGGAAACGCCACGCCCTGCAGGACCGGGAGCGCCGTCACGAGCGCCACGCCCTTTTCCGGTACGGGCGTAAGCGTGAGCGTCATGCTCTTGAAACTCACCATCGCAGGATCTGCGCCCACGTTGTAGCTGCGCGTGCCGCGCCCGTCAAACGCCCCCTGCTTGTAGTCGGCAAGTTCAAAAAGCGAGCGGTCGATCGCGACGTCGCCTTCGATCGTCCTGACGCCCATCCCGGAGAGGCGCTGCGCGGCAAGCCACAGCCGCTCGATCACGTAGTGCGGATCGCCCCCGCCCACGACGGTGAGGTTCCGCACGCGGCCCTGCGCATCGGGGAGCGCCTGCGCCCGGAATTCAGTCGTAAAGCGGTGCGCGGGCCCCAACAGGTCGAGCGCGGCAAGCGTCGTGACGATCTTGATCGTGCTCGCGGGCTGCATGGGCCGGTCGGCGTTGATCGAGAGCACCGGCGTGCGGCTTCCCGCGGGAGCGACCCAGACGGCCGCGGACTTTGCGGCCACCCCGGTCTCGCGAAGCGTCGAGGCGATCGCCTGCGGAAGATCCCCTGCATCCCCTGCACCCGCGGCAAAGGCCGTCGGCATCGCCCCAAGAAGGAGGGCGCAAAGAACGCCGGAAGCGACGGCTGAAAGCGCGGTCGACAGCACGGCCCGGCGGCTAGCGCCGCACAATCGGGAAAGCGGGCTAGTCCATTGATTTTGAATAGTATTTTTCATCCCTCGTGATCGACTCCGCAGGGGCTTTGCAAAAAATTTCAACTAGTTTAGCGAGCAGGGGTTGAAATTTGAAAGGCCGTCCCCATATTAGGTTTTGTCGGTACCGACGCAGGGCGCAGATGCGTTCTTCGCGGTGCGCAGATTTTTTCGTTCATGCCGCACGAGCCGCCCGGCGCTCACCTATGGGAGAGGCCCGGCGCCCTTGCCAAGGCAAGCGCCCGAGGGCGCGGCAGTCGGCATCAACTCATTATCAAAACTGTTTGGAGTTTGAAAAATGCAGATTCGTCCGTTGCATGACCGCGTGATTGTCAAGCGTCTCGAAGTCGAGCGCACCACCGCCAGCGGCATCGTTCTTCCCGATACGGCCGGCGAAAAGCCCGACCAGGGTGAAGTGATCGCCGTCGGCCCGGGCAAGCGCGACGAGGCCGGCAAGCTCATCCCCATGGACGTCAAGGTGGGTGACCGCGTGATCTTCGGCAAGTATTCCGGCCAGACCGTCAAGGTCGGCGGCGAGGAATTCCTCGTCATGCGCGAAGAAGACATCATGGGCGTCGTGGCCTAATCGGCACGACTGACCGCACTTCAGAGTCAAACATCGAATTCATCGATCTAATTTTTCGGAGATTTACAGAAAATGGCTGCAAAGCAAGTTCTCTTCGGTGACGACGCCCGCGTGCGCATGGTTCGCGGCATCAACACGCTCGCCAACGCCGTGAAGGTGACCCTTGGACCCAAGGGCCGCAACGTTGTGCTCGAACGCTCCTTCGGCGGCCCGCTCGTCACCAAGGACGGCGTGACGGTTGCCAAGGAGATCGATCTCAAGGACAAGTTCGAGAACATGGGCGCCCAGATGGTGCGCGAAGTCGCCTCGAAGACCAACGACAACGCCGGTGACGGCACCACGACCGCCACGGTTCTCGCCCAGGCCATCGTCGACGAAGGCATGAAGTACGTCGCCGCCGGCATGAACCCGATGGATCTCAAGCGCGGCATCGACAAGGCCGTCGCCGCCGCCATCGAAGAGCTGCGCAAGATCTCCAAGCCCACGACGACCACCAAGGAAGTCGCTCAGGTCGGCGCCATTTCGGCCAACTCCGATCAGGAAATCGGCGACATCCTCGCCCAGGCCATGGACAAGGTCGGCAAGGAAGGCGTGATCACCATCGAAGACGGCAAGAGCCTCAACAACGAACTCGAAGTCGTCGAAGGCATGCAGTTCGACCGCGGCTACCTGTCGCCCTACTTCATCAACACGCCGGAGCGTCAGTCGGCCGTTCTCGAGAACCCGCTCA
>USAL01000202.1 GCA_900552545.1 uncultured Sutterella sp. | reverse complement strand
CCGCGTCCTGCCGTCATGCCCTCGTCCCACAGGGGCGTGTAGACTAGCGAGTGTTATGCGCCCGCCAAGCCCGACATCAGGCCGCCAAAGAGCACGGCACAAAAGCGAATGAGCCGCACGTTGTAGCCCAACGCATAGGCAGCCTTGGGCGACTCTCCCACGGCGCGCACGACGAGGCCCCAGCGGCTGCGGTAAAGAAACCACCCGACCAACGCCAGGCCCGCAAGCGCAAGATAGACAAACAAGTGCGACGAGAAAAACGCCTCGCCCACAAAGGGAATGTTTTCAAGCCCCGGAATGCCTTCGGGGGCACGGGCGGGCAGCGCTTTGCCCTGCAGGCTCTGACCCACGAAGGCCGAAAAGCCGGTGCCGAAAAGCGCCAAGGCGAGACCTGCCGCATACTGATTGGCGTAGAGCCCGAGCGTAAAGAAGCCAAAAAGCGCGGCAAGCGCGAGGCCCGCCAGAGCGCCCACGGCAAAGCCCAATGCGAAGCTTCCCGTAGCATAGGTCGTACCGAACCCCGCCACGGCGCCCACGAGCATCAGGCCCTCAATGCCGAGGTTCAAGACGCCGCTTTTTTCGTGAATCAAGATGCCGATGGCGGCGATGAGCAGCGGCGTGCCGGCGTTTAACGTTGCGGCAATCACACTAGCAATGACACTCATTGCGCTTCTCCCGAACGATCCGAGAATCCGACCCAGACCGGCTTGAAATAGATAAAGGCATCGCAGACAAGAAGGAAAAAGAGGAGCAGCCCCTGATAGACGCCCGTCACCGACGAGGGCAGTCCGAGGCGGCTCTGTCCGAGCTCGCCGCCAAGGTAGAAGAGCGCCATGACGAAGGCGGCCGGAATGCAGCCCGCAGGCGTCAAACGCCCGACGAAGGCGACGATGATGGCGGCAAAGCCGTAGCCCGGGCTGATGTTGAGCGTCAGCTGTCCGACGGGACCGGTGACTTCACACACGCCCGCAAGGCCAGCAAGGCCACCTGAGATCAACATCGCAATCCACAGGAGCCTGCGCGGACGAAAGCCCGCGTACTTGGCCGCCAGAGGCGCTATGCCCGAGACCTTGAACTGCAGGCCGATGAACATGCGCGCCATCATGAGCTCGACGGCGATGGCCGCAACGAGCGCAAAGACAAGACCAATGTGCAGACGCGTGCCGGGCAGCAGATTGGGAATGCTTGCGGCCGCGGCAAAAAGCGGCGACTGCGGAAAGCCCAGGCCGTCGGGATCCTGCAAGGGGCCCTGCACGCAGTAGGCTAGAAAGAACTGCGCCACGTAGACGAGCATCAGGGAGACCAAAATCTCGTTTGCGTGAAAGCAGTCCTTCAAAAGCGCCGTGACGGCCGCCCACAGGGCGCCGCCCGCGATGCCTGCAACGAGAGCAACCACGAAGTACCAGTTGCCGATGTCGGGCGGGCACTGCAGCGCAGCCCAGCCGCCGGCGATGGCGCCCATCAGAAACTGACCTTCGGCGCCGATGTTCCAGATGTTGGCGCGGTAGCAGACCACAAGGCCCACGGCACACAAGAGAAGCGGCGTCATCTTGACGCCCACTTCGGCCCAGCCTCGGAGCGTCTCAAGCGGTGCCACCAGAAAGACGTAAAGCCCCGTAAAGGGGTTCTTGCCCAGACAGGCAAAGAGAATCGCCCCGGCAATGATCGTGAGCACGATCGCCGCCACGGGCGAGAGCCAGCGCATGAGGCCGGGTTCCTGCCGGACGGTCAGACGAATCGGAAACTGCATGTCAATCGGCCTCCCGAGCCTGATGTTTGAAGGGGCTGCCCGTCCAGAGTCCGGCCATCCAGCGGCCGAGCTCCTCCATCGTGAGCGACTGCACCGGGACGGCGGGCGACATGGTGCCGCGGTACATCACGGCAATGCGGTCGCTGATTTCAAAGAGCTCGTCGATTTCCTCGCTCACGACGACGATGGCCGCACCCTCGCCTCTGAGCTTCAAAAGCGCATTGCGAATGACGGTGGCCGCACCGACGTCGACGCCCCAGGTGGGCTGATCGACGATGAGAACGCGAGGCTTCTGAAGGATCTCGCGCCCGACGATGAACTTCTGCAGGTTGCCGCCCGAGAGCGCCTGCGCGGCCTTGTTGACCGACGAGGTCTTGACGTCGAAGTCGGCAATCACCTCCTCGGTAAAGCGCCGTGCGGCCTCGTGATTGATGAAGCCGCGGCTGTGAAGATGGTCGCCCGTGAGAAGCGTATTGTTCAAAAGCGAAAACTCTGGCACCGAACCGTGGCCGAGTCGCTGCTCGGGCACGTAGCGCAGGCCACGCGCGCGGCGCTCTGCGGGATCAAGGTCGTTGACAACTTCGCCGAAGATCTTCACCGTTCCCTGCTCGACCGGAAGTTCGCCCATGCACACGCCCAAAAGTCGCGACTGGCCGTTGCCGCTGATGCCGGCAATGCCCACGATTTCGCCCGCGCGCACCGAAAGGCGGATGTTCGAAAGCCCCGTCACATGGTGGCCGCCGGAGAGGCCAACGCCCAAAAGCTCCAGAGCCGGTTCGCCGGGGTTGCCCGCGCGCTGCTCAAGCTTCGGGGGTTCCGCGCCGATCATGAGGCG
>USAL01000201.1 GCA_900552545.1 uncultured Sutterella sp. | reverse complement strand
CAACATGAACCAGCACTCCGACCACTACGCCTCCGCACGCATTCTGAGCGACGAGAAAAAGTGCGAGTTCATCCTCGTCATCGACAACCAGATGACCGCGACCGCCCGCTGGGCCGACGTGATCCTGCCCGACGTGATGCAGCAGGAGCTCAACGACATCGCCGCCGACGGCTACGCCACCGGCACAAGCAACTTCATGGTGGCGCTGCAAAAGTGCGTCGATCCGCAGTGGCAGCAGAAATCGAGCTACTGGATCTGCTCGCAGCTTGCCAAGCGCTTCGGCATCGAGGCGCAGTACACCGAGGGCCGCTCGCAGGAGCAGTGGGTGCGCTGGTGCTATGACGAAACCCGCAAAAAGCACCCCGATGCAATGCCCGAGTTCGATGTCTTCTGGGAAGCGGGCATCGTCAAGATCCCAGGCCTTGGAAAGGACAAGACGGTCGTTTTGAAGGACTTCCGCGACGATCCGGCTGCGCATCCGCTGCGCACGCCCTCGGGCAAAATCGAAATCTATTCGACCCGGCTTGCGGCGCTTGCCGCCGAGTGGACGCTTCCCAAGGGCGACGTGATCTCGGCACTGCCGAAGTACGTGCGCACCTGGGAGATGCCCGGCGACGCCCTGCAGGCGAAATACCCCCTGCAGTGCTACGGCTACCACGGACACGGGCGCACGCACTCGACCTACCACAACGTGCCGTGGCTGCGCGAGCTGCAGCCCGATCAGCTTCTCATGAATCCAATCGACGCCCGCGCGCGAGGACTTGAGAGCGGCGACGCGGTCGACGTCTTCAACGACCGAGGCCGCGTGCGGCTTGCTGTGCATGTGACGCCTCGCATCATTCCGGGCGTGGTCGCCTTCCCGCAGGGCGGCTGGTATACGCCCGACAAGACGGGACTTGACACCGGTCCCTCGATCAACACGCTCACGTCGCTCAAGAAAAGTCCGCTGGCGAAGGGAAATCCGCAGCACACCAATCTTGTTGAAGTCGTCAAGGCCGCCTGAGGAAACGCATCATGTCAAAGCAACTCGGTTTTTTCATCGACGTCTCCCGCTGCACGGGATGCCGTACCTGTCAGGTCGCCTGCAAGGATAAGAACAACCTTGAGGTCGGCCGCAACTTCCGCCACGTGCTCGTCTACGAGGGCGGCAGCTGGCGTCAGGACCGGCTCACCGGAGCCTGGCACACCGACGCCTTCGCCTACTACGTCTCGATCTCGTGCAACGAGTGCACCGAGGCGCCCTGCACGAAGGTCTGCCCCACGAAGGCGCACTACAAGCGCGCCTCCGACGGGCTTGTGCTCATCGACTCGCAGAAGTGCATCGGCTGCGGAGCCTGCGCAAAGGCCTGCCCCTACGGTGCACCGCAGCTTGACGCCAAGGCCGCAAAGATGACCAAGTGCGACGCCTGCGTCGATCGTCTGGACAAGGGGCTCTCGCCCGCCTGCGTCGAAGCCTGCCCGCAGCGCGCCATTGAGTTCGGCGAAATCAGCGAGCTCATCGAGCGCCACGGCAGGATCGAGCACATCGCGCCGCTGCCCGATCCCAAGGCAACGCACCCGAACCTCGTCGTGAAGGCGCCGCGCACCGCTCGGCCCGTGGGCGACACGACGGGCACGCTCGCAGGAAGCGACCGTCTGCCGTAGCTTCCGCCGACCGGCTGCGCATTAAAGCAAAGCGCTCAAAGTGGACACGTTTCACTTTGAGCGCTTTTTTTGGCCTTTATTAACGGGCGGAAACTTGAATTCTCGTCCCGGACCCCTTCACTGAAGAAGCGACATATTCCTGACCTTCGTCCAACGGCTTTGCCAGCATTTTTAGCTGGACAAAAAAGGTCTACCCCCTCTACCTTCCCCTGCTCCCTTCCCATGGTACTGCGAGGGATGCGGCCCGGCTTCTGACGGCGGCGTGCTCTGGTCGAACCCTATCACCTTTCGGAGGACGTACCGTATACTGAAAAAAACGCCGCGCAGGCGTCTTTTCAGCACAACAAGTACACATCCAGGTCATGTTTTTCCCTCGCAAGCCATCGTCAGAAAGCGGCGTCTCCCTTCCCGCACTTGCCCTTGAAGACAATTTCGCCAAGACGCGGGAGACCCCTGAAGGAACGAGCTGTCTCGGTCAGGACGTCAAGACGCACTGCCTGCTGAGCGGCATGGTCGCACAAAGGCTTGTCAACCTCTTTCCTGGTTGGCTCAAGGCAGCCTGGCTTCCCAAGGAGACGGCTCTACTGGCCGCCTGCCACGATATTGGAAAAGTTTCTCCAACTTTTCAAGAAAAAATTCGTCGCGCCACGTCCGGCTACACAAACAACAGTCTTGATGCACTCAAAAATGCTAACCCCGAGCTGGAGAAGCTGTGGGGCTTCCATGCCGGCACCGGGCAGATCTCGGCAACTGCCTGGACCCGGAGTTCAAGAGTTCCCGCCGTCATTGGCTGTCACCATGGCAGCCTTCCCAAGACAGGTTTCTACAGACCGACAGATTCCGTCCTCGGCGGTGCGTCGTGGCAAAGAGAGCGCGAAAATCTTTTCAATCTACTGAAAGAGAACTTCGACGCGAACGACTTCCCGACGTTGTCCTCAGACCTGCAGGCCCGCGTCATCGCCGGTTTGACAAG
>USAL01000200.1 GCA_900552545.1 uncultured Sutterella sp. | reverse complement strand
CGACAGGTCGAGCGCATCATGAATGCGCAGGAATCGATGAAGAACCTCGTGGAGCTCTTTTTGCAGCTTGCTCGGCAAAGTCACCTGCGTGACGCGAAGCGCGCCCAAGCTGGCGCCTCGGGTGTTCTTGATTCAACGCAAAGCGATGACGCCGTGAGTGCCGTCATCGAAAGCTGCATTGCATTCTGGCGCGAGACGGCCGAGAAAAAGGGCCTGGTGGTAAATGCCGTGCGCACCGCACGGTGCCCGGGACATTACTCGGCGCTTGCGCTGGGAACGGTGGTCAACAACCTGCTTAAGAATGCCGTCACCTATACGCAAAGCGGAACGGTCACGGTTGAGGAAACCGCTACGGGCTTCGTGGTGCGCGACACGGGGTCGGGCATTGTCCCCGAGGACCGGCAGCGCATCTTCGAGGCCTTCGAGCAGGGCACGGGTGTGCCAGCACCGCGCGCGGACATCGCGGGACAAAAAAAGGGACAGAGTGCGGGACAGGAAAAGGCCTCGGGCGGCGTGGGGTTGGGGCTCAACATCACAAGCCGCATCTGCCGCCGCTTGGGCTGGCGCATCCGGATCCTCGATGTTGAGAAGGGGAGCGCCTTTGAGGTGACGTTAACCGGCGCCCCCGTGCACGAGCGGCTTGATGTGCAGGAGCCGCAGTCGCGCTGAGCTGAGATTGGGAAAAGCAGGGCGGGCGGACTATTCGGCCGCCTTTGCGTACTCTTCATCAGTGACCGGATCAAGCCACTCGGCCTTGTTGATGGTGCCGTTTGTTTCAATCGAGACGTGCGCCATCCAGCTGTCGGGACAGGCGCCGTGCCAGTGTTCGACATCGGGCGCAATGCGCACGACGTCGCCCTTGACAATGCGGCGGGCGCTCCTGCCGCGCTCCTGATAGAGCCCGCAGCCGGCAAGGACAAGAAGAATCTGTCCGGCGCTGTGCTTGTGCCAGAAGGTGCGGGTTCCGGGCTCGAAGGTCACGTTGCCGATCGGGGCGTGAAAGACGGAATCGTTTTCCGAGAGCATCGTGAGGTACGAGGTGCCGGTGAAGAATTTCCCGTACGGATTGACCGGGCCGCGGGCAAAGACGGTGTCGTAGCCTGCAGGAAGGGGGGTCTCCGTCGTGTTTGTGCTCTTGCTCATGGCAATCGTCTCCTTCAATCGTTTGTTCGTGATGAATGCCCACGAGAGTGTAGGGCCCTGCGGAAAGACTGTGGCTGGCAGCCCTTGTCTTGGAAGCGCCTTGCACGCAAAAGTCCCTTAAACGGCAAGCAATTGCATCAATCAGGCAAGGGAAGGCATTGGGGTGTTTGCTGGCAAAAAGAAGCCGCTTGACTTCAATGATCATGAAATCAAGCGGCTTGATTGGAACGGACGCCCGCAAAAAGGGGAAGAGTTCCTGCGGGAGTCCGAGTTCCTAAATTTTTTTCCTGGTCTTCAGGCGAAGCCTCAGCTCATGAGCTTGGCGACGATTTTGTCGACGGCGGCAAGAGCGGGCGTCTCGTCGGGGAGGTCGAGAAGGGTCTTGCCCTGGGCGTCGAACTGCTGCAGCGTGGAATCGTAGGGAACGACTCCCAGCACGGGCAGGCCGACCAACGCCTGCAGTTCTGCTTCGGTGCGGTTGTCGCCCTGGATGCGGTTGAAGATCACGCCCACCGTTTCGCAGGAGGGCACCGCGCCGTTCTTGACAAGCTCTTCGATGTGATGCACGGTCTGCACGCCGCGATAGGAGCTGTCGGTCACGAGAACGAGCGTGTTGATGCGCTCGACCACCCGACGGTTGATCTGCTCGATGCCCGCTTCACCGTCGATGAGGATGGTGTCGAACTTGAGCACGAGCTCTTCCAAGGTATCGCGCAGGAGCTTGTTCACCGAGCAGAAGCACCCCTTGGCCTCCATGTGGCCCATGGCGATGAAGGAGTAGTCCTTTTCCTCCTTCATGGCGCTTGCGATGAGATAGTCGAGCTCGTTGGCCACTTCGGCCTGAGAGCCCGCGGTTCCGTTTTCGGCGGCTTCAAGCACCTTGTCGCGCACCGCGCCGATCGTCTTGTCGGTGTCGATGTTCAAGGCGTACAAAAGGCCGAGCGCGGGATCCGCGTCGACCACAAGAAGGTGTCCGGTGTCCTTGCGGTTCTTGAGCTCACGGGTAAGCATGGCCGTGAGCGCGGTTTTACCGACGCCGCCCTTGCCGCAGACGGCGATCACTTTATGCGGATTCATTCGAGGATGCTCCTTGCTGAGATTCAATTCGTCTGTGCTCCGAGTTGAGTTCTTCGGCACCCTGAATGCCCCAGAAGGAGGCCGATGCGCCGCCGCTAGCGAGCGAGACGTTCTGCTCGCCGCCCGCGTGATTGACGGCGACATACGTGTCGATCGTCCCGTAAAGATCAATCTGCGCGGCGCCCGCGACGCCCGCCATTGCCGAAAGACAAGCCATTGCTACTAGAGACTTTTTCATTTTTCTGCTCTCCTTTGTCGTCCATATACCTTGCGTATACGTATGCATTCACGACGGGGCTCAAAATGCCGGCCGTTGGTCTGATCTTATGTTTGGGTCCCGGTGCGTACTGTTGGGTACTCGACAGTTGCGGGAAAATGCGGCGAAATACGGCCTCTGATGGCAATCTTTTAAGGGCTT
>USAL01000199.1 GCA_900552545.1 uncultured Sutterella sp. | reverse complement strand
CCATTATGGTCGCCCGCCTGATGGAAGCCGTGGCTGCCGGCAAGATCGAACTTGCCCTGCACCGAACGGTGGGCGAAGTGCTCGGCGACGGCAAAGCCGTCACCGGATTGCGACTCGAAAGCACGCAGGCCGAAGCACCAGTTGAAATCGCCGTAGACGGTCTCTTCGTCGCTATTGGACACAAGCCCAACACGGAGATCTTCAAGGGACAGCTGGCGCTCGACAACGGCTTCATCGTGACAGCAGGCTCTCGCTCGTAGGCCGCTACAGCTACGAATATCGAAGGCGTTTTCGCCGCCGGCGAGGTTCAAGACCAGTACTATCGCCAGGCCGTGACCTCCGCTGCTACCGGATGCATGGCTGCGCTTGACGCGCAGCGCTTCCTTGAAGAGAAGGCCGCACACTAATCGATACAGCCGCCAACGCCGCGCAAGCCGCTACAATGGCCGGCGCACGAGTGAAGGCTGCGCTCCGGATACCCCGCTGAGGGATCCCGAAGCGCTTCACGACGCATGCAGCATCCTGACGAAAAAGGGACTGCATGCGTTTTCGCATTCCGAGGAAGCACATCAAATGACCGGATTTGACGCGCTGCGCCCGCTCGCAGCCCAGTTGAAGGAACAGGCGCGCGAGCGCCAGGCGCAGCAGGACAAGGAAGAAAAGGTGCAGGCAAAGATCGCCCGCGACACCGAGATGTTTCTTGAGACGATGAAAAAGACCGGCGTCAAGGCCGCCGCGGGCGTCAAGATCGCCCGTCACGTCGAGGAAAAGGACATCGACTTTGCGCGGGCGATGAAAAAGGCCGGCGTCGAGCCCCTGGGCGCTGCTCCGCGTGCGCAGCACAAGAAGGCCGTGCGGCCCGAGCCGCGGCAGACCATTGCCGACAACGAGAGCGTGCTCGAGGAGAGCCTGTCGGACGAGCTTGACAGCATCGAGTTTCTCGAAAGCGAGGACGGCAAGAGCTTTCGTCGTCCCGAGGTAGGCCCCGACGTCCCGCGCGACCTGCGCCGTGGCCGCTGGAGCATCATGGGGCAGATTGATCTGCACGGCATGTTCGTTGAGGAAGCGCGCATTGCCGTGGCGGACTTTCTCAAGAAGTGCCAGGCCCACGAGTGGCTGTGCGTGCGCATCATCCACGGCAAGGGCAACAGCTCGCCCGACCGGCAGTCGGTGCTGCGCGAAAAGGTGCGCCGCTGGTTGAAGCAGCGCGACGAGGTGATCGCCTTCTGCGAGGCGCGTGAAAATGACGGGGGCTCCGGTGCAACCATCGTGCGGCTGCGGCCGCTCCCGAGGAAAAACTAAAATTCCCCTGATAAATCGCAAAAAATGCCGCAGACCACAAGAGGTGCTGCGGCTTTTTTGCGCGCGTTCTTCTGGCTGACTTTTCTAAACCTTCACGCAAACGCCGCCAGAAGGAGACGGCAGGCTTGAAGAAGCTCAAGCTCGCGATTTCCCATGCAGGCAAGCGTGATGTTGATCGGCGCTCCTGCCGTCGAAGTCGAAATTGGAACAGGAATCGTCGCCATCGTTACCCCCGCAAGCGTCATGAGGCCGTAGAGCGTCGTGAGTTTCGTGCGGCGCTTGACGCTCGTTGCGGCGTCGTCTTCAAGTTGCGCCCGCGCGCCCGGAAGCGTCGGAAAAACGAGAATGGGGAATGCTTCTCCCTCCTTGCCGGCCGAACCAGACGAAAGAAGGCGCGAAAAGTGCTCGGCCGTCGCCTTGCGAAGCTGATGTGCTTCGTCGATGCCTTCCTGCTGCAGCACGAAGCTTGCCGCCAGTTGATCGCTGGCTGCGGGCGAGAGCTTCGGGTGCAGGGTCTCGAGGACGTTTTCGAGCCGCGCGCAGACGGCACGTGCCCTGAGCCGCTCGAAGGCATCAAAAACGCGTGAAAGATCCCCCGGCGCGGCATTGACGAACGCGGCGCGCCCGAAGGCAGCCTGCGCCTTTTGCAGCACCGGCTCAAACCCCGCAAAGGCCTGCGGGCCCAGGAAGGTGAGCAGATCCAAAGGAACGAGAAGCTCAATCCTCAACTCCTTGGCGTCCCCGTGCTTTAAAAGCGCCTCGACGCCCGTCGACAGCGTCTCAATGCTGCTGGCAAGAACTGCGGGCGTCTCAAGATCGTCGCCTACCACGAACATGCCCTCGGTCGACACGCGTCCGGCAGAAAAGCGCAGGGCCGCGACGGCGCACTGCGCGGCCGGCACGAGCGCAGAGCCCGCGCAGTCGCTTGCGAGCGCGAGCATCGATTCGCCCCCAGCAACGGCGCAGGCCGCGCCCCCGGCGGCTCCTGAAAGGGAAAGCCTCGCATCAAGGGGATTTTTGGGCGCGCGAAAGTGGGCGTTCTCCTCCACATCGGTAAGCCCCAGCTCGCCGCAGACGGTCTTGCCCATCACGCGTGTGCCTGCAGATTCAAGCGCCGCAACGCAGGGGGCAGCCTTCATCTTCACGCCCGAGGCCGCCAGAAGCGCGGCGTTGCCGCAACTCGTCGGAAACCCCGCTGCGTCGATCGTGTCGGACACGGCCAAAGAAGGTCCGGCCAAGTCTTCGCAAGCCTCTCTGTTTTCCATGGCCGGGCTTGACGCACCGACCTTGCCGCAGGGGCTATGCGGATAGGGAAGCCAGACCCCGGAGGCGGACTTGCGTAC
>USAL01000198.1 GCA_900552545.1 uncultured Sutterella sp. | reverse complement strand
GATCTTGACTTCACGCAGTGTCTTCATTCTTTCCTCTCCTTTTTTGGTTTTCTCAGACCATGATTTTGCGAGCCATTTCTTCGCTTATCGCGACTCTGGCTTCCTTGACCTTGACGATCACGTTCCCGTTGAGCACGGTGATGAGCGTCGCGGTACCGCCGGCAACAAAGCCCAGATCCTCAAGATGCTTCTTGCTCAGCAGGCTTCAATGCTTCCCAACTAACCGGCGGCAGTCTTGGTTCTGAATGGTGATGGTTGATCTCTCAGCGTTATTTCATAGATGTGATCTATGAATCATTGGAAAACAACTCCCTTAGTGTGATTTCTTTGACCTAGTTGATAGTGTCTTCCTATCATGAGCCCTGAGGCGGATGGTTTGACCTCAAGTCATGCTGCGTCCCGACAGTAAAAAGGTGCAGACTTATGAGGCTGCCGCTCTGCGAATTCCTGCGCGGTCGGGCAGTGGATTCTCAGGACGGACAGCTTCTTTGGACAGACGAAGAAATACAGGTACATCCATGACATTAAAGCAAAGTGCCGAGACTTTCTGCGGCTGCACCCGCAGGCCCAGGCTGCAGCTTGACCATCTTGTTCTTACGGTTGCGGACATCGAAAGGAGCCTCGTGTTCTACGAGAGCGTCCTTGGCTTTAGGCGTGAGGTTGACGCCGCCGGGCGAGTCAGTCTGCATCTGGACGGCGTCAAGATCAACCTGCATTGCAAAGGTCGCGAACGCAGTCCGCATGCCGCCGCGCCGACGCCGGGCTCGGCCGAGCTTTGCTTTGTTTCCGACGACTCACTTGAATTTCGACTGGAGCATCTCAGGCGGCACCATGTAACGGTCATTGAGGGGCCCGTGGTGCGTCCCGGAGCCTGCGGGTCGATCGAGTCGATCTATTTCCGTGATCCGGATCAGAATCTCATCGAGTGGGGAAGACCGCTTGCGGCGTAGCAAGCCCCACGGGACAGTGCTTTCCGATTCATACCCCAGAAGGAACCAAACCATGCCCTGTACGGTATTCGACAGCGCGATCTACAAGGATTGCTTTTCCGACGAGCGCATGCGCGCCATCTTTGATGACGACAACCTGCTTGCCAAGTTCATCGATGTGGAAGCGGCTCTCGCTCAGGCCGAGGCCGAGTACGGCATTGTTCCCGAGGAAGTCGCCGCAACGGTCCGCAGATGCTGCCGGCCGGAGAATTTTGACCGGGAGCGCCTCACGCGCGACACGGCGCTCGTCGGTTATCCGGTGCTGCCCGTGGTGCGCCAGATGGAAGCGATGTGCGGCGAAGCGGGGCGATGGCTGCATTGGGGCGCCACGACGCAGGATGTCACCGACACAGCGGCCGTGCTGCAGAGCCGTGAGGCGCTTGAAGCGGTTGAAGAACGCCTGGGCAATATTCGCCGCAGCCTTGTCTGCATGGCGCGCCGCTATCGTGACGCGCCGATGGCGGGCCGCACGCACCTGCAGCAGGCGCTTCCCATTACCTGGGGCTACAAATGCGCGATCTGGATCGAACAGATCAACCGGCACCTCTCGCGTCTTGGCGAGCTTCGCAGCCGCGTTCTTGTCGGAGAGCTTGCCGGTGCGGTCGGGACGCTTGCCTCTCTTGCGGGCAAGGGTGCGGCCGTGCAGAAGCGCTTCTGCGAGATTCTGGGCCTCAATCATGCGCTGACGCCCTGGCACGTTGCCCGCGACGGCTTCGGAGAGCTCGCGGGCTTCATGGCCGTGATGACGGGGACGCTTGGCAAGATTGCGCTTGACGTGATGCTTTTGTCCACGAACGAAATCGACGAAGTGGCCGAACCCTTCGTCAAGGGCCGCGGGTCATCCTCGACGATGCCGCAAAAGCGCAATCCCATTGGTTCCGAGATCGTGCTTGCATGCGTGAAGACCTGCCGTCAGGCCTGCGGTGCGCTGCTCGATGCTCAGGTACAGGATCTTGAACGCGGCACCGGTCCCTGGCATGCCGAGTGGGCGGCGATGCCGGAAATGTTCCTTCTGGCCTCGGGGGCGCTCAAGCACGCCGACGAACTCCTCGCCGGACTTGAAGTGCACGAAGAGACAATGCGCCGCAATCTTGGACTGACGCGAGGACTCATCATGGCCGAAGCCGTGCAGATGGCGCTTGCTCCCTACGTTGGGCGCACCGCCGCGCACGACATCATCTATGCGGCCTGCCGAACGGTCAACATCGAAGGCGGCACGCTGTCAGACGCTCTGTCGCGTGTGCCCGAAGTGACGCGGCACCTTACCGGCGAAGAGATCAGGCGGCTGTGTGACCCGGCTGGGTATTTGGGCGAGTGCGCAACGATCGTGGACAATGTGCTTGCCGCGAGCGAACGGCAGGATTCCGCGCTCTGAAAAACAGCTTCGGAGGCCGCGGCCGCGATAGTGATGATAGTGATGAGGGGCAGGGAAAACGCAGTACTGCGCCCGATATCCGAGTGTTTTTCACTGATAAAAAAGCCTTCGGAGAAGCGTTGCACGCGCGTCCGCCGAAGGCCCTGATGGATCGGACTTACTTCACCAAGCCGTACTTCCACTGCATGGTGCCGTAGGCGTTGTAGACGTTCTTGTAGCCGGATTCGATGAGAATCTTCGAAGCACGTTCGGCGCGCACGCCCGAGCGGCACTGCACGAGCACCTTGTCGTTGACGTTCGGGACGGCTTCAAGACGCATGCC
>USAL01000197.1 GCA_900552545.1 uncultured Sutterella sp. | reverse complement strand
ACTCAGCGTCACGGCCATCACGGAGCCAAGGCCGGGCGCGAGGATGTTGGCGGTGCCGGTGAGAAGAAAAAGCGAAAAAAGCTCGTCGTTGAGCATAAAGCGCCTGCTGCTGTTGTTGGAAAGCTCGAGGGGAGTTGTTGATGGGGCTTCTGTGTTGACCGTGCCGTCGTCCTTTGCGTTGTCCTTTTCGTCGACCTTTGCGTCGACCTTTAGACGTTGGCCGGCACCGGGCGGACTTTTGAGCCGCGGCGACGCAGGAGGGTAAAGGTCAGCGCAGGCTGCGATTCGGTCGCGGGGAGCTCGCGCAGCACGGTGCGCGTCCAGTTGTCGTCTTTCGGAGATTCGAAAAACGCATCGCCCTCGCAGTCCATCGCAATTTCCGTGCACCAGATTTCGTCGACCGTCTCGCGGCTTGCGCGGTAGATCTCCGCGCCCCCGATGATGAAGATGCGCTCGGCGCCCGACTTGCGGGCTGCCTCGCGGGCAACGGCGAGCGCTGCTTCAACGTTTGGAACGACCGTGCAGCCCGCGGCCTCGTACTGAGCTTGGCGCGTGATCACGATGTTAAGGCGCCCCGGCAGGGCGCGGCCGATCGACTCGTGGGTTTTTCTCCCCATGATGACGGGCGAGCCCGTGGTGACGCGCTTGAAGTGCTTGAGGTCTTCGGGGATGTGCCAGGGAATCGTGCCCTTGAGGCCGATCACGCCGCCGCGTGCGAAGGCGACGATCTGCGCGACGGCGACGTCGTTTTGAGCCGTTTCGTGAGTTTCGGTCATGGTGGTGGTGTCCCTTCTTTTGTGCAGTACGTGGGGCTATAGGTGGCTGTAGAGAGTCGGGTTGGAAACGACACGGCACTACACGGCGACCGGCGCCTTGATGTGCGGCCAGGGGTTGTAGTCGACGATTTCAAAGTCTTCGAACTTGTACTCGAAGATCGAGGCGGGCCTGCGCTTGATCACAAGCTTCGGGTAGGGGCGCGGCTCGCGCGAGAGCTGCAGCTCAACCTGCTCGAAGTGGTTCGTGTAGATGTGGCAGTCGCCGCCCGTCCAGATGAACTCGCCCGGAGCAAGGTCGCACTGCTGGGCCACCATGTGCGTCAAGAGCGCATAGCTGGCGATATTAAACGGGACGCCTAAGAAGATGTCGCACGAGCGCTGGTAGAGCTGGCAGGACAACTTGCCGTCGGCCACGTAGAACTGAAAGAGGCAGTGGCACGGCGGGAGCGCCATCTTGTCGATGTCGCCCACGTTCCAGGCGCAGACGATCATGCGGCGACTGTCGGGATTCGTTTTGATCGTGTGGATCAATTCGCTGATCTGGTCGATGTGCCTGCCGGCGGCTGCGGGCCAGCTGCGCCACTGCACGCCGTACACGGGTCCGAGGTCGCCCTTTTCGTCGGCCCATTCGTCCCAGATCGAGACGCCGTTCTCATGCAGGTAGCCGATGTTGCTGCTTCCGGAGAGAAACCACAGCAGCTCGTGGACGATCGAGCGGATGTGCAGCTTCTTGGTGGTGACGAGCGGAAAGCCTTCGGAGAGATCAAAGCGCATCTGGTAGCCGAAGACCGAGCGCGTGCCCGTGCCCGTGCGGTCGGCCTTGTAGTGGCCGTTGCGATAGACGTGCGCAAGAAGAGTTTCGTACTGATTGCTCGGCATGGGTGTCTCTGAAACGAAAAAAGGGGGTGGAAAAAACGCAGGAACCGCGGCAAATCGCGCGGGGAAGGGGAAAGCTTCACCCGCGCGGCGGTTGTGGGGAGGTTCCTCGAAAATGCGTCGGGATGCCTTCGGAATGACTTCAAAGGGCTTCATGGCCCATGCGGCGCATCGTCAGACGTCGGGCAGACGGTGGTTTACCGCATGGGCGGATTTTCAGGCACTTCGGCTGGTCGCTTTAGGTGGCGTGCAGATAGTACTCGTAAAAGAGAAGCGTCAAATGGTAGAACACGGGCGCCGAGAAAGTGAGCGGCGCAAAGCGCTCGAGAATGCCGCGGCCGATGTAAAGCTCCCCTTCCCAGCTGCGCGCGCCGAGGCTTCTCTTCACTGAGTTGATCACGAAGTCGCCCATGGCGCAGGCGAGAACGATCGCCATCGCAAAAAGCGCCGTCTGAAGAATCGAAAAGGGCGTAAGCCAATAAAGCGCAATGCCCGCGAGCACCGCAAGCAGACACCCCACCGTGATGCCCTTGACGGTCTTGTTGGGGTTGAGCGCAAGCGCCTGCCCTCCGAGCGCGGAGCTCGCCAAAACCGAAAAGAGGTCCGCGAGGAACGTGATGATGAGGTAAAAGAGAAGCATCAGCTGCCCGGAGGTCTTCTGGCTTTCAAAGTCAAGGTTCACGATCGCGGGCGCGTGGCTTACGCAGAAGACGCAGATCATCAAGCCCCACTGGACCTTCGCCACGCGCTCCAGATACCGGTCCGTGTCGTGGCTCATCGCGGCCACCACCGGCAGGATCAAAAAGAGATAGATCGGAATAAAGAGCGTGAAGATTTCCGAGAGGTTGAAGTACACCAGCGCATACTGCACCGGAATGGCGATGTAGAAGGCGATCACAAGCACCCAGTGGTCGGTGTGCTTGATGGGCGTGAGTGCAATGAACTCTCGCAATAGGAAGAACGAGAAGATCGCAAAGAGGATGTCAAGACACCCCGGTCCCCACCACCAGGCGACCGTAAAGACCACGATGAGCCACCAGCCCAACCGCACGCGCGAGTTGGCGATGGCCAGACGGCGGCTTTGCTCGGGCTTGCTTGCGCGGCCCTGGGCC
>USAL01000196.1 GCA_900552545.1 uncultured Sutterella sp. | reverse complement strand
CATCGTACTCGTGCCCACGGCGTGGATGTCGCTTGTGTGGCTCATGCGCGCGGGCGGCTGGCCGCTCATGCTCTCGGTCTTCATGCTCGTGTGGTTGGCCGACGCCTGCGCCTACTTTGCGGGGCGCCTTTTCGGGCGCCACCGCATGGCGCCTGCGATCAGCCCCAAGAAGACCTGGGAGGGCGCAGCGGGCGCCTTTGTCTGCGTTCTGGCTGCGGCCTTTGCCGCCTGGCTGTGGCTGCCGCACGACGTGGTCTTTACGAGCTTGATTTTGAACCGTGCGGGGACCGCGGCGGGCCTCATCATCATCGTGCTTCTGACGGCCGTCTCGATTGCGGGCGATCTCTTTGAGTCGCAGCTCACGCGCAACGCGGGCGTCAAGGACTCCAGCAACATGCTTCCCGGCCACGGCGGCTTCTACGATCGGCTCGATGCGGCGCTTGCGGTCTTTCCCTGTGCGGTCGCGGCGCTTCTCGTCATCTGAGGCCGCGCCTAAGAGAAGCCGTTTAAATTTTTCACCATTCCCGTCGGCACTCGAGCAAAAAAATTCGGGAGCCGGCGGGTCCTTACTTTATAATTTCTAAATTCATGAACCCGCGCGCTTTGTTGCTGCGAGTCCCCGGCCGTGTCCGGGACCCGGCAGAGGACATCGGCGCGCTCTCGTTGTTCGAGCTTTGCAATGACTAAATACGTATTCGTCACCGGCGGCGTTGTCTCCAGTCTGGGTAAGGGCATCGCCGCCGCTTCTTTGGCTGCAATCCTTGAGACGCGTGGTCTGAAGGTCACGATGATCAAGTTGGATCCCTACATCAACGTTGACCCGGGCACGATGAGTCCGTTTCAGCACGGCGAAGTCTTCGTGACCGAAGACGGTGCGGAGACCGACCTTGACCTCGGCCACTATGAGCGCTTCATCAGCTCCAAGATGCATCGCTTCAACAACTTCACGACGGGCCAGATTTATAAGAGCGTCCTCGAGAAGGAACGCCGCGGCGAGTACCTCGGCAAGACGGTGCAGGTGATTCCGCACATCACCAACGAAATCCAGGCCTTCATCGAGCGCGGCGCCAAGAACGCCTGTAACGGCGAATGCGACGTGGCCGTGGTGGAAATCGGCGGCACGGTGGGCGACATCGAGTCGCTGCCGTTCGTTGAGGCCGTGCGCCAGTTGAGCTTCCGCGTGGGCCGCGGCAACGCCTGCTTCATGCACCTGACGCTCTGCCCGTGGGTGAGCGCTGCCGGTGAATTGAAGACCAAGCCCACGCAGCACTCCGTTCAGAAGCTGCGCGAAGAGGGCGTCTATCCGGACGTGCTGCTGTGCCGCGCCGACCGCGAGATTCCCGAAAACGAACGCGCCAAGATCGCGCTTTTCTGCAACGTCCCGATGGACTGCGTGATCAGCGTGGTCGACGCCAAGACGATTTACGAAGTGCCCCTGATGCTGCACGCGCAGCACCTCGACGACATCGTCTGCGAGCGCCTGCAGTTGAACACCAAGCCCGCCGACCTTTCGCAGTGGCGCGAGATCGTGCGCCGCATCCGTGAGGTGAAGGGCGTCGTGCGCATCGGCATGGTGGGCAAGTACGTCGACTACGCCGACAGCTACAAGAGCCTCAACGAGGCCCTGATCCACGCCGGCATCCGCACCGAGCAGAAGGTCAAGGTCGAGCTCATCGACGCCGAGGAAATCGAGCGCGACGGCTGCGGCAAGCTCGAGGGCCTTGACGCCATCCTCGTGCCGGGCGGCTTCGGCAAGCGCGGCACCGAGGGCATGATCAGCGCGATCGAATACGCCCGCGTCAACAAGATTCCGTATCTCGGCATCTGCCTCGGCATGCAGACGGCGGTGATCGAATTCGCGCGTCACGTCTGTGGTCTGGGCGGCGCCAACTCGACCGAATTCGACGTCAACACCGCGCACCCGGTCGTGGCTCTCGTCACCCAGTGGACGGACCGCACGGGCAAGGTCGAAACGCGCGACCAGAACAGCGACCTCGGCGGCACGCTGCGCTTGGGCAGCCAGACCGTTCCCGTGAAGGACGGCACGCTTGCCCACCAGATCTACGGCGACACCGTGTGCGAACGCCATCGTCACCGCTACGAGGTCAACAACACCTACGTGCCGCAGTTTGAAGCCCGCGGCATGGTGATTTCGGCCCGCACCCCGACCGAGAACCTGCCCGAGATGATGGAATTGAAGGATCATCCGTTCTTCGTCGGCGTGCAGTTCCACCCCGAGTTCACGTCGAACCCGCGCACGGGCCATCCGCTTTTCGAGGCGTTCGTGCGTGCGGCCATGAAGTACCGCGACGAACACGCCGCCAAGGCCTAAGAGGGCTTTGGGCGACACCGGGCGACAGGCGACAGCTCCTGTCGCTCCTGCGCGGAGGGAAGGGGGGCCTGAGTAGGTTCCCGTTCCCCTCACCACAACCAACGAACGGAGACAGAGCAACGTGAAGCTTTGTGGTTTTGAAGTCGGCAACCGCAGCCCCTTTTTCCTCATCGCCGGTCCCTGCGTGATTGAAAGTCAGGAGATGCTCATCGAGATCGCCGGCAAGGTGAAGGAAGTCTGCGATTCGCTCGGCATCCGCTACATTTTCAAGGCGAGCTTCGACAAGGCCAACCGCACCTCTTCGAAGAGCTTCCGCGGTCCCGGCATGGACGAGGGTCTCAAGATGCTCGACGAGGTGCGCCGTCAGGTCGGCGTGCCGATTCTTACCGACGTGCACACGGCCGAGCAGGTGCCGGTGGTGGCAAGCGTGGTCGACGTCCTGCAGACGCCCGCGTTCCTCTGCCGCCAGACG
>USAL01000195.1 GCA_900552545.1 uncultured Sutterella sp. | reverse complement strand
CTCGTGCGCACAAGCCCCGCACTCAAAATTCTGGTGCTCTCGGGGCTCACGGATCCGCACAGCATCGCCCGCGTCCTGCAGCTTGGCGCAGCCGGTTTCGTGCCCAAGTCGCTTGATACCGTGATGCTCACGCACGCCATCGACTTCGTGCTCGAAGGCGGGGTCTACATCCCCACGCGCCTTTTGTCGGAGTCGCAGAAGGCGGGGTTTCTCTCGCAGACCGAAGTCGAGCTCGCGCAGAAGTCCGAGCCCGACGTGCATCTCACGCAGCGTCAGATCGACGTTTTGAAGACCTTGGCGCGCGGTCTTCCCATCAAGCGCATCTGTCGCGAACTCAATTTGTCGGAAGGCACCGTCAAGACCCACGTCGCGGCAATCTATCGGGCCTTCGGCGCAAGAAACCGCACCGAAGCGCTCATCGCCGCGCGCCGCGCGGGCTTTGACATCATGATCTGACCGATCGCTACGGGAAGCTTGAGCCTCGCTTGTTCTTCCCGCAAAGCCCCCACCCCTTCTACCGCCCTTTCATCTCCCCTAAGGGCGGTTTTCGGCTCCTACCGCCCCTCGGGACGGTTTTCAGCAATGGCGCGCCGCAGCGCCGAGGCAAGTGTGTCGGCCGCCGCAGGCTTTTGCAAAATCACGGGCATCGCCAGCCCTTCGTTGTCGGGATTAAGGCACAGCGCCCGATAGGCGCGCCGGATTTCGTCTTCGCTTACGGCCGTGAGAAGCACGCACGGAAAGTCGCGTCCGGCCCCGAGCCGCACCGTAAAGATCACCTCAAGGCCCGTGCTCACCGATTCGCCCAGGTTGTAGTCGGAGATGAGCGCCGAAAGGTTTCCCGCCTCGGCTTCGGCAATCATGCGCTGCACGAACTTCTCGCTGGGCTCCCGGTCGCTCACGACCGTCGCGCCCCAGCTCGTGAGGATTGCCGCAACGGCCCCGCGCACGATGTCGTTGTCTTCGAGCAAACCCACGACGCCTCGGACGTCCAGGTCGCTTGCAAGCTGCAGGGGATTGGCCGCGCGATAGCCCGAAGCCTGCTCGTAGGAGGCAAATTCAAGGCGAAAGACCGATCCCCGCCCCGGGCGGCTGCCGACCGAGACGCCGATGCCAAGACGCCGCGCCAAACCCGAGACGATCGAAAGACCAAGGCCTAAGCCCCCGTCGCTCGCTTTCCCCGCTTCGCCACGGTAGAAGGCCTCAAAAATGCGGCGCCGTTCGCTTCGCGCAATACCCGGGCCCTGGTCGTAGACCCCGATCGTGACGCGACCGCCGCTTAAGCGCCGCGAGGCCAACACGATGCGCGCGCCGGGGCGGTTCGTGTAGCGGATGGCGTTGGTGATGAGGTTTCTGAGAATGCGGCCCACGAGCATCGGATCGGTTTTGACCGACACGGGGAGCGGCCTCGTCGAGAATTTGAGGCCCTTCACGGCGGCCACGGGCTCGAATTCGCCCGCGAGATCGCGCATGAGGTCTTCGATGCGCACGCACTCCATCTTCACTTCGAGGTTGCCGGCTTCGATGCGGCTTACTTCCAGAAGCTGCTCGACCAGGGTGGAAATGCTTCGGGCCGTGGCGTCCAGCTGTTCCACCACCTCGCGGGTGCGGTCGTCGGCCTGCATCTGAAGAATCTGCAGATAGATTCCCATCGCCTGAAGCGGCTGGCGCAGGTCGTGGTTGGCGCCCGCAAAGAACTTGGCGCGCCGCTCGCTAGCCAAGGCCGTCGCGCGACGCTCGCTTTCAGCCAAGGCCTTTTCGCTTTTGAGTCGGGCGACAAGCCGCTCGTTTTGAACTTCGCGCGTGACGGCAAGAACGACGATTTCGTTCAATCGCCGCCCGCAGTAGAGCACGAAAGCCACCACGACAAGAAGTACGGCGCCGATCGCAAGCCGCCCGAGGTCAAAGGCTGCGGCCAGCGTCAGCATCATGGGCGCAAGCGCACAGATCACAAGGAGCGTCAAGCTCGGCATCCAGCACGAAAACACGGGCCAGGAGGCAAAGACCACGGTCACCACAACCGCTACCAGAATAACGATGTCGATCACCTCCTGCGTCATGAGAAACGCCGCGCCCGCAAAGCCCCAGACGACGCCGATCGCAAGCGTGTGCATCATCCAGCGCTGCAACCACTCGCGGATGTGCGCTCCGCGCTCGGCGTCCGAAATAAAGCGCCGGTGGAAAAGCCCCCAGGTGCCGATGGCAGCAAGGACGGCAAGCGCCCAGAGGATGAGAAGGGGCCTATTGACCTCATCCCAGAAGCGCGCCACGAGCGCCGCCGCCCCGATCGCCTGACAGGCAATCGACACGGGCTGAAGTCTCAACGACGTGTTGATCTGCTCGACCAGCACGCGCGAGGTGCTCTTCAAGCCGCTTGCAAAGAAGAAGGCGCGCACGCGATTGAGCACCCCGAGTGCCCCGTGGGCTGCGCGCATCAGGATGTTGGAACTGGAACTCATGCAAATAGCTTCCTCTTGCGGGCAAGGTCAATCAACATTCAAAGCGCCCTACACCACCCTACACCCACCACAGCGGCTTTCTGCTTGCCTCGGCACCGGGGTATTCGGCGGGCACCGGGGGATTGTCAACCGTCATCTGCAGGCGCCCGTCTTCATAGGCGATCGCTCCGGGGCAGCCCACGGGAAGCGTCATCGTGTCCTCCCGATGTCCGAAGGGAAGCCCCACAAAGACCGGGATCCCGGCCAGGCGGCTCACGTAGTGAAGGGCGTCTTCAAGTGCAATGCCCGAATTGGGGCCCTTCAAGCCTGCCGCATGACCCGTGACGTCGCCCACGACGAGCGCGCGCTGCCGGGCAAGGATGCCGCATTGCGCCAACTGCACGAGCATGCGCTCAAGCCGCCAGGCGGTG
>USAL01000194.1 GCA_900552545.1 uncultured Sutterella sp. | reverse complement strand
CGGCGCGTTCTGGGCATTGAGGACGAAAAGGAAAAGCTCGAAACAAGCAACTCCGCCGACGTCCCGGATCTTTCCACAGCCGAGCGCATCCGACGGTTTTTTCACGGGCTCATCTGCGAGCATGCGCCGGTCGAGGACCTCGTTCGTGAGTACCCCGTTGAGCTTGCCTACGCGCTTGCGCTCATTACGACCGACGACAGAAGCTCGGTGACGCCAGCCTGGGTGAGCTGCCGGATGCCCGCCGTTGAAGAGGTCATGTCGACGCTTCGAAGCCGCCCCTGCAAAGAGGGCTGCAGCTACTGCCGGGAAAAGCTTGATCCCAAAGCAAACTTAAAGTGCCTTTTCGGATTTGAGGGCTTCAGGCTCTACGGCGGCGAGCCGCTTCAGGAGCGCGCCGTGCGCGCGGCCGTTGCGGGCGAATCGCTTCTGGCGATCTTTCCCACGGGCGGCGGAAAGTCGCTTACCTTTCAATTGCCTGCGCTCATGGCGGGACAGACCGCACGGGGCCTCACGGTCGTCATTTCGCCCCTGCAGTCGCTCATGAAGGATCAGGTCGACCATCTCGTCGCGGCAGGCATCAGCGAGGCGGTGACGATCAACGGGCAGCTTGATCCAGTCGAGCGCGCCAAAGCCTACGAGCTCATCGTCGACGGAACGGCAAGCCTTCTCTACATCGCCCCCGAGACATTGCGCTCAAGGACGATGCGCCGTGCTCTCTTGACGCGCCACATTGAACGATTCGTGATCGACGAGGCGCACTGCTTTTCGGCCTGGGGTCAGGACTTTCGGGTGGACTATCTCTTCATCGCCGACTTCATCGCCGCGCTCTCAAAGGAAAAGGGGGGCATCCCGATTCCGGTCTCCTGCTTTACGGCCACCGCCAAGCGCAAGGTGATTCAGGACATCTGCGACTACTTCAAGGAAAAGCTCGACCTCAAGCTCACGATCTACGCCACGAGCGCCGCGCGCACGAACCTGCACTACCGCGTGATTGAAACCGCCGACGAAAAAGAGAAGTACGCGAGGCTCCGCGAGCTTCTCGAGTCGCACGATTGCCCCGCGATCGTCTACACGAGCACGGTCAGAGACACCCTCGTCCTGGCAAAGCGCTTGACCGAGGACGGTCTTTCCGCCCTTGCCTACAACGGGAAGATGAATTCCCCCGAGCGCGCACGCAACCAGAACGACTTCATCTCGGGCGCCGCCCGGATCATCGTCGCCACCAACGCCTTCGGCATGGGCGTCGACAAAAAGGATGTCGGGCTCGTGGTGCACTACAGCGTCTCTGCGTCGCTTGAGAACTACGTGCAGGAGGCAGGGCGCGGCGCGCGCGACCCGGACCTTGAAGCCGACTGCTACGTGCTCTTTTGCGAAGACGATCTGGAGATGCACTTTCAGATCATCAACAATTCGCGCCTGAGTCTGAAGGAAATCAAGGACATCTGGCGCGGCGTCAAGGAGCTCTCGCGCGGGCGCGGCGCCTTTACCTCGTCGGCGCTTGAAATCGCGCGCGCGGCGGGCTTAAACGACGCGGCGCTCTCGGACAACCAAGAAATCGAAACGAAGATCCGAAGCGCCCTCGCGGCCCTTGAGGACGCGGGCTACATCAAGCGCGAGATGAATGCCCCGCGCGTCTACGCCACGAGCATTCAGGTCCGCACCCTCATGGAAGGAAAGGACATCATCGAGCGCTCCAAAGACTTTCAGACGGATGAGATGCGCACCCATGCCGTGCGCATCCTCGGCTCACTCATCAGCGCAAGCCGCACGTCGCAGGCGACCCAAGGCGAGGCCGAAACGCGCGTCGACTACTTGAGCGACCGGCTCGGGATTCCCAAGTCCGCAGTCGTCTCGGCCATCGGCGCCATGCGCATGGCAGGCGTCTTGAAGGACGACAACGACATGAAGGCCGTCGTCTCAGGCAGCTCGCGCAAGGCGCAGCGCGTGCTTGCCGAGACGCTTGCTCTGGAGGCCTATCTCATCGCTGCCGTGAACGAACTCAAGGCACGCGCCGAGGCCGAGGGCGTCGAGTGGGCTGAAGACGACGACGGAACTGATGAGGCTGATTGGGCGGATTGGACTGAAGAGACTCAAGAGTCTCAAGAAAACCAAAATCAGACAAAGGGACAAAAGCAGCAAAAACAACAGAAGCAGCAAGGCCCCCGAAAGCGTCCGCTCACCTTGAGCCTCAAGGAGCTCAACATGCGCGCGCAGGAGGCGGCCTGCACCGCCTCTGTGAAGGCCATCCGCACGATTTTCCACTACTGGCGCATCGCCGGGCTTCTGAACGGCCTTGCCAATGCGGGCGAGCAGTGCGTGCAGATCGTGCCCGCGAGGCGCTTTGAAAAGCTCGCCGCTAGCCACGAGGCTCGAAGGGCGCTCTGCAGCTGGATTCTCCAGTGGCTCTGCGACCATGCCGCGAGCCCTGCGGCCGAGGGCGACGAAAAGAAGCCCGCCCCAGGGAGGGCCTCGCGCGAGGCGGGCTCAGAGACGGACTTCTCGCTTGTGGGGCTCATGAAGCGCTACAAGAGCGAGCAGCTTTTGGCGGGCGGCACGACGCTATCCGACGTGCGCGATGCCCTTCTCTTTTTATCGAAGACGGGCGTCATCACGCTCGAAGGCGGCTTCATGGTGATCTACAACGCCATGACAATCAAGCGGCTCAACCTCGACAACCGCAGCCCGTACCGCAAGGAGGACTACCGAAAGCTCGACGCCTACTACAAGCAGAAGATCCAGCAGGTGCACATCATCGGCCGCTACGTGGCGCTTTTGCTGCGCGACTACGGCGAGGCGCTGCAGTTCGTGCGCGACTACTTTGAAATGGACTACCGCGTCTTCGTCAAGCGCTACTTCGAAGACGACGACGCAATCCTCTCGCAGCCCGTGGGCAAAAAATTGAAGGAGCGCATTT
>USAL01000193.1 GCA_900552545.1 uncultured Sutterella sp. | reverse complement strand
TTTTCCTTTGTGATCATGCTCAATCGCGCCTTTTTGAGCCAAGGCTCATTCTTCGATCTACCGTATTTTGGCTAGGGTATTTTGTCGAGCGGGAAATCGCTAGGCACGGGCAGGCGCGAAATTGCGTTAAATTTTCTCAACTTGACCGGCCGGCTCCAAATGTGCGCAACACGCGCGCAAGAAGCAAAAACGAGCCTTTCGGCCGGCGATGGTGCCTTGCGGGACCGAGCGTTCCTGCGGGATGTTGCAAACACGATTCATGTCAACGAAAGGGAGGCTGACAGAAGATGGATGCTGCAAACAACGACAACGGCACGGGCAAGAGCGTCAAGCTCGTCTTTTCCGACGGATCGCCTGACGTCGTGCTGCCGGTTCTATCGGGCACCATGGGGCCCGACGTCATCGACATCACCTAGCTCTACAAGCAGTCCAGAAAGTTCACCTACGACCCCGGCTTTATGTCGACGGCAGCCTGCCGCAGCGCCGTGACCTATGTCGACGGCAGCAAGGGCATGCTTCTGTACCGCGGCTACCCGATTGAGGAACTTGCCAAGAAGTGCAGCTATCTTGAGGTCTGCTACCTGCTGCTTACGGGCGAGCTTCCCGACGCCGAGCAGAAGAAGTCGTTTGAATACGAAGTGATGCATCACACGATGATTCACGAGCAGCTGAGCTTCTTCCTGCGCGGATTCCGCCGCGACGCGCACCCGATGGCCATTTTGACGGGCTTGGTGGGCGCAATGTCAGCCTTCTATCCCAAGAGCGCCAACGTGCTCGATCCCGAGCAGCGCCGCGCGGCAGCGATCCAGCTGATCGCCAAGATGCCCGCACTCGTTGCGATGTCGCACAAGTACTCGGTGGGCGAGCCCTTCATCTGGCCGCGCAACGACCTCTCGTACTCGGCCAACTTCCTTCGCATGATGTTTGCGATTCCCTGCGAAGAGTATGTCGTCAACGACGTGGTTGCGCGCGCCCTCGACCGCATCTTCATTCTTCATGCCGACCATGAACAGAACGCGTCGACCTCGACCGTGCGCCTTTGCGTGAGCTCGGGCACGAGCCCCTTTGCGGCGATTGCCGCAGGCGTTGCCTGCCTCTGGGGCCCGCAGCACGGGGGCGCGAACGAAGCCGCGCTCAACATGCTCTACAAGCTACAGGCCGAAGGGGGCGTCGCGAACATCGGCAAGTTCATCGAAAAGGTGAAGGACTAGTCAAGCGGCGTGCGCCTCATGGGCTTTGGCCACCGCGTCTACAAGAGCTACGACCCGCGTGCCAAGCTCATGCGCGAGACCTGTCACGAGGTGCTCGACGAGCTGGGCCTGCACGACGATCCGATCTTCAAGCTTGCGATGACGTTGGAAAAGATTGCGCTTGAAGACGACTACTTCGTCTCGCGCCACTTGTATCCCAACGTCGACTTCTACTCGGGCATCGTGCAGAAGGCGATCGGCATTCCGGTGCCGCTCTTTACGGCCATCTTTGCGCTTGCGCGCACCGTGGGCTGGATTGCACAGTTAAACGAATTCATCAACGATCCGCAGCGGCGCATCGGGCGTCCCCGCCAGCTCTTTAGCGGCGCAGCCCCGCGCCATGTGCCCGATTTGGCCGACAGATAATAAAATGCTGCAGACCGTGGGGGCTCATCGCCCAGGATCTTAAGGGAGAGCGCCGTGGACTTTCGAGAACTTTGAAGGGTTCGCGGCGCATCGAAAGACTCGGGGGACTGGGACGCACCCAACGGCGCTTTTACAACACAACAAAACAACAACAAAAACAGGAGTTCAAAACCAAATGAAGAAGATGATGATTGCCGCCGTCGCCGCGGCCACGGCCTTTGCCGCCACCCTCTCCTCGGGGGCCGCTGCGGCCGACCAGAAGGAACTTCGGATGGCGTGCGAGAGCACCTACGCGCCGTTCGTATTCTTTGATACGGACGCGCGCCAGCCCGTGGGCTTTGAGATCGACCTTCTCAACTACGTCGCCAAGGAAATGGGCCGCAAGCTCGTCGTGACCAACATGGGGTTTGACGCCATCATCCCGTCGCTGCTTTCGGGCATCAACGACATCGGCGCGTCGTCCTTTACGATCACCGAAGAACGCGCCAAGCGCGTGCTCTTTTCCAAGCCCTACTACATTTCGGGCCTCTCGATTCTCGTTCGCGCCGAAGACAAGGACAAGATCAAGGACGTGAAGGACCTTGAAAACTGCACGATCTGCGCGCAGATCGGCACGTCGGGCTCGATGCGCGCCGACGAGGTCTCCGGGGCCAAGGTGCGCAACTTCAACACCATCAACGAAGCCTATCTTGAGCTCGGCAACCGCGGGTGCGCGGCCGTGATCGGCGACCGCCCGGTGACGGCCTATTTCCTTGCAAGCCGTCCGCAGGTCGCCAAGAACTTCTATCACCTGCCGGTGGCTTTGAACAGCGAATCCTTCGGCTTCCCGGTGAGCAAGAAGAACACCGCGCTCATGAAGGAAGTCGACGCCGCGCTTGACAAGGCGCGCGCCTCGGGCGAATTCACCAAGATCTACGTGAAGTGGTTCGGTGAAGAGCCGCCCGCCGAGCTTCTGAAGTAATTCGTCGACACTTGACATAAAAGCCCAGAACGACGCGCCCGCGTAAAGGACAGATTCCTTTGACGCGGGCGCTGTCGTTTCCGGCAGAGCTGCCGGGGGCCTGAATGCCGCCTGTTACTGGGCGTTCGTCAGGGCGTCCAACAGCTCGTTTTCAATCTGCACGACGTGCTCGGGGTTTTCAAGCGCCGTGCCTTCGATCAAAAACACGTCCTCGACGCGCTCGTCCATCGTGGAGATCTTTGCCGTGGCGAGGTTGATCGAGTGGCGTGCGAGCACGACGGCGATGGCAAAAAGAAGACCCAGTCGGTCGCTGCAGGTGACCTGCAGCACCCAGCTGCGCTGGCTTTCGTCGCGCTCGATATCGACGATCGGGGGCGTGGGGAAGTTGCGGCTGCGGCGCGAGAG
>USAL01000192.1 GCA_900552545.1 uncultured Sutterella sp. | reverse complement strand
TTCGGGCGCCACGTTCTCCTCTAAAGGCTTTCTCGATGCCGTGAAGGACGCCGCGAAGAAAGCGGGCGTGACGCTCTCGAAGGCCGACGCCAAGGCGATCAAGAAGGCTGTCGCGAATCTGCCCAAGGTGAGCAACTATGACGTCGTCGTGATCGGTGCGGGCGGTGCCGGTTTCTCGGCTGCCATCGAAGCCAAGAACGCGGGTGCCAACGTCGTTCTTCTTGAAAAGCTGCGCTCCGCGGGCGGCAACTCGCTCATCTCGCGCGGCGAAATGACCGCCGCGCGCAACTGGGCGCAGCCGCGTCTAGGCATTACGGACGACTCGCCCGAGCTTCATGCCGAAGACACCTACAAGGGCGGCGACAAAAAAGGCGACAAGGCCGTCATCAATGTGCTTGCGCAGAACGCGCTTGACGCAGCCACCTGGTGCCGCGACTATCTGGGCGTTCGTTTCATCGAGGACAACCTCTTCTGGTTCGGCGGCCACAGCCGCAAACGTGCCCTCATTCCCGTCGGCCACACGGGCACCGAGTACATCACGAAGTTCCAGAGCAAGGCCGATGAGTTGGGCATCCCGGTCATCACCAACATGAAGGCCGAAGAGCTCATCAAGGACGCTTCTGGCCGCGTCGTGGGCGTCAAGGCCTCGATGCAGGGCTCGACCTACACCTTCAACGCCAAGGGCGGCGTCGTGCTCGCCACGGGCGGCTTTGGCGCCAACGCCAAGATGGTGAAGAAGTACAACGCCTCGATCGACGAGCGCTTCAAGAGCACCGATGCGCCGGGCGCCACGGGCGAAGCGCTCTACATGGCCGAGCGTGCGGGTGCGCAGCTCGTGAACATGCAGTACATCCAGACCTACCCGATCTGCGATCCGCTTTCGGGCGCGATTGAACTCATCGCCGACTCGCGCTTTGACGGCGCCATCATGATCAATCAGGAAGGCAAGCGCTTTGTTGAAGAGCTCGATCGCCGCGACGTCCTCTCGCACGCGATTCTCAAGCAGACCGGCTCCTACTGCTGGGTACTTTGGAACGACAAGATCGGCGCCATCTCCAAGACCGTCGAGGCGCATCCGACCGAGTACGAAGCCTTCACCAAGACCGGCATCATGAAGAAGTGTGACGACCTCAAGTGCATCGCCGACTTCACGAAGATCCCGTATGACGCACTCACCGCGACCGTGAAGCGCGTCTCGTCGATGGCCGGCAAGGGCAACGACAAGGACTTTCATCATCGCAGCGGCCTGGTCGACATGAGCCAGGGCAAGTACTACGTGATCAAGGCTGTCCCGAGCGTGCACCACACGATGGGCGGCGTGCGCATCAACGGAAAGGCCCAGGCACTCGACAGCAACGGCAATCCGATCCCGGGGCTCTGGGCTGCGGGTGAAGTGACGGGCGTGACGCACGGCACGAACCGACTGGGCGGCAATGCCTACACCGACATCATCGTCTTCGGCCGCATCGCGGGCAAGGCTGCTGCAGAAGCCGCCAAGTAAATCAATCGACCGCGAAACGACGCAGGCCGCGGCACCAACGCCCGCGGCCTGCTCAAACAATCTCCTTCCTACGATTACGGACGCCCTCCTCTACTTGGAGAACGGCGTCCGTTTTTTCGTTTCTTATTTTCGTTTCGCCTCAAAGCCGATCAGATGAGCTCGTAGCTTGAGGACTGAATCGGCGTCTTGAGCAACGGCAGCACGCGCTCAAGCAAAATTCCCTCGCGACTGTCGGTCTGATACCCGAACGTCGCCCGGATGCCCTGAAGAATGAACTGCACGGCACGATCAAGCGCAATCGGGAGGCTGTCGCCCTGAAGGAGACTGCCCGTGATGACGCTCGTAAAGGTGTCGCCCGTTCCGGGATAGTGTGCGGGCAGATAGGGGCACGTCACCATCCAGGTGCGCTGATCGGACTTGCTGCGCGCAATGACCGAGGTGAGTCCCGGCTGCCCCGGTACGGGGACGCCTGTGATGATCACCGTATCGGGACCGGCATCGGCAAGCCGCGTGATGAGGCCCTTTAATTCCTCACGACCTACGTCGGCGCAATAGGGCTCGTCAAGAAGCGCAAAGGCTTCCGTCAGGTTAGGCGTCAGCACGTCGGCCTTGGAGGCAAGGCGCCGCATCTGGTGCACCATCTCCTCGGTGATCTTGTTGTAGAGCGCCCCGTTGTCGCCCAGGACGGGATCAACCACGATCAAGGTCTCAGGCCTGCGAAACCTTTCAATGAAGTCGAGCACGATCTCGATCTGTCGGGGCGAGCCCATATAGCCCGTGTAGATCGCATCAAAGTGAATCGCAAGGCGCTCCCACTCGCGGATGATGTTGGGCATCTCGTCGGTGAGATCCAGAAACGAGAAGTTCGGGTACTGGGAGTGATTCGAGAGAATCGCCGTCGGCAGCGGACAGACGTTGAAGCCCATCGTCGACAGAATCGGAATCACCGCCATGAGCGAGGTGCGGCTAAAGCCTGAAAGGTCGTGAATGGCCGCGATGCGGCGCAGATTGGGTTGAATGCGCATGGCTGGCTGGAAGGATCGATGGGTGGTTTTCGGTAGGACGATGCCGAAATGCTTCAAGCGCTTTTGCCGCAGTTGCAGAAGCGCGCCCCACAGAATACCCCGAAAAAGCCCGATTTTTCACCCGCCCGGCAGTCAAAGTTCAATTCACCCGCAGGCGGCCCGGCTTGAAACGAAAAAGGCACCGTTCTTAGGCGCAGCCGGGTGTTTACACCCCGCTTCACGCATTCGATCCGGTGCCTTGGCCTCACGTCCACCCCCCCCCCTGGAAGGCATTGCGCCGCCAGGAAGTTGTCTGATGAAGCTTCTTAGAGCTGTTCTTCGAGCGCCTTAATCGTCTCGACGGCGTCGGCCTCGAGGTAGTAGTCGCACATCTCGAAGATGGGCGCCTCGGGATCCTTGTTGACCGCCACGATCACCTTGGAGTCCTTCATGCCGGCAACGTGCTGGATGGCACCGGAGAT
>USAL01000191.1 GCA_900552545.1 uncultured Sutterella sp. | reverse complement strand
CCGGTGCCGCGGGCGACCGCGCCGTCGACCATGATGAAGCAGCGGCCCGTGACGACGGCGGCGATGCGGGGCAGAACGGCTGCCGTCCCCGGGGTGTCGGCAAGCGTACGGCCGCCGTGGTTGGAAACCACGATGCCGGCGGCGCCGGCCTGTACGCAGAGCTCGGCTTCGTCGGGCGTCATGATGCCCTTGAAGAGCAGCGGCAGACGGCTAGCCTTGACGAGCTCCTTGAGCTGTTCGAGCGTCTTGGGTTCCACCGTCTGCCCCTTGGTGGCGCGAGCCGCACGGCCGGCGCTGTCGAGGTCGATCGTGAGCGCAACGACGCCTGCCTTTTCAGCAAGGCGCATGCGCTCGATGATGTCCTTGTTCAGACGCGGCTTCAGGCCCACGATGGCCTTGCAGCCGAGACTCTTGAGCGTGTCGAGGCGCTTTTCAAACACCGGCAGGGGATCGCCGATGCCGTCGGCTACCGCGCCCAGCGTGCCGGCCTTCGTGCAGCCTTCGCAGATGGCGGTCACGAATTCTTCTTCCGTGAGCTTGCCGCCCATGTTGTAGGTGGTGCCGCCGGTCGGCGCAGCGATGACGGGCAGCGAGATCTTCGTGCCGAAGAAGTCGATGCTCGTGTCAGGCACGTGCACGCCGTGCACGACGCGCGAGTTGAGCTGCACGGCAGCCAGAGAGTCGTAGTTGGCCTGAAAGCCGCGGTTGGCGCCCATGCCGCCAAAGCCCGGAACCTGACCGATGCAGGGGCCGCGGCCGTTGCACTCGGGGCAGACGTAGCAGCGCGGCATCATCATTTCGCGGGCGCGGTTGCGAACTTCTTCGTAGGTCATCTTGCCGCTCAGCGGACGCAGCTTCTTTTCGCCTTCTGCGGCCTGAGCCGTCGTGCTCAGTACGGGAGCCGCACCGGCAAGGCCGGCGGCCATCGTCGACTTCAGGAGGTCGCGACGCGAGAATTGAATTTTCGATTCCATTGTTTCTCTCCTTGGTATGATCGATTGATCTATATCGATCTGGGGAAAACCATCTTATTGCCAATCTCAGGAGCCGTAAATGGATAAATTTTTCATATATGGTCTCTCGGAAGCCCGCCTTTTATGAACGGATCGATCAACCTCGAAGCCTTGCGCTTCCCGTTTTCTGCGTGAAAAGTCCATGCGGCAAGTTCATTTCTCGTACGAATTTCTCAGCGACACGCCCGGCGCAAAAATTCTCAGCAACCGGCTCATCGATCTGCTTGAGTCCGTTGAGCGGCACGGTTCGCTTGCCGCGGCCGTCGAAGCCGATTTCGACATCTCATACCGCCACGCATGGAACGAGCTGCGGGCCTGGGAAGCCAAAATCGGACAGCCTCTGCTTGAGCGCGGGCGCGGCAAGCCCGGACAGCTCACCGCTTTTTCCAAGAAGCTTCTTTTATCGGTGCGAGGCGTGCATGCGCGCTACAAACCGCAGCTTGAAGCGCTTCGCGCCGATCTACAGGAAGCCTTCGTCAGGGCTCTCGACGACAGCCGTCCCATCGTGACGTTTGCGGGCTGCCCGGACGTTGTGGTTCTGGCGTTGAAGAAATTCGCTTTGGACAGCCCTTTCTTTCTTGACGTCAATTTCAATTCAAGCGAGCGGGGACTCGAGGATCTCGCCGAGGGACGCACGCTCGTCACCGGCTTTAATTTTCCCGTGGGAGCGGGCGGCGACAGTGCGGCGGCGCAGACGTTTCGCAAGCATCTCGATCCGCACGGCATGCAGCTCATCCGCTTCTGCACGCGCATTCAGGGCATTGCGGTGGCCAAGGGAAATCCGCTGGGACTGCATTCGCTTCTTGACGTGAGCTTGAAGAAGGCAAGGTATGCGCAGCGCGCCCAGGGCTCGGGCACGCGCGTTCTTTTTGAGGATCTGCTTCACGCAAGCGGCATGGTGCCCGAAGACATCGTGTTGTGTAAGAAGCTTGCCGCCTCGCATGTCGACGTCGCCGGCATGATTTCGCAGGGCGAGGCTGACGCCGGGATTTGCCTGGCCAATGTTGCCGCCGAGGCCGATCTCGACTTCATTGCGTTGTCGCGCGAGGTCTATTTCCTCGCCTGCGACAGAAGCTTTTTAAGGAGCAAGGTCGGAAAGGACTTTCTGAAGCTTCTGCGCTCAGAGGCTTGGAAAGCGGAGGTTTCCCAGCTTGCGGGCTACGATCTCAATGGGTGCGGAAGCGTCGTGGATGTCGCGCAGGCTCTGCCGTGGTTTTGATTTCCTGAAAGCCGTTCAGCAAGGACAATGGGTGGCTTTGTCCTCTGTTGATGCAATGTTTCTTGCCGTAAAAAAAGAGGTTCTTTTCACGCGAGCGGCGAAAAGAACCTGCAAAAGGAGATAGAAAACCAATCTCTGAACAAGAAACTCAATCTCGGGCAAGCGGGTCTTGCCCAAGGTGGGGAAAAGTCAAAATCAAGCCTTTCTGGAGAGGCGTGCAAACGTCCCCGTGAGCATGCCGATCAAAAAGATCGCAGCGACGATGCACGCGAGAAGACAGCAGCTAGCCATGTCCATGAACTTCCAGGCCGGGATCAGGTACCAGCCGTCGGAGGACTGGTAAAGCTCGATGAACCACTGCTGAAGCGAGGAAAGCGTCGCTCCGTCGGGCACGACCGGCGCGTCGTAGCCGCAGTCGCCCGTGGGCTGAAACCAGGCCGGGGCCCACTTCTCAAGGGGCAGCCCAAAGGGAAAGTGCGGCTCGGTCGAGCAGCCCTGCATGCCGAACATCGCCATCGGGTCGTCCGAGTGCACGGCGTCGTGAATGCCGATGAGCTTCCACGAACACATGATCGTGTAGACGAGGCCGTAGATCGTGATGACGTAGCCCGAGATCTTGGCCCAGAGAGCCTTGGGGTTGATCATGGCGATGATGCATCCGAGCGCCATGACGAGGTTTCCGTAGCGGATGTAGACGCACTGCTCGCAGGGCAGCATGTGCATCCAGTCCTGAAAGACGTAGTGCGCCAGAAGCAC
>USAL01000190.1 GCA_900552545.1 uncultured Sutterella sp. | reverse complement strand
GGACCTCCTGCGGGGCAGCGCGCCAGCATCGACGACAAGGAGTCGCAGTTCATTGCGGTAGCCGCTGGCCCCGGAAGCGGCAAGACGCGCGTGCTCGTGCACAAGATCGCCTCGCTTCTGCTTCTTGAAGGCGTCAAGCGCGAGCAGCTTCTCGTACTCACCTTCTCGCGGGCGGCCGCCACGGTCTTCAAGCAGCGCCTGATCGAGTTGCTCGGCACAGCCGCCCACTATGCGCCGATCAAGACCTTTCACTCGTTTGCCTTCGATCTGATGGGCAGGCTCGGCAACCTTGATGAATCGGCCGGGGCCGTGGCGCAGGCAACCAAAATGATTGCCGAAAACATGGTCGAGCCCTCGCGCATCAGCAAGTCGGTCGTCGTGATCGACGAGGCGCAGGACATGAATGCCGAGGACTATGCGCTGGTCAAGGCCCTCATTGAGCGCAATCCCGACATGCGCGTCATCGCCGTGGGCGACGACGATCAAAACGTCTATGAGTTCCGGGGTTCGGACCCCGCAAACTTCCGCGGCTTTGCCCAGCATCACGCCACGCGCTGCTACGAGATGCCGGAGAACTACCGCAGCGCCGCCCCGATCGTGGCGCTTGCCAACCGCTTTGCCGCGGACATCAGAGAGCGCATGAAGCACGAGCCGCTTCGCGCCGTGAACGACACCGCGGGCCGCATTGCCGTCATCGACTACCGTTCAAAGCTTCTTGCGCAGCCCATCGTCGAAGCCATCGCGCGCGAGATGAAGGAAGCAAAAGAAGCGCAGCAAGCACAGGAAAAGACAGAGGCCGACGGCAGCGCAGAAAAGAAGGGCTCAAGGAAAAGCGCACGCAAGAACGCACGAACTTATGCCGTTCTCACCCACACCAACGTCGAGGCCCAGGAAGTGCATGCGGCACTGATCCAGGCAGGCATCCGCGCGACCCTCGTTGAAGGAAGCCGCGAATTCGCGCTCTACAACCTTCTTGAAGTGCGCGCCTTTTTGAAGGCGATCGACAAGCGCCGCGGCGACAGTCCGGTTTTAAAGCACGAGGACATCACCGAGGCCTGCACAGAAACCTGCCGCCACTACGGCAAAACCCGCGCCACGAGGCTCGTCGAAAACCTCACGGCGCTCTTTCTTTCGATTTCTCCGACGGAAACCGTCTACTACAGCGACCTCGTCGAATTCATCCGCGAGACGCGCTTTGAGGACCTGCAGCGCGATGCCGCAGCGCCCGTCACCGTCTGCACCATCCACAAAGCCAAGGGCACGGAGTTTGACAGCGTGCACGTGTGGTTGCCGCCCGAGCGCATGGACGATGAAGCAAGAAGACGGATCTTCGTTGCCATCACCCGCGCCAGGGAGGCGCTCACGATCCACGAGGCGGCGCCGTTCACGCTCTTTACGAGCCTGCTTCAAGGCACGAAGGACAAGGACCTTGCGGGCACGCAGATTTTGTCTGATGACAAGGCCTGGGAGCGGCCGGAAAAAATCGTCCTTGAGCTCACGCTGAGAGACGTCAACCTCGGGTTTTACAAGGGAAAGAAAGCGCTTATTTGTTCCGTTCGCACGGGCTCGGACATGATGGGGCCCGACAAGCACGGCATTTTCCGCGTCGTGGTCAACGACAGAACGGCGGGATCGCGAAGGACGCTCTTTGTTGCGCAGCTCTCGCGCGCCGGCCGCAAGCACCTTGAGCGGCTCAACGCCATCGGCTACGGCGTTCACTCGGTGCCGGCAGGCGCCATCGTCGCCTGGCTCGACAAGGACACGGGAAACGAGGAAGCCGTCCTCATTCCGCGACTGACGCTTGTGCGCACAAACACCAACACCGGGGGTGCATCGTAAGCGCCAATTTCCCGAGTTCTTGAAAAATGCGCCGGGATCAGGAAAATTAAGAGTCTTTGCGGCAAAGAGTCCTTCGCGCACCGGCAAAGCGTCTTTGCCGTGCCTTGTAGCGCCTTGATGCGCCCCGATGCGCTATGCGGCCCCTCGTGGATCGAGCGGCCCCTCCGCACCAATCCCGCCGCCCGCACGCGAGCCGTGCGGTGCACCGACGGCCGAGAGCGCCGTTTTTCACCAACCCCTTTCCCGGAGTCGTTCCCAGTGGTATCGGAAACCAGCCCCGCCCTCACAACCCTCAACATCGACATGGTGCAGGCGCTTGCGCTTGCCGTGCTTGCCTACTACGGCGGCAGCGCCATCAAAAAGCGCGTCGCCTTCCTTGAACGCTTCTCGGTCCCGAGCCCCGTCGTGGGCGGCATGCCCGTTGCCTTCGTTTTCTCGGTGCTTGAAGCCAACGGGATTCTCTCCGTCACGTTCGACACCAAGCTGCAGTCGATGCTGATGCTTGCCTTCTTCACCACGATCGGCCTGATGGCAAGCTTGAAGCTCATCAAGCAGGGCGGCAAGCTCCTTGTGGCGTTTCTTGCGGCCGTCACCGCCCTTTGCTTCGTGCAAAACGGCATCGGCATCGGCATCACCGAGCTCATGGGCTACGACTTTCACTACGGCATCCTCGCGGGTTCGGTTTCGATGATGGGCGGCCTCGGCACAGCCGCGGCTTTCGGTCCCTACTTTGAAAACCTCTACGGGATTTCGGGCGGCACGGTCGCCGCCGTCACCGCCGCCACCTTCGGCATGGTCGCGGCGCTTACGATCGGCGGCCCCTTCGGCGAGTGGCTCATCCGCCGCTACAAGGTGAAGACCCCGCTCACCGACCCCGACATGGCGGCCAACCTGCACATTCCCGATGAACACCAGACCGACGTGATCGACGAGCACTCGGCCGCTCATGCAAGCTTCACCGAGCAGCTCTTCAAGGCGGGCGGCATGATCGCCGTGTGCATGGCCTTGGGCTCGTTCGTGAGCAACTTCCTTGCCGACTTCATTACGCTTCCGGCCTACATCGGCTCAATGATCGTCGCAGCCTTCGTGCGCAACTTCTCCGCCTTCACCGGCAAGCTCAAGATCGACAAGGTGGGCTAAACCGCCGTGGCCGACATCAGCCATGCGCTCATCGTGA
>USAL01000189.1 GCA_900552545.1 uncultured Sutterella sp. | reverse complement strand
CGTGCCCGTCTCCAAGGCGATGGGTGAGGGGGCCGATCGCGTCTCGCGCATCGTCAAGGCCTTCGACAACGTGCTCTCGGTGAAGATCGTGAGCGACAAGGACATCAACGAGACCGTGCTTGAGTCGGCCGCCGTCGCCTGCGGCTTTGTGAAGCACGAAGGGCAGTACGAGAAGGCCGCCGCCGACGGCATGGATCCGATCTTCGTGCTCGTGCCCTCCAAGACCTTGAAGAACGAAGTCGAGCTCAAGTTCGACGTGCCGCTCATGTCCGCGGCCGATGATCCGCTGCCCGCCTTCTTCTCGCTTGCAAACGACCTCTGCTGCCGCATCGACGCCATGACGACCGACGCCTCGGGGCACCCCTTGGGATCGGTGTCGGCTGCGATGATCGACGAGCAGCTGCGCGAAGTGCACTCGGCCATGACCGCTCACGGCGTGCCCGCGGGCTCAAGCCGGGCTCTGAAGATCTTCTCGTTTGCCTAAGCGCATGAATGAGCCTTGAAGTGCTCGACATCCGCACTTCAACAAAGGACAAAAAAGGCGTGCACCGCGCCGCGGCCTTTCGGGCTGCGGGACCAATCGGCGGCGCACGCCTTTTTCATGCGCCGTGCGTTTTGAGTGCATGACGTCCCTTCAGCTCCCTTAGCCCCAGATTGCATGACCACTCCGAGGTCCCTGACTTCATGATTGACGAAAACGATTTTGAAGCGGTGAAGGCGCGCGCCGAAGAGCTCGCCCGGAAACTGCACCGCTGGAACTACGAGTACTACGTTTTGGACGAACCGAGCGTGCCCGACAGTGAGTACGACCGTGCCTTTGCCGAGCTCTCGGAAATTGAAGCCGCCTGGCCCACCCTGAAGACGCCTTCGTCACCCACGCAGCGCGTCGGAGGCGAGGTGAGAAGCGATCTCGCCAAGGTCCGCCACGCCGTGCCGATGCTCTCGATTCATACAGAAACCGATTTCTCGGCGCAGGGGGCGCTGGCCTTCGATCAGCGCGTGCGAAAGGAATTGGGCTTGGATGAAGGCGCTCCCGACGTGGTCTACGACTGTGAGCTCAAGTTCGATGGCCTTGCCGTGAACCTGCGTTACGAAAGCGGCGTGCTCGTGAGCGCCCAGACGCGCGGCGACGGCGCCGTGGGCGAAGACGTCACGGCCAACGTGCGCACGATCGGCGCGATTCCGCTTGTGAGCAACGCCAACCTCGCCCCGCGTGTCCTGGAAGTGCGCGGCGAAGTGATCATGCACAAGGCGGACTTTGAAGAATTAAACCGCAGGCAGAAAGAAAATGACGCCAAGCCCTTTGTGAATCCGAGGAACGCTGCCGCAGGCGCGCTGCGCCAGCTCGACAGCCGCATCACGGCCCAGAGGCGTCTTCACTTTTACGCCTACGGCGTGGGCGAGGTGAGCGACCCCCAATTTGCCGACTCATTGACCTATCTTTTTTAATAGGTCTAGGCCCTGTGGCTCCCCGTGGCCAAGATGCGCCGCACGGTGAAGGGCGCCTCGGAGCTTGCGAAGTTTCACGAGGAGGTTCTGGCAGTGCGCGGGGAGCTGCCTTTTGAAATCGACGGCGCCGTCTACAAGGTTGACGATTTTGGGCTGCAGCGGGCGCTGGGGTTCGTCGCGCGCGAGCCGCGCTGGGCCTGTGCGCACAAGTATCCGCCCGAAGAAATGGTGACGCGCGTCATTGCCATCGCCGTGCAGGTGGGCCGCACGGGGCGCGTGACGCCCGTGGCGCGGCTTGAGCCCGTATTCGTCGGCGGCGTGACGGTCAGCAACGCGACGCTGCACAACGAAGACCACTTTGCGGATCTTGGCCTCATGGTGGGCGACAGCGTGGTGGTGCGCCGCGCGGGCGACGTGATTCCCGAAATCGTGCGCGTGCTCCCGGAGTATCGGCCGGTGGATGCGCAGCCCTTCGTGATGCCGCACGTGTGCCCGGTGTGCGGGTCGATGATCGTGCGCGATGCGCTTGAAAAGGACTCGCGCTGCACGGGCGGCCTTGTGTGCCCGGCGCAGCTCAAGCTTTCGCTTGTGCACTACGGCTCGCGCCGCGCCATGGGCATCGACGGTCTGGGCGAAAAAATGGTTGACGCGCTCGTGGAAAAGGGGCTCGTCAAGCGCCCCTCGGATCTCTACGGCCTTACGGTTGAAGAGCTCTCCACAATTGAGCGCATGGGCGAAAAAAGCGCCGCCAACCTCGTCGCCGCGATCGACAAGAGCCGCGAGACGACGCTTGCGCGCTTTGTGTTTGCGCTCGGCATCCGCCACGTGGGCGAGGCGACGGCCCGCGACCTTGCGCTCTTTTTCAAGACCCTCGAGGCGCTGCGCACGGCTACCGTTGAAAAGCTTTTGGAGGTGAACGACGTGGGCGAGGTTCTCGCCGATTCGATCACGAGCTTTTTTGCCGAAGAGCACAACGCTCAGGAAGTCGACCGGCTTCTGGCGGCGGGCGTGCACTGGCCGGTAGCGGAAGCGGCAAGCGCAGCCTCGGCCTTGGCCGGCAAGTCCTTTGTGCTGACGGGAACGCTTGAAACCCTCACGCGCGACGAGGCCAAGGACCGCATCATCGCCGCGGCAGGGCGCGTGTCGGGCTCCGTGTCGAAAAAGACCGACTTCGTGGTCGCTGGCAGCGCCGCCGGCTCGAAACTTGAAAAGGCGCAGGCCCTGGGCGTGCGGATTCTCACGGAGGCCGAGTTCCTTGAGATGCTCAAAGGGGCTCAAGCCTCTCCGGAGGCGGCCGCTGAAACGACTGCTGAAGCCGCTGCAGGGAAGGGCAAAGAGGCGGGAGAGCCCGCCTCTGAAGAGACGACGAAGTCTGAGAAAAAGACCTTGCCGCAGTACAGCGGAACGGGCGAGCTTTTCTAAGGAAGGATCAAGGCAGGGCCTTGCGCTTTTTTGCAGGCCCAGCTCTTGATTTATCAGGCAAATTCAGCGTAAAATCACGAACTTTCTAGGGCTTCACGCCGCCTTGAGTAGCGAGCAAGCCCTGATTTTTTTTGAAAACTTCATGAATTTCTGCGCCT
>USAL01000188.1 GCA_900552545.1 uncultured Sutterella sp. | reverse complement strand
GCGTACATGACGCCGTTCCAGACGACGCATTTGACTTTCTGCATGTTGATCGGGGTCCTTGAAATGTCAAGTCAAGCCGCCTTGAGAGAGAAGCGCACGTGCACTTGCTCTGACTAAGGCAGCTTGAAACAGGCTGCGGCGCCGTTTGCTTCCCCCTGCTTCCGTCAGGCCCTGCCGATTTTCCATACCCCTCCCCAATTGACGGGAGTGCAGGGAAAACGTTGCCGCAGAACCTGGCGCTCTAAAGACACATTTCGGGGGAAATGCCGGCGCTCGAATATTGCTAATAGATGGTCTCGTGAATCGTCAAAAGGCCATTGTCGGCCACAAAGGAGCTCTGCTCAAGACTTTCGAACTCATCCTTGCGGACTACGTAAAACCAACTACAAGCTAGATACGGCACGATACAGCATGTAGGAGGCCAAAATAAAGAGGTTGCAGGCAAAGATTTTCTTCAGGGGCTTGGTGTTGATGCTGTGGGCGACCTTGGCGCCCAAGGGGGCCGTGCACACGCTCGCGGCCGACACGCACAAGAGGGCGGGCAGATGGATGTAACCCAACATCATCGGGGCACCAGGAAGGCCCGTTGCGCCCCAGCCGGTGATGATGTAGCCCAAGGTGCCCGCGGCGGCAATCGGAAAGCCCAGGGCCGCGGACGTTCCCACGGCGCTTTGCATGCGCACGTTGCACCAGACCATGAAGGGCACCGAGATGAAGCCGCCGCCCGCACCGACGAGAGCCGAGATGATGCCGATGATGCCGCCCATCCCAAAGAGCCCCGGACGGCCCGGGAGCTCTCGTGCGGGTGAGGGCTTGGAATTCATGAACATCTTGCAGGCCGAAAAGCCCACGAAGCACACGAACACCATCGAAATCCAGAAGGTGGGCAGAGCGCTTGAGATCTTGGCGCCCACCAAGGCGCCCACGAGAATGCCCGGGGCGATCATCCAGACTACGTTCCAGAGCACGCCGCCGCGCTTGTGGTGCGCACGCACCGAGGAGAGCGACGTAAACATGATGGTCGCAAGCGACGTGGCGATCGCCACGTGCACAATGTGTTCTTCGGGAACCCCGGTGTAGACGAGAAGCATCGTCAGAAAGGGCGTGAGAATCATGCCTCCGCCGATGCCGAGCAGCCCGGCCAGAAAGCCGGTGCAGGACCCGAGCACAAGGAGGGCGAGCGCAATTTCAATCGTCATGGTTGCTTGACTGTTCGCAGGTAACTTTTCGTGTGGCGATGCGCCCGCAGGGAACAATGTTGGAAAAATTCTGCGGCAGGCGCACGGCCGCGAGTTTAGCACCCCGATCTTTTGCACCCTGCCTATAAAGACAATTCAAAAAACCTATAGTTTTCAATCAGGACGAAACACAATTGGTTTCTTCGATCTACGTCAAAGTATTTACATTTGCTCATGGTTAACCCGTCTACGATGTAAAGCACGTGCCGTGGCATACCTCGCCGCGGCACAGCTTCAGTGTTCAGGCTCTTCCCGCATGCCGGCACAAATTGAGCATCGATTGAACATCAATTGCGCATCTTCGGCACGGGGCGATCCTGGACATCACGATCTGCCTACACACTCAGAAGGGGTTGTCCAAAATGAAAATCGTCAGCGTAGACATCATTGATGTAAAGAATCCCATTCAATCGGCCGTTTCGAAGTGGCGCCCGGTCGTCGTGCGCATCAACACCGATGAAGGCGTCTCGGGCTTCGGCGAAGTCGGCATGGCCTACGGCGTCGGCGCTTCGGCGGGCTTCGGCATGGCCAAGGACCTCTCCCGCCTCTTGATCGGTGAAGATCCGATGCGCTCGGAATTCATTTGGGACAAGATGCAGAAGAAGACCTTCTGGGGTCAGGGCGGCGGCACGGTCGTGTCTGCCGGCATGAGCGCCATCGACATCGCTCTGTGGGACATCAAGGGCAAGGTTCTGGGCGTCCCCTGCTACCAGTTGTTGGGCGGCAAGACCCGCAACGAACTGCGCACCTACGCAAGTCAGCTGCAGTTCGGCTGGGGCGATCCGGAAAAGAAGGAGCACCTCACCACGCCCGAGCAGTATGCTGCCGCAGCCGTTCGCGCCATTGAAGACGGCTACGACGCCATCAAGGTCGACGTCAACGAAATCGACGAACAGGGCTACGCCAAGCGCCGCAACCTTTACGGCGCCTTCGCCCGCCGCGACCTGATGGTGGGCTACAACCGCCTGAAGGCCATCCGCGAAGCGATCGGCTACGACGTCGACATCATCGTCGAGGCTCACGCCCTCACCGATAAGGTCTCTGCCGTTGAATTCGGCCGCATGATCGAGGAATTCCGCATCTCGGCTTACGAAGAGCCCGTGATGAACCTCAATCCGGAATGCTTGAAGCAGGTGCGCGAGCACATCAACATCCCGATTGCCGCCGGTGAACGCGTGTTCACGCGCTGGGGCTTCCGTCCGTTCCTTGAGGACCACATCATCGACCTCATCCAGCCCGACCTCGGCACCTGCGGCGGTATGTCCGAATGCAAGAAGATCTGCGACATGGGCCACGTCTACGACACGACCTGCCAGGTGCACGTCTGCGGCGGCCCGATCATGACGGCAGCCTCCCTGCAGCTCGAAGCCGCGATTCCGAACTTCGCCATCCACGAGCTGCACCGCTATGCGCTCCTTGAAGGCAACCGCGTTACCTGCAAGTACGACTACCTGCCCGAAAACGGCAAGTACACGATTCCGGATCTTCCCGGCATCGGCCAGGAACTCACCGACAAGTGCATCGCCGAGTCGCCCAAGGAAACGGTGAAGTAAGGGTGTAGCAACCGCTCACTTTCCCCCTCGGGAATCATAGGCGACGGGCGCTCCACCCACTTCTGACAGTGCGGGGCGCCCGCCTCGTATTCGCCGTATTCGTGCAAGGAATTCTCCAATGCTTGGTTTAATCATTTCCCTCATCGTGATCGTCTGGGTTGGCTGGATGATTGCAAAGAAGGGCTATGCAGCAGCGGTGCGGCTTGTAGCCGGCGTTGTACTGCTGGCCTGCGCTGTTTGGGGTGGGGCGCGAAATCCGGACTTGTTAAGCCGGTGAGATAGGCGTGAAGCGCTTAAGCGCTAGGCTTGACGGAC
>USAL01000187.1 GCA_900552545.1 uncultured Sutterella sp. | reverse complement strand
TGCGCGGCAGCAGTCTGCAGGCCTTGCGCGCGTTGCCGGCGGGCGGTGCGCTCACGCATGCGCAGGCCGAGGGACTGTGTGCGGACGCCGTGCAGCTCGACCGCTGCATCGCATCATTGGACGACGACGGCCTCATTGAGATTCTGCCCGGCCACGCGATGCGTCTGCCGGCGTAGTGTGTCAGAGCCTTACGGGATGTCTTCAATCGTTACGGGATGTCGGTAATTCTTACGGGATGTCACCCTTCTCCTGCGGGATGCCGCTTTCACCGCTGCGGCACATCCGGCTAAAAGACGGAAAAGCCCTGTTTTCGCCGATGACACCTCCAAAATGTCGAAGACATTGCTCACACAAGTACATAAATGACATCCCGTAAGAATTACCGACATCCCGTAAGAGATAGATGTGATATGGGGCTGCAGGAATGACCAGTAAGGAGTAGTGCAGCTCGTGGGGGACAGCAACGGGGAGCGCGCTCGGTAGACTGGGAGCATGAGCTCACCACAATCGCCACGCCGTGGCACGACGCGCACCGCCGGCGGCAGAAATGCCGAAAGAAGCATAAGTCGCGACGGACATAATCCGGATCTCCTCAAAGATGGCGTCTGCGGGAAACGTTGCACAAGACCGGGCGGATACAACGCCTGCGCCCCGCGGCCGGGAAAAGTTGCCTGCGGCAGTGCCATTCGAGTTTACGACGCCGCACCCTGCGCAAGAAAAAAACATGTCTGCAATCAGTCTCATCCGAACGGGTGGTATCGGAACAAATTCCCTGCTCAACACGTCCCGCTCGGTCGACCCCGGCTGTCTGCCGGCAGTCGATGCGTCAACCACTGTCCTGAACATAAAGACCGTCGGCCGGAGAACTCCAGTCGACGGCAAATGAAACACAAGGACGAAATCAGTTGAAGCAGGCTCGACCGCCACGGGAAGTTTGGAGCTTCCGCCGGCGGCATGCGCCCGCCCTTTCGATTCAAGCCGTTAGAAGAAGCCGCGCTTTGCTTCCGAGAGCGAGATGTAGATGTTCTTGGCCTGCGTGTAGTGCGCGAGCATCATCTTGTGCGTTTCTCGGCCGATGCCCGACTTCTTGTAGCCGCCAAAGGGCGTATGCGCCGGAAGCTCGTTGTAGGTGTTGACCCACATGCGGCCCGTGCGAACGGCGCGCGCAACGCGCAGGGCACGGTTGATGTCGCGCGTCCAGACCGCGCCGCCCAAGCCGTATTCGCTTGCATTGGCCATGGCGACGACCTCGTCTTCGGTCTCGAACTTGATGACGACGGCAACCGGTCCGAAGATCTCCTCCTGCGCAACGCGCATGTCGTTGGTGACGTCGACGAGCAGTGTGGGCTGCATGAAGGCACCCTTCTCAAAGCCGGGCACCACGGCGCGTTCGCCGCCCGTGAGCACGCGGGCACCCTCCTTCTTGCCGATTTCAACGTAGGAGAGAATCTTTTCGAGCTGCTTCTGGTTGATCTGCGAGCCCATCTGCGTAGCCATCGCCATCGGATCGCCCACCTTCACGGACTTGAAGGCCTCGGCCAGGCGCGAGACAAACTTGTCGTAGATCCCGGCCTGGACGAAGATGCGCGAACCCGCGCAGCAAACCTGTCCCTGGTTAAAGAGAATACCGATCTGGGCTCCCTCGAGCGCCTTGTCCATCTGACAGTCGTCAAAGTAGATGTTGGCCGACTTACCGCCCAATTCAAGCGTTGCCGGGATCAGCTTGTCAGCAGCCGCGCGCGCCACGCTGTAGCCCACTTCAGTCGAGCCGGTAAAGGCAAGCTTGTCGAAGCCGGGGTTGTCGAGCATCGCCTGACCGCTGCGCGAGCCGCGGCCGGTGAGAATGTTGACGACGCCGGCAGGAAGAATCGAATTGAGGAGCTCTCCCAGACGGATGAGCGACAGCGGCGTCGTCGACGAAGGCTTGATCACCAGCGTGTTGCCGGCTGCAAGCGCCGGCGCGATCTTCCAAGCCCCCATCAGCAGCGGGAAATTCCAGGGAATGATTTGTCCGACGACGCCGATCGGTTCACGAAGAACCATCGAGAGCGTGTTGTCGTCGAGCATCACAGCAGAGCCTTCCTCAGCACGCAGACAGCCCGCAAAGTACCGGAAATGGTCCGAAGAAAGCGGAACGTCGACAAGCGTCGTCTCGCGGATCGGCTTGCCGTTGTCGCGCGTTTCAATTTCAGCAAGTTCCGCCGCGTGCTCGTCGATCAGCTCCGCCGCACGCAGCAGCAGCGCCGCGCGTTCCTGCGCCGACTTCGCCGCCCAGGCAGGGAACGCCGCACGAGCCGCATCGACAGCCTTCTGCACATCGTCGGCTGACGCATCAGCGCAGCGGGCAAGCACCTCGCCTGTGGCCGGATTGGTCGTCTCAAAGGTTTCCCCGCCCTCGGCAGGCACCCATTGTCCGCCGATCAGGAGGCTGTATTCCTTGGCAAATTCGTAGGTCATGTTTTTCTCCCAATTTTGTTCATTGTCGCGAACCGGTCAAACGGAACGCGCATGGATGTACACACAATCGAAAGCACCATGACGGCAAAGTGTTGCTCGCGCCGATAAGGCATCTTTCTTTCTGAGAATCATTATCAGATGCGGTTGCCTTCGGATGAAATAAGTCGATGGACGTAGTTGCGGGGGCTATTGGTATTAGTTCCTGCAACGCGGGTCGGGGGATGTGCCGCGGGGAGGTCGAAGTGACGGCTTCACTACAAGCAATGCAATAGCGTACTGATCTTTCTGCTTCTTCCCCCTGCTTCCTTATTCCAGATGTCACGTGAACCTCCCGCAGATTCTGACAATCTGCTCCTAGCCTGAATTGAAACATTCAAGGTAGAGAAGACCAAATTTATCTCAGGGTTACCACTCCCCTAGACGCTATTGACTTTCACAATTCCTTTGCATTTTAAAAGCAACAAGTGCCACAATGGCCGCGTCCCCGCAAGAGGACCCGCCGAGGCAGCGTGTTCTTTACAGCTAGAGTCTCACGTTGCGAATCCACTCGGCGGTTTTTGATCAAAAACAGGAACTCTTGCGAATTTCTCTAGGAGAACAAAATGAAGAAAACTTTAGCAGCCGTAGCAGTTATCGGCACGTTTCCCGGATCGG
>USAL01000186.1 GCA_900552545.1 uncultured Sutterella sp. | reverse complement strand
AACCCCGTTCCCATCACCGTCGGAACGTATTGCGACCCCAACGCCCAGGCCACCGCGGAATTTTCCTCCGATGAGGGATCGATTGTCGGCAGCGACACCGCCCATGCCGTCATTGATGGACTTGAATCCACTCAGCCCACGGTCATCCAGCTTGGCACGCTCGACTTTGCAACGCCCGGCCTGCTCTCTCCGCTTCCCAAGACCGACAAGGTGGATCTGACAGCTGTGATCTACCACGAGTTTGCGCACTCGCTCGGGATCTATTCCAGCGGAATGCTCAACGAGAGCCAGTCGGTAATTACCGTCTGGGATTCCCACCTCAGGGACGCCAACGGAACGTGGCTGCGGCCGGAGGTGACCGTGGTTTCGGCCGACGACCCGCGCGCAGGCACCGCCGACGACGTATTTGTCGTGGGCGATGAAACCTCAAGCGGCGTCACCTTTCACGGCGAGCATGTCGCCGAAGTGCTCGGCAGTGACGAAGGCCTTCTCATCGAAGGCCTTGAGGGCGATTACGTCGACCTTTCGCACATTGAACTTGAACACGGCCTCATGAGCCATCAAACCTACCGCAACTACACGGTCCTCATGGAGGCCGAAATCGCCGCTCTGCAGGATCTGGGCTACGACATCGACCGACGAAACTTCTTTGGGTTTTCCGTCTACGGCGACAATCTCACCATCGTCAACGACAACGGATTCTTTGCGCGCAACACTTCCCGCGACGGCTATCTTGAGGGCGAGGAAAACCTCTCGACGCTCGGCCTGGGCCTGCACATCTACGGCAAGCACAACACGGTGACGCAGACCGCCGACCTTCTTGCCTGCGGCACGGCGGGCACGGGCATTCGCATCGACGGCAGCAACAACCGGCTTGCCATCAACTCCGACGTGCGCATTGCCGCCAACGGCCTCGGAGGCACGGGACTGCTCGTGGCCTACGGCATGGATCACGTCGTCACGAGCCGCGGCAGCATTGAAGCGCTCGGCGCACAGGGCATCGCCGCGCGCTTTGACTTCGGCAACAACATAATCGGCAACGACACCGAATACCGCGGTTCCTGGATCTGGACGTACGGGACGGACGGCGTGCACCACAACCCCATTCTCGATGCAAACGGCAACCCCTACTACGACTACAGCGGACTGCCGCTCAACCTTAACGGCGCCCTGGTGAAACAATTCGACGTGAGCGGCACGCTTGCCGGATCGGCCGCCGCCATCTACATCGCCTCCAACGCCTGGGTCAAGAACATCAACGTCCTCACCGGCGCTTCGATCACGGGCAACATCATCTCGCTCTGGGATCCTGAGGACACTCGGATCCAGTACCCCGGCGACAAATCGGATCTTCACACGCAGCTCACGTTCGGCCTTGCTCCCGAAGCCGACGGCAGTGCTTCGACGAACCCCGACGCCTCCTTTGACATGACGCTTGCGGGCGCCATCGACGGCGCGGCAAGCATCGACATGACGCTTGCGGCTGGACGGCTCGCCGTGACTGGGCCGGTCAACGTCCATTCGCTCACAAACAACGGCCATCTCGCGCTTCTCGGAGAGGACAGCCAGGGCTGGAGTGCGCAGAGCGCCACGACGTTTGTCAACGGCGCCGAGGCGACGCTTGAAACAGGCTTTCACGCCGACGGGTCGGTTGCCGGCGTCAAGGCACAGTCGGCAACGCTTGCGGGCACCTGGCTTCTCACGCCTTTGTCGGAGTTTTATGCAAGCGGCGCAACGATTGAAGTCGACGCACCGGTCGAAGCTGAGCAAATCGACGGCCGCTTTGAGTCCATCGCGCTTGCCGAGATCCAATCGCCCACGCTTTCCTTCACGCTGGCGTCTGAAGCCGACGGTCAATCGCTGCAGAGCAAGGAAACCGCAGGCGCTGCCGTCACCGTCAATCGTGCCGAGAACGCCTACAGCCGTTGGGCTGCCGACGGCGCGGCCGCACAGGTGGGCGCGGCGCTCGATGCGATCGCCGCAAGGGCCGAAGGCGACATGCAGCAGCTCGTGAGCGCCCTCGACTGGTCGAACGCCTCGGGCGCGGACATCCGCAGCGCACTCGATCAGCTCGGGCCTCAGGCCTACAACTTGGCGGCACAGGCCTCGCTTACCGAACACGCACAGATGAATGCCATGCTCAAAGAGCGTCTGCTGATGCAAAAGGACGGCGCCCCCCGGCTGCTCAATGAGGCGGGAGATGCCCGCAGCTGGCAGGTCTGGGCCGCGCCCTTTGGAATCAGCACCCGAGGCGATCGCGTCGGCACGCGGGCCGCTTCAAAGAGCACCGGCGGCGGCCTCATTGCCGGCGTGGATCACGCCCTGGACGAGGGCGGAACGGTCGGGTTTCACGCCGCACTTATGTCGCGGCACACGACGATGAGCAAAGCCTATGACGCCGAAGCCGAAACCTTCTCCGCCTATGCGGGCGTACACGGCGCGATGGCACCCGCGGACTGGAACGGCGCCTATCTGACGGCGCTTGCTCGCGTGGGCTTTGAAGACGGCGAAATGAAGAGAAGCACAGCCGTCAACGGCTACGCGCGCCGCAGCGAAAGCCATTGGACGGGATTTTCAGGAAGCGTCCTTTTGGGCGCCGGCAAGGACTGGAACTTCAAGGTTGCCGACGGGCAGCTCGCGCTCGGCCCCGTCGCATGGCTTGAGTACAGCCTTCTGCGGCGTCCGGGCATGACGGAAACGGGCGGTGCGGCAGCCGATCTTTCCGTTCGATCGCAGACCTACGATGCACTTGCCTGGTCGCTTGGCGGGCATGCAAAAATGAAGACCGTGCGCGACAACGGCGACGCGGTGGGACTGGGAGTGCTTGCCGCCTGGCGGCACGACGTGCTCGGAGGCAATCTGCACACGCGCGCGGCGTTTGCCGAGTACGGCGACTATGGGTTTGAGTCCTCCACCAATCCCGGCGGACGGGACGCGATGCTCGTTGAAGCCAGCATTGAACTCGCGCAGGCCAACGGCTTTCGCCTGCAGTTCAACGGCGGGGGAGAGCTTTTTCGCCGGGATGCCGCCGCGGCAAGCTTCGGCCTGAGCCTTGGATGGTCGTTCTAGCCGAGCCTGCCATCGCCCGCCGTCGGCCTGCTTTTGCAACGCTGCCGATCGTCCTTCGTT
>USAL01000185.1 GCA_900552545.1 uncultured Sutterella sp. | reverse complement strand
GACGCGCAGGTGCGGGCGGGGCCGGCTGAGCGGGCGCAGCGGCCTGTTGCATTGTCTGCTGCGCAGGCTGTTGAGTCGTTCCTTCCCCGTGCACCGGCACGTTTCTGCCGATGACGCTTCCGGCGGGCTTGAAGGCGAGCATTCTCAAAATCGCCATCGTAAAGCCCGCATATTCGTCGGGCGCGGCCGCCATGTCGTTTCGCGCCTGCAAGAGGATCTGATAGTCGAGCTGCACCTCTTCGGGGAGCATCTCGGCCGCAAGCCGCGCCACGCCCTGCGCCTCAAGATCGTTTTCGTCGGGCACGAGCGCCACGCGCTGCGCGATCGCCACGCGGTGCAAAAGAGAGGCCCAGTCGCGCAGCGCCTGCGTATAGGAAAAGCTCTGCGCGCCCATGGCTTCAGCAAGAGCCAACGCCCCGCGGGCGTCGCCCGCGAGCACCTTTTCGGTGAGCTCGATGAGCACGTCGCCGCTGATGACGCCCAACATGTTGCGCACGCTCTCAAGCGTCACCTTGCCCGCGGCAAAAGCAATCGCCTGATCCAGAAGGCTCAGACCGTCGCGCATTGAGCCGCGCGCGCCCTTGGCAAGCATCATGAGCGCCGCGGGCTCAGCCTCGAGCCCTTCGGCGGCCATGATGCGGGCCATGTGATCGGCCACGGCCTTGGGCGTCATGTTGCGCAGGTTGAACTGCAGGCAGCGCGAAAGCACCGTCACGGGAACCTTCTGCGGATCGGTCGTGGCGAGAATGAACTTCACGTACTCGGGGGGCTCCTCGAGGGTCTTGAGCATCGCGTTGAAGGCATGCGTCGTGAGCATGTGCACTTCGTCGATCATGTAGACCTTGTAACGCGCGTTGGTGGGCGCGTACATCGCACGCTCAAGAAGCGTCGTCATCTCCTCGACCGAGCGGTTGCTCGCCGCGTCGATCTCGATGTAGTCGACGAACCGTCCCTCGTCGATCGCCCGGCAGGCCTCGCACTTGCCGCACGGATGCGAGGTCACGCCGCCCTTGCCGTCCTCGCCCGTACAGTTGAGGCACTTGGCGAGAATGCGTGAGAGCGTCGTCTTGCCCACGCCGCGCGTTCCGGTAAAAAGATAGGCGTGATGCAGGCGGTTTTCGTCGAGAGCATGGCGCAGTGCGGCAACGACATGCTCCTGGCCCACCATGCTTTCAAAATCATGCGGGCGCCACTTGCGGGCAAGAACTTGGTAGCTCATAGACTGAAACGATTGAAGGCGATGCTTGCGGTGCACCTGAAACGGGCCAAAAACCCGGACGACTGACGCCGTCTGTTTTCAAAGCGCAAAACGCAGGATGCCGGAGCCGTTGAAGCCCACTGCGGCATCCATTTCCGTGAAATGGGAAATTTTAGCGGTTGACGCCGTGCACGACAAAGCCCGGGGCCCGACGATCGAGCTCTCTGCAAAGGTCGCTCAAGAGAATTGGCAAGGAGGCACAAGCCGCAGGGAGGTGTCGGTGGGCGATTGATGAGATGATCCGCAGGGGGCTCAGAGAAGATCCAAAGTGGATCGAAGGCGGATCATGGGGAGATCCAGGGAGAGCCCGCACAAAACTTGCAGGCATGAAAATGGCGAGCCTTGTCCTCGGCACTGAGAGTATTCCGCCGTGGCTGCTTCGTTCCCGACCTGACCAGGTTAGCAGAGCTCTCATGCGAGGGGACCCGCCGAGGGCGCATTGTATGGGATTTCGCCCGCCAACTCAACCGGGAGGGCAAGTTTTTTTGCGCTTTTTACCCGCACCAGGTTGATGGAGACGGATGGAGCGCTTGATCCGGGGCGGTTAAAATTCGTTTTTTGGTTTTTCGCCACTACACGCCACCGGCGTCATCTTCACTTTTTTGCACCATGAAAGTTCTCGGCATTGAAAGTTCGTGCGACGAAACGGGCGTCGCCCTGATCGACAGTGAAAAAGGGCTGCTTGCCCACGCCATTCACACGCAGATCGATATGCACCGCGCCTACGGCGGCGTCGTACCCGAGCTTGCGAGCCGCGACCACATCCGCCGCGTTCTCGTTCTGGCCGACCAGGTGCTTGAAAAGGCGCAGGTTGGAAAGTCCGACATCGACGCCATTGCCGTCACCGAAGGTCCGGGGCTGGCGGGCGCACTTTTGGTGGGCGCCTCGGTCGCGCACGCCATCGGCTACGCCCTCAACATCCCGGTCGTTGGCGTGCACCACCTGGAAGGCCACCTCTTGTCGGCACGGCTTGCCAACCCGGCACCCGAATTTCCCTTCATTGCGCTTCTCGTGAGCGGCGGCCACACGCAGTTCATGCGCGTCGAGGCCTTCGGAAAGTATGAGCTGTTGGGCGAAACGCTTGACGATGCCGCAGGCGAAGCCTTCGACAAGACCGCGCAGCTTTTGGGCGAATGCTATCCGGGCGGTCCCGCCGTGAGCTGCCTTGCCGACGAAGGCGTTCCTGGCGCCATCGAACTTCCCCGGCCGATGCTTCATTCACCCACGCTCGACATGAGCTTCTCGGGTCTCAAGACGGCCGTGCTCACCGCCGTCAGAGGCGCCGCCGACCCGACGGATCATCAGTTTCGCTGCAACCTTGCGCGGGGCTTTGTCGACGCCGTGGTCGACGTGCTGGTGGCCAAAACGATCAAGGCCATCAAGATGACCGGCATCAAGCGCGTCGTCGTCGCAGGCGGCGTTTCCGCCAACAAGCAGCTTCGAAGCGGCTTGATCGCCGCCTGCCGCCGCCGTCAGGCGCGGGCGGACGGGAGCGCCGGACCGCAAAAAAGCCGCAGGCAGCCACGGCGGAGGCCCCGCGCCCGCGGGCCTGGGTCACGCGGCGGCGCAGTACCGCGCCCGGGCATGAGGCCCGCTTCGGGGAGTGGCCCGGCCCGGCCCGGACAGGGAGCGTGCTGGAGAAGGTCTTCATCTCGCTGGGCGCGTCCCCGGAGCAGGCGAAACTGAGCCGTTTGTGGCGCAGCTGGGATGCCGTGCTGGGGCCGGATCTGGCGCCACTGGCCCGCCCGCTGGGCCATCATGACGACAAATTGCTCATCGGCGCCGAAGATGCCGTGCTGCTGCAGGAACTCTATTACATGGGGCCGGAGATAGTGCGCCGGGCCAATGACTTTTTGCAGGAGGACTTCTTCACGGCGGTGAAAGT
>USAL01000184.1 GCA_900552545.1 uncultured Sutterella sp. | reverse complement strand
AATGCTCTTCTTGAGGTCGGCGGCCATCATGCCGGTCTTCTGCGCGAGTTCATCGAGCGTCTTGGCTTCAACCACCGAACCCAGAGCCACCATATTGGCAATGGTCGCCCCGTTGGCGTCGACATAGTCGCGCGACGGATAACGCAGGTGGTTCACCACGACCCAGTACTCGCCCTTGGGCTGCGCGAAGATGGCCTTGGCCAGAACATCGCGCGCGGCGCCTTCGTTCACGAACCGGTCGCCGTCAATGTTGACGAAGATGCGGTTGCGGCCCGAGGCGCGGATGTTTTCCATCAAGCCGGTGCCGGGCGTGCCGCACGGGTGAATTTGAATGTCGTCAAGACCGATCAGGTTGGCGCCAAGCTTCTGGGCCATTGCAAGGCCGTCGCCCTGGGCGGCCTTCTGGATGTTGGTCGTGCCGATGCTGTTGTCGAGCTTGACTTCCTTCCAGACGCCGGTGTTGACCTTCTGACGGAATTCGACATTGGCGCCGAAACCGCCCGTGGCGATCACCACAGCGCCGGCGTCAACGATCACCTTCTGGCCGAAGTGCTGGGCCACGACGCCCGAGACCGTGCCGTTCTTTTCCATGATCGAGGACACGGGCGTATCAAGCAGAACCTTGATGGCGCCGTTGGTGCCAGCAATCACCTGCTCAAACGTGCGGATGTACGTGTTGCCCGAAGGAGTGGCCGGATAGTGGCTGCGCTGCCAGAGTGCGCCCGTAGCCGTGCCGATCTCGTCCTTGAACTTCACGCCGAGCGACTCAAGCCATTCGACGGCGCCCATGGCGTGCTGGGTGAGGTAGCCCATCAAGGCGGGATTGCCCTTGTTGTGGCCGCCTTCAAGGGTCTGCTTGGCAAAGAAGTCGATGCTGTCCTTGATGCCCTGCTTGCCCTGACGCACCGGGTCGACGGCGTTCAAGGCGCCTTCGGAGACGTTGGTCGAGCCCCCGAGGTAGCCCAGCTTTTCAAGAACGATCACGTTCTTGGCGCCCGCCTGATGCGCGGCGATAGCTGCGGCAAGACCCGATCCGCCGCCGCCGATGATGGCGACGTCGGCCTTGTAGCGGGCTTCACCGGCCGGGTGCTGCTCGACCTTCTTGTTCATCTTGTCCATGTCGGCGCCGGCCTTCTTGAGGCACTCGCCCACACCCTGCAGCAGCGCAAAGCTCGACAGCGACGCACCGGAAATCGCGTCCACGCCAAGCGACTGATAGTGCAGGATCTTGTCGGTCATCTTCTTCAAAGCCACGCGGCCCACGCCGATCGTCTCAAGGTTCTTCGAGGAGTCGATCGACTCGATGCGGTCCTTGCTCACCGTGACCTTGACGGTCATCGGCGCATTGTGGCCGTTGACCGTGGCTTCATAGGTACCGGGCTTGAAGGTGCTCGGCGCTTTGGTTGCAGCCGGATCGGCGGCAAAAGAGCTGGTCGCAGCCATGGCGACCGCAGCGGCGAGCCCCAGAAGTTGGAATGTCTTCATTTTCTCTCTCTCCAGTAAACGCCTCGGGCGGGTGCGCCGCACATGCATTGCATAAGGGATCTCACCTACCCTATCGTCTCACATTAGGGTGAAAGTACCTAATGCCTATCGGTATTTATAACAATCTTTCCGTATCGGTTGCGAGACGGTACGACATATAGCGTGAGATATTTCCCTTGCTTTCACAGGACATTTCCACGTGTCGGAATTTTTCCGCTTGGAGGGTGTGCAGGGCGCTGAAGATCAAGAAAAAAGAGGGTACGAAAAACGCCGCCGGAGAGAATCTGACTCTCGCAAAGCGGCGTTGTTTGAATTGATGTCAAAAGGAACGCTTAATCGTCCTCGCTTCCCATGCGGCGCGCGAAGCTCCTCAGCCGTCCGATGAGGAAGCCCGCCTGGTAGGCCGTCGACTTGATGCCCTGCATGGCGGCGTCGATGTCGATGGCCGGAACCTTGCCCGCGATGTACTCGCGGATTTCGTCGCGCAGCACCTCCTCGGCCGGGCGCTTCTGCAACTCGGCCATGGTGTTCAAAGCAACGCGCGCCTCGGGCGGCAGCTGCTGCATCACAAGATCGACTTCACGAGGTCCAATGTCGCGCATATCGTTTACAAGAAATCTGAATCGTTTCCGCGGGCTCTCTGCACCCCGCCTTCAATCTTTGAGTATACCGCCCGGGCACCGGTGAGGCTTTTCGCAAAACTCGACCGCACCCACGAAGGATCAGCCTGCCCCGACAACTTCACCCGGAGCATTGCCCGGCGTCTTGACGGCGGTCTCGAGACGCACAGGGTCTTCCGGTTCCCGATCGATCGTCTCGGGCGTTGCAACCGTGACGGGGATGTTCGGGTAGGCGCGCATGAAGGCTTTGATGGAGGATTTGAAGGCAGAGCCGTCAGATTTGCCGCCCGCCCGGCACGCAAAGGCGACGATGGTGCCGTTTACCACTTCAACAAAGTCCATCTCATGGCCCTTTTTGGTCCGCCAGAAATAGATTTCTCCGCCGTCACGGAGAACGGCATGGCGCTTGAGACGTTCCGTAAAGAAAAGGTTCTCCCAAAGGACTTCCTTGTCTTTTCTTGCCGGAACCGGCGTGAAGTCTCTCAAAAGCGCGTTGCGAACGCCGTTGTCGTAAAAGTAGATTTTTTTGCTGAGCCTGAGCTCGGCCGGGGCTTGTCCGTACCAGGACGGAACGACTCGCACGATGAAGCAGGCGGCAAGCAGCTCAACGTAGCGTTCGATCGTCTTGTTCTCGATGCCGAGTTCCCGGGCAATGGCTCCGTAATGAATCACCGAGCCGACCATGGCCGCAAGAACCGCGAGCAGACGCTCGAGATCCATTTTTTTCCTCACCTCGGCCAATTGGAACAGATCTCGGTGAAGCAGCGTATCGGCCATGTCGATCAGGAACTCTCTGGCATGCGCGGGGTCGTTGATCACGGTCGGATAGCAGCCGTAGATCATGCGGTCGTAGATGTCGCGCTTGACGTCGTCCCAACCGTTGCGGCGGGCAAGCTCTTCGAGCACCAATGGCCAGAGCGTGAATGAATCGATGCGATCCCCTCCGGATTGCCCAAGGGGAACGCCAAACGCCAATTTGCTTGAGCCGATGACGAAGATGCGCGAATCCGTCGTGGTGTTCTCGACCATTTCCTTGATGACGCG
>USAL01000183.1 GCA_900552545.1 uncultured Sutterella sp. | reverse complement strand
CCGCGACTGCGGCAGCCGCGAGCACGCCTGCCGCCGCGACGCCCGCGGCCGATCCGCTTGCCAAGACGCTTGAAAGCTCGGAGCAGGGGGCCGCAGGGGTTGCTAACGAATCCAACACATCGGGTACCGCTTCTGCGGGCGACTCTGCAACGTCCGAGACCGCCTCGGCCGACGCTGCACCGCAAACTGCCGACACCGCGCCCGCCGATGCTGAGCAGCCAGCAGCCGAGGCTGCGATCGAGGATGCAGAACACTCCTCGTCGAGCGCCTTGTGGGTTGGCATCATCATCGTGCTTCTCGTTCTCATCGGTGGGGCCGCGCTCTTTTTGAAGGGCCGCAACCGTCGCCGCCGCGACGAGCAGGCGCTTCGCACGGTGCGCTTCATGCGTGCAGAACCGGCCAGCGCCGAGCAGTTAAAGGGCTCTTCGCAGATGGTGCAAAACCGCATGGAGGCCGACAAGGCCGCGGCCCGCGGCTTTGGCTCGGTCGAGAAGAAGACCGAACCGTCGTTGGGCGCCCACGCGCAGTTTGAAAAGCGCCCGGCGGCACCGACGTCGGCGCCGATGCCTTCGGCTCCGGCTGCGTTCGGGCAGGCTCCTGCGGCGACTGCAACGACTCCGGCCGCTGCGGCTGAAAGCGTGAGCGAAGGCAATGCCGTCAACAACGGCAACAACGCTGCTGAGGCGCATCCCTTCAACGTCGCCTCGGCCTACGTTGCCGAGGAGGGCGCGGCGGCTGCTCCCGACATCAACAGCGTCAAGCTCACCAACGCACAGAACTGGATCAACATCAAGGCCTATGAAAAGGCGATGATGCTTCTCAAAGAAGTCGAGCTTGCCGGCAACCCGCAGCAAAAGACGCTCGCCCGCGAGCTGATCGAGAAGATCAACGCGGAGTTGCGTCAATAACCGACTGATTGCGCGCGACAAGAAAAGCGCGTTGAGGACATGATTCCTACGCCGCGGCTGCAAGGACGACGAGTCCGGGGGCCGCGGCTTTTTCGTAGTTTTTTCACTCATGGCGACAATGAACGACAACGCTTGCAAATCTTGCAACGAGGATCTCGAGCTCCTCGGCAGCAGGACGGACATCGCAACCAACAGCGAAACCGATGCTGAGAGTCCCCGTCAGACCGTGGCGCTGGGGATCGAATACGACGGCTGCAACTACTGCGGCTGGCAGACGCAGCCCGATCAGCCGACCGTGCAGGATGTGCTCGAAGAGGCTCTTGCGCGCTTTGTCACGAAGCCCGTTGCAACGATCTGCGCCGGCCGCACCGACGCGGGCGTGCACGCCACGGGCCAGGTGGTGAGCTTTACGGTCGACTGCGTGCGGCCCGAGCATGCCTGGGTGCGCGGCGTCAACACCTTTTTGCCCAAGGACATCGCCGTGCGCTGGGCGAGAAGCGTGCCCGACACCTTTCATGCGCGCTTTGACGCCGCTAGCCGCACCTATCAGTACTGGATCTGCAACGACCGCGTCAGAAGCCCCGTGCTCGAAGGCCGTACGGGCTGGGTCTGGCGGCCGTGCGACGAGGCGCTCATGCACGCCGAGGCGCAGTGCCTTATGGGCGAGCACGACTTCACGAGCTTTCGCGCAGCCGAGTGTCAAGCCGCAACTCCGGTGCGCACGATCGAAAAGATCTGCGTGGCGCGCTTCGGGCGCCTGATCGGCATTGAGATCACCGCCAACGCCTTTTTGCAGCACATGGTGCGCAACATCGTGGGGTCGCTTGTGTACGTCGGCATCGGCCGCGAGCGTCCCGGGTGGCTTGCGGATGTGCGCGAGGCGCGCGAGCGCGCGGCGGCCGCCCCCACGTTTGACCCGCATGGCCTGTATCTCGTGGGCGTGCGCTACCCGACGGCCGACGTCCCCGAGCGCGGCGCCGCGCCCTTTCTGGAGATATAGTCCGCACCTCCCGGTCGGGGCAATGTGCACGGGAAAAAGAGCGGCTCTATCGGCCCCATAGGAATGCGAATTTTTCTGCAACCAAAGGTTGCGGGCGGCGATGCGACTTGAAGGCCTTTTTCTATAATCGAAAGACATTCTCATTTTCCGTGACCGCCCGCTAGGGGTTTTTCGTGTGCTTCAAGAGTGCACGCGATCGCGCACGAAAAAGAGGGCGTCAACCACCTGCCGCAAGGCCTTTCCAAGGCCTAGGGCAGGGATTCGTTGACGCGGCGCTTTTTGAGCAAAGAGCCTCCGGTCGGCCGCCAGATTCTGGAGTTTTATTCATGTCCGACGTCATTCACGCCCCCGTCATCATCATCGGTTCCGGCCCTGCCGGCTATACGGCAGCCGTGTACGCCGCCCGCGCCAATCTCAAGCCCGTGCTCATCACGGGCATGGAGCAGGGCGGCCAGCTCATGACGACCACCGAGGTCGACAACTGGCCTGGCGCCGTCGAGGGCATCCAAGGGCCGCAGCTCATGCAGAACCTCCTTGAGCAGGCCGAGCGCTTTCAGACGAAGATCGTCTTTGACGTGATTCAGAAGGTGCACGTCGATGAAAAGCCGCTGCGCCTTGAGGGCGACATGGGTGCCTACACGTGCGACGCGCTCATCATCGCCACCGGCGCCTCGGCCAAGTACCTCGGGCTTGAGAGCGAAACCCGCTACAAGGGCAAGGGCGTCTCGGGCTGTGCAACCTGCGACGGGTTCTTCTACCGCGGCAAGCCCGTGGCGGTCGTGGGCGGGGGCAACGCCGCCGTTGAAGAGGCGCTTTACCTCTCGCAGATCGCCTCGGTCGTGCACCTTGTGCACCGGCGCGATCAGTTCCGCGCCGAGCCCATCCTCGTTGACCGCCTGATGTCGGTTGTAAAGGAAGGCAAGATCGTTCTACACACCCCCTACAACGTTGAAGAGGTTTTGGGTGACGACAAGGGCGTCACGGGCCTTTCGTTGCTTAATACCGACGGCGTCACCCGCGAAAAGCTCGATGTCGACGGCGTCTTCATCGCCATCGGCCACTCGCCCAACACCAAGGTCTTTGAGGGCGTCCTTGAACTTGATCACGGCTACATCGTGACCGACAAGGCAGGGCGCGCCGCAACCGCGACTTCGGTTCCGGGCGTCTTCGCCGCGGGCGACTGCGCCGATCAGATCTACCGTCAGGCGGTGACGAGCGCGGGCTCGGGCTGCATGGCGGCTC
>USAL01000182.1 GCA_900552545.1 uncultured Sutterella sp. | reverse complement strand
GGTTGGCGGCATAGTCGTCGTTGTCCCAGCCCGAGGTGCCCGCCACGGCCTTGTCGGCCTTGGTGACGGCGCCCTTGACGTCAAGCCAGATGCTGCCGCCGTCGGCGCGCTCGCCGCGCATGTTTTCGATCGTGCGCGCGTCGATGCTTTCTCGAACGAGCTTGGTGACGTCGACGTAGGAGGCGGCTGCGCCCGAGCTGACCCAGGCATCGGCCCAGGCGGGCACAGTGGCAAGCGCGGCAGCGGCTGCCGCGGCGATCTTCGCAAGGCGGAGGTTGGACATGGGTAGAGATGGAAATGTTCGTGGTTGCTGTCTGAGGCGGCCGGTGCCTTTGACGACGCTATATAACGACGAGTTCGAAGCGCAATCGGCGGGCTGCCTTTGTAGACAAGTGGGCCCCGATGGGCCTTACAAAGTTTTTCGATTGCACCGCAGCGCCGGCGCGCTTCGCGCGCCCTGAGCTCTCAATGTCCCTCAAATGCCGTGAAGCTCGCCCACGATTTGCGTGAAAGTCCGTCTTTTGGCACGCACCCCCGGCGCAATAGAATCAATTTCGGATGTATTTGGAACGGCTCTTTATTTTCCCGCTATTCCAGCGCCCTTCTGAAGCTCCGGCGTCGTGCCCGCCCGGGCTTTAAAAGACTCTTGTTGCCGCGCGGGCCTGCCGCCCACGCATTTTTCCCTCCCATGATCAATCTGTCGCTTTATTCGATTTTTCTCATTGCCTCGGTGTCGACCATCATGTCGCCCGGGCCCGGCGTGCTGATGGTGGTGACCAACGCCGTGCGGCTCGGATTCTGGCGGACGCTGCCCGGCATCTGCGGCTGCGCCGTGGGAACGCTCGTGGTGGCGGGAATTTCTGTGACGGGCCTGGGCGTGCTGATTGCCGCGTCGCCCACGCTCTATTCGATCGTCAAGTGCTGCGGCATCCTGTTTCTGCTTTATCTCGGCTGGAAGAAGTTTTGCGCCAAGCCCTTTGTGTGTACGGTGCTCGATCTCCACATCGAGAGTCAGAAGAAAGGTGAGAACGGTGGAAGTGGTGAAGAGGAACCCGGCCCCGGGCGCGAGGATCGGTCGGTGCGGCTTTTCGGCGAAGGAATCCTGCTGCAGCTCTCCAACCCCGCGCTCATCATCTTTTACCTCTCGCTTTTTCCGCAGTGCATCGACTCGCAGCTTTCCTACTGGCCGCAGGTGCTTTTTCTTGCCGTCAACTATTCATTGATTCTGCTTGTCGTGCACTCGACCTACGGGATTCTGATTGCAACCGCCGCCAAGCGCTTCTTGAACGACTCGGCCTCGGTGTGGATCAACCGGATTTCGGGTGCGGCCTATTGGCTGCTGGCGCTGGGCTTCGGCATCCCGATGCTGCTTGGAAAGATTTGATGCGAGAATGCGCCTAGCGGGCCCGGGATGCTCAAAATGGGCTCAAAAGAGGGGCCCGATAAACGGGCTCGATCAGGAAAGAGAAAGGGAAAGGGAAGAATAGGAGTCAACCATGTCCACGACTGCAACCCTTGCCGGAATGCTCTTTGTTCTCACGGTCAACGGCGAAGCCTTTGATGTCGCGCTCGAAGACAATGCCGCCGCTCAGGCGTTAGTCGACCGCCTGCCGCTTGCGGTCAGCATGAAGGAGCTCAACGGCAACGAAAAATATGCCGACCTCGCCAAGCCCTTGCCAGCAGCGGAGCAGTCCGTGGGACGCATTTCCGCGGGCGACCTGATGCTCTGGGGCGACGACTGCTTGGTGCTCTTTTATGAGAGCTTTCGGACGCCCTATCGCTATACGCGCCTCGGGCGCGTGGTGAATCCCGCAAGTCTCAAGGCTGCGGTGGGCGCGGGATCGGTGCGCATTGAATTAAAGCGCGGCCGCTAACGATTGCCGCCTTCAAGCAAAAGCCTCTGCAGCCTGAGGAAGGCCGGCAGAGGCTTGATGATGCGCAGAAGCGGCGGGGCGCTTCAACTTTCTTAGTCGGCGCTCTTTCCCGCGCAGGCGGCAATGCCCTCGCCCGAGACGCGGCACAGCCACCAGTTGGTGAGAATGTCGGCGCCGAGCTTCTTGTAGAAGGCCTGCGCCGACGTGTTCCAATCGAGCACCACCCACTCAAAGCGCGCGCAGTCCTCGTCGCGGGCGATGTCCGCGAGGGTGCGGATCATCTGCGTGCCGACGCCCTTGCCGCGGGCGTCGTGAACCACGAAGAGATCCTCGAGATAGAGCCCCTTGCGGGCTTCGAAGGTCGAGTAGTTGAAGAAATAAAGCGCAAAGGCAACCGGCCGGCGGGTGGGAATCTCGGATGAGTCGCAAGCATACTACACCTACAAGGCGAGGATGCAGTGCGCGACGGGCTTGTCGCAAAAAAGCGAGGCGCGGATCTTTTCGCCCGTGGCGTGGCAGCTCTCCGAGAGCTTTTCGTAGGCCGCTAGGCCATGGAGCAGATCGGCGACGGTGTCGCAGTCTTCAATGCGGGCAGGGTGAATTTCGATATGCATGACGGCGTCGATGTCCGGCCGAGGAGGGGAGTCCCGAAGGCTGCAGCGCTTGGCCGGACAAGTCTCTTGATTTCTTTTGATGGAAGGGAAGTGGCATTCTACGCCGCAGGGTTTGCCTTGGGTTTGCGCGGAAAATGGCAAGCGGCTGCTGCCCGAGTTTTGCCTGCTGACTGCAGGGCAAACGTTCTGAGGCAGGAAGCCGCGTGCGGCTGAACTACGCGTGGGGGTGCTTTTCAAGAATGGGATCGGCGACTCCCTCAAGCCCCACGAGCGTTACTGCCGTAAGGAACGTGAGCTGCGGGCCGAGCCAGGCCGCGGTCGAATCCCACTCTTCGGTCAAGGCGTGATTGTTTGCCTCGGTGCCGCCCGCGCCGAGCGTGGTGGCCGGAAGCCCGTAAATGAGCGGGATATTCTGGTCAGTGGCCGCAAGGGTGTATTTCTGAAGCTCGATGCCCAATTTTTGCTGTGCCCCGTATGCCGCCTGAATCACCGAGGCGTCGTCGGCATTGATGCCTGCGGGGCGGTCGCCGATTTGCTCAACCTTGAGCGTGACGCTGTTTTCAGCGGTGACGCCCCAGCGGTTGTTTTCCTCTTCGCAGGCGCTTTCAAGGCACTTCATGATGCGCGCGATGAAGGCTTCAAGCGCGGGCTGCGTGTAGCTGCGAACGTCGAGCTAGGCCTGCGCCCG
>USAL01000181.1 GCA_900552545.1 uncultured Sutterella sp. | reverse complement strand
GCGGCTCAGCTGCACCTCGGGCGCAGGCTGCGGCTCCTCGACCTGGGGCTGCACGGCCTGTTCAAGGGCCTTGATGCTGAACTCCTCCTTGGCAAAGGCCACACAGAGTTCATCGACGCTGTCGTAGCTCAGGCGCTTGGCAAGATCCTCAAGCTTGAAGGCGCTCTTACCCAAGCGTGCAAGTTCCTTGTCGAGCTTGTCGCGGCCCGCCTGCGTCTGCTCGGCAAGCGTCTGGGCGTTGAACCACTGGCGCACCTTGGTGCGCGTGCGGGCGCTCACGGCAAAGCCGAGATCGGGGTTGAGCCAGTCGCGCGAGGGGCCGCCCGTCTTGGCGGTGATGATCTCCACGGTCTGGCCCGTCTGCAGCGGCGTATTCAAGGGCACCATGGCGCCGTTGACCTTGGCGCCGCGGCAGCGGTGGCCTAGTTCGGTGTGCACCTGGTAGGCGAAGTCAATGGGCGTTGCGCCGTGCGGAAGCTCCACCACGCGTCCCTGCGGGGTGAGCGCATAGACGTGGTCTTCCTCAAGGCCGGGCTTCACAGGCGGCTGCACGTCGCTTTTCCACTGCAGCAGCTGCCGCAGCCAGGCCACGCGCTGGTCTTCGGCCTCGGCGCCCTTGCTCTTGTTGGAATTGCCCGTTTCCTTGTAGCGCCAGTGCGCGGCCACGCCGAGCTCGGCGAACTCGTGCATCGCCCGGGTGCGGATCTGAATTTCCACGGGCCGCCCCGAAGGGTCGGTGACGACCGTATGAAGCGACTGGTAGCCGTTGGGTTTGGGGTGCGCGATGTAGTCGTCGTACTCCTTGGAGAGCACGGTGAAGTTCTCGTGCACGATCGAGAGCACCTCGTAGCAGCGCTCGACCGTGTCGACGATGATGCGCATGGCGCGGATGTCGAAGAGCTGGTCAAAGCGCAGGTGCTTTCTGACCATCTTCTTGTAGATCGAGTAGATGTGCTTGGGGCGGCCGCTCACCTCGGCTTCGATGCCGTGGGCCTTGAGAAGAATCTTGATCTTCTCGACGCAGTGCTGCATGAACTCAAGGCGCTGCTCGCGGCTTTCATCGAGCTCGTGGGCGATCTCGGCATAGGTCTTGGGCTCGGTAAAGCGCAGCGACAGATCCTCGAGCTCCCACTTCATCTGCCAGATGCCGAGGCGGTTGGCGAGCGGCGCATAGAGCGCGAGCGTCTCGCGGCCGTAGTCGGCCGCGCCCGGCGCACCGGTCTTGGCAAACCAGCGCAGCGTCTGCCGGCGGCTCGCAAGCCGCAGGATCACCACGCGCAGGTCGTGGCACATCGCCAGCAGCATGCGGCGCAGGGCATCGGACTGATAGGCCGCGCTTGCCTCCTTGGAGCCCGAGCGCGCGCGGTTGCTCACCTTCATGAGGTTCTCGAGATCCTTCACCATCGAGAGCACGCTCTTGCCGAAGGTCTTCTCGATCCAGGCGTCGGCATCCGGAATGCAGTCGTCGACCGCAAAGAGGTAGGCCGCGGCGATCAACTCGTCGTCGTCGCGCACGCAGCGCAGGATGTCGGCCATGCCGTCGGCATGCTCGAGCCGCGGTTCGCCGGAGTGCAGCACCTGATCCCTGTAAAGCGGCTCGACCAGGCTTCTGGCGAGCTTCCAGTTGACGGTATGTTCGGAAGTGGCTGTTGCCGTCTGTTTCGTCGACATTGATTGTTCTTGACTGATCGTTGGTTTTTTATCGTTTTCGTTCGCCGTCGGCCTTGAACCGCCCTCGCCCGGGGAGGCTCGCACAAGGCGACTGCGCCGGACGTTCCCGGCTGTCGGGCAAAGCCCAGAGGTTCGCTATGGATTTTTTGTCAAGCGGCTGGCACGCGCCGCCAAAAAGCGCCCTTGGGCTGAACTTGTTGTGCAACGTTTTTTGATTGTAGCCGCCAAAATCCGCACCGCAAAGGAATTTTCAGACTGTCACGAAGTCTTCAAAAAACGTTGCGGAAACGGTGCAAAACAGTTGCGGCAAGGATGCAAAGAACGTGCAAAAAGGCCGCGGCGCTTGGGGCTTCTGAGACGCTCGAAGTCCCGTCAAGCCCGCGCCGCGGCCCCCTGCTGTCCTCGGACGCAAAGTGATCAATCAATCACTTAAGCCAACCTTAGAAGAGCTGCCGGAACTGCAGTCCCACCGTGGTGCCCTTTTCGCCGTCGCTTGCCGACTCGTAGGCCGCAGTCACCGAAAGCGACCAGGCGTAGGGGTCGACGAACTTCGTCTTCTTGGCCCCGAACCCGAAAATGCCGCCTTCCATGCGCGGCTTGGTGCCGCTCGTAGCGATTTCAAGCGCGCCCTCGGCGCGCCAGGAGAACTTGCGCGCACTCTCAAAGGCGGCTTCGCTTGAGGCCGACCCGTCAAAAAGGGCCGTGCGCATCGTCCAGTCCCGATCGCCCACGGCGGTCGTGCCCGTCAATGCCGCCGTCGGCCGCACCTGATAGCCCTTGACCTCAAACTCGGCACCCGCACGGGCACCCACCATGAAGCTGCCCCAGACGCGCTCGGCAGCCGTGGTCTTGAAGCCCTCGCCGTACACGGACTCGGTGCGGTCAGTGATGGCGCCCTCCTTGAAGCTCGCCCAGTGAACGCCCGCCTGCAGAAGCGGCGCAACGAAGTAGTCGTTCCCAAAACGCGTTTCCCAGCGCACGGCGCCCGAGACGATTTCAAGCTCCGGTTCGGACTCAAGCACATGGCCGTTGACCTGGTTTTTGTTCGTGAGCTCGGCTCTCGTATAGGAAAGCGCGAGCTTGACTGCCGTCTGATCGAAAAAGCGCGCAGCAGAGGCAAGCACCGAGGCGCTGGTGGCGTCCGACGTGATGGTGGAAGTGAGCCCGCGGCTTTGCACGTCGATGCTTGCAAAGCTCACGGCAAGCGTTCCGACCCAGTTCTCCGTCAAAGAGAGGTCGTAGCCCAGCGTCCCGTAGTACGCGTCGGCATCAAACCCCCAGCGGCTTGCGCCGACGTCAAAGAGCCTCGGCGCCTCGTAGCATGCGCTCTCGCCCTGCACCCACCAGAGTCCCTTGCCTTCGAAGAGCTTGTAGTCGTGCGAAAGAAGGCCGTTTACCACGTCGCGCTCAACGCGCTCGACCGCAGTCATCGCGCCCGAGCTTGCCGGAAGGTAGAGGGCCGAATCGATCACGGCCGCATAGGCTTCGGGCCCTACCCGATCGGAGTCAAACGAGTCGACGATGAAGCTGTAGCCCGGACGCACTTCGCTTTCACCCCACGTCCACCCCTCTTC
>USAL01000180.1 GCA_900552545.1 uncultured Sutterella sp. | reverse complement strand
CACTTTGCTGGAAGTCCTTCGAGCGCAAAGCTGCGCATTTTTGAGGCGCCGCCTCAACGCCACGACTACTTCTGGAAAACGAAGTAAACCGCGAGAACACGGCAGACGAATGCCGCGAGGTGGTTCCAGCCAAGCCTGATATTGAAGGCAAGGAGCCCGAAGACCGTGAAGATGAAGAGCGTGATGCACTCCTGAATGATCTTGAGCTGCACGAGCGTGAAGGGGCCGCCGTTGCCGACGTAGCCGATTCGGTTGGCGGGCACCATGAAGCTGTACTCCAGAAGCGCAATCGCCCACGAAAAGAGCACGACCATGTAGATGGGCCATGCACTGAAGTTGATGCCGCGCATCGTCTGCAGCTTCAGGTGCAGGTACCAGGCGCAGGTCATGAAGATGTTGGAGATGCAAAGGAGTCCAACGGTCGTCAGTCACTTTCCGAACATGAGCTCAAATCCTCTGAAGAAAAAAGCGGCCTTCCAGAGGCCTTTTTAAGTGTTTGGTGCGTGCCTCGGAGTATGCCTGGCGCTTCAGTCGTCGAGCGCAGGATCCGAGGGCTTGGACAGGCGCATGATTCTACGCGCAAAGTCCTGAAGCGAAAGAAAAAAATATGCGCGGGGCGCTTTGTGAGGGGACCCCTCGGTCAAAGCGCCTCGCGCAGCATCGGCAATCAAAAGAGCCGAAGGGCGACTTTAGCCTAGTGCTCGGACTTGATACCCGCGCCGCACATCGGCATCAGCACGTCGGGCGTGGGTCCGTAGAGCTCGCAGTAGTGCTCGTAGGCGGCAAGGTTGGCCGCGGTGGTGTGCTCGCAGAAGATGCCGCGGCGGGCGATGCGGGCGCGGCACTCGAGGATCTTGTCCTCGGGGGCGGTCACGACCTTGATGTTGTGGCGCTTGATCATGGCCATGATCTCGCGGCCGCGCATGGGCTTGCCGATGGCGATGCCTTCGGCGATCGTGGGCTTCACCTCGATCTCGGCCGGGTGGTCGAGCCCCTGCTCAACGGCCTGATAGAACGGGTCGCAGTTTTCGCCCTGGATGGCGATGACGTTCGGGAACGACTTGATCGCGCCGCTGCGCTCGAGGTGCTCAAGCGCCTTGACGGTGCCCAGAAACAGCGTGCCGTTCCCAAGCGGCACGAGGATGTTGGCGGGAATGCGGCCCAGCTGCTCGAGCGTCTCGTAGATATAGGCCTTCATGCCCTCGTAGAAGTACGGGTTGTAGACGTGGTTGGCGTAGTAGGCGCCGTTCTTGAAGACCTGCTCGCGGCAGACGTCGGCACAGTGGTCGCGCGAGCCCTCAATGACGTGCACCTTGGCGCCGTGCGCTTCGATCATCGTGATCTTCTTGGGACTCGTGCCTTCGGGAACGTAGATGTCGCAGGCAATCCCGGCGCGGGCGCAGTAGGCTGCAACCGCATTGCCGCCGTTGCCGCTTGAGTCCTGCACGCAGCTCTTGACGCCGATGGCGGCCATGTGCGAGACGAGCGTGGCCGCACCGCGGTCCTTGAAGGAGAGCGTGGGCATGTAGTAGTCCATCTTGAAGAGCACGCCCGGTTCGAACTCGATGATCGGGGTCATGCCTTCGCCCATGGTGACGCCGCGCCATGCTTCGCCGTCGACAGCCATGAACTTGCGGTAGCGGAAGATGCTCCAGCAGCTGCGGTCGATGAGCGCCGGATCCCAGTCGGGCGCCTCATAGTCAAGCTCAAAGAGCCCGCCGCACTCGCAGCAGGCGCTCCTCGTTTCGGCATCGACCTTCTTGCCGCAGGATGTGCAGATGTATTGCATGTGAACTACTCCTTGTAGTCGGGGACTTCGGCGACGGCCTCGATTTCCACGAGGCAGCCGAAATGAAGATTGGAGGTGGAGACGACGCGTGCGGGGCGATGGTCGCCAAAGAACTCGGCGTAGACCTCGTTGATCGGGCCCCAGTACTTCACCTCGGGCGTGTAGACGTGACAGGAGACGACGTCGTTGCGGCTGCAGCCCGCGGCCTGAAGCACGCGGTCGACGTTGGCAAGCGCCTGTCGGGCATGGTCGCGGATGTCGCCCTTGCAGACTTCGCGTGTGTCGGGATCAAGCGACAACTGCCCCGAGACGTAGAGCATGCCGCGGCTGATGACGCCGGCCGAGTAGTGGCCTTTGTTTTCGCCCTTGAAGGCGGGATTGACGATCTTCATGTCTGGCGATTTCCTTCAAAAAAAGAAACGGCGGCTTGCTGCCTTCCGAAGCTTTTCTTCTCGTGGGCCATACCGCCCGGGGAGGGCGGCGCGAACATGAAGAGCCGGCTGCGGCCGCAGGGGAAGGCGGCGACGCTGTCGGAACTGCATAGTAGCAAAGTTGCCGGAGGGCTCTTAGAAAGGGATGGATAGCACGCACGCGGCGCACGAAAGGGGGGAGCCCGAGCGTTACAAACTTTTTGCGGCAAATTGCGGCTGAAAAAGAGGACGATCGTCTCGGTTTGTTACAATTCACAGTTGGATTATCGGCTCTTCGGACGCGCTCTCCGTGTCCGAGGCGTTTTATTTTTTGCGAATCATTTTTGTATGAGTCCGAGACTAAGGCTTGAGCACATCACCAAGGCCTACCCGGGAATCGTCGCCAACAACGACATCTCGCTTGATGTCGCCCCCGGCGAGGTGCTGGCGATTCTGGGCGAAAACGGCGCCGGCAAGTCCACGTTGATGAAGATCATCTTCGGCTCCGTGAAGCCCGACCGCGGCACGATCGAATTTGACGGCCGCGCGGTGCAGGTGACGAGTCCATCGGTGGCGCGCGAGCTCGGCATTGCGATGGTGCATCAGCACTTCGCCCTTTTTGAAACGCTCACCGTCGCGCAAAACGTCATTCTGGGGCTCTCGGGCTCGATGCCGCTTGAGGCCGCCTCGCGGCGCAGCGCCGAGCTCGGCGAGCGCTACGGCATTCCGGTCGATCCCGAGGCGTACGTGGCAGACCTCGCCATGGGCGAGCGGCAGCGTGTGGAGATCATCCGCGCGCTCATGACCGAACCCAAGCTCCTCATCCTTGACGAGCCTACCTCGGTGCTGACGCCGCAGGCCGTGCAGCGCCTTTTCAAGACGCTCAAAAAACTTGCCTCCGAAGGCGTCTCGATCGTCTTCATCTCGCACAAGCTCGACGAAATCCGCGAGCTTGCCGACCGCTGCACGGTGTTGAGAGCCGGCACGGTGGTCGACACCGTCGTGCCGAGCGAACAGCCCGAAGACGAACTGGCGCGCCTCCTGATC
>USAL01000179.1 GCA_900552545.1 uncultured Sutterella sp. | reverse complement strand
TGTAGTCGCAGATGCCCGGGCAATGGATGCGTCCCTCGTTGTCGGTCACGACTTCCTTGACGCTTCCAAAGTCAAAGACGGTATCAAGGTGCCCTTCAAGGAGCACGGCCTTTCCCGTCTTCCCTACGCCTGGAATGCGGCCCCAGACGTTGAAGTGCTCGTCCATGCGTATGTCTTCAAGGCCCGCGTCGGAGAGCATCTCGGCGTAGCGGCGCGCCTTCTTTTCCTCGTGGTAGGAGGGCGCCTCAATGAGTACGAGCTCCTTTTGCGCTTCAATCGTTGCCGCAAGATTGTCCTTGACGTAGTGCAGTGCGCGCGTCACGGCGGGCTCTGCGGCAAGCGCTCCGAGGGTTTCAGTGATATCTTCGTTTTTCGTCATGTCTTCCTCTCCTCCCTCTCAAATTAGGCACATGTCTCTGGTTCCCACCCGTGGGCGGCTGTCCCAAGGCATCGGTCTATCCTGCCATTATGTCGCTGCCGAAGACAACCGGCGTATGAAGCGTGTTGGGCAAAACCACGAAGGGAAATTGAAGGAAGGAAACCCCGGAGAGCAAAAAGCCGCCCCTCAACGGAAGGCGGCTTTTTGCTGATGCCTGGCATGCCGGCAGGAGAGCCGGCAGACCGCGGTATTATTGCGGATAGCCGCGGCCGAAGTTGCCGCATTGGCCGCGCTGCGTCAGCGCGGCACCCATCCGCACGAGCGCCGGCACGGCCTCAAGCACGGGCGCTGCGCGCAGACCCACGCAAGGATCGTGCCGCCCGTGCGTGACGACTTCGACGCTTCGGCCCTCTTCGTCAAGGCTCTCAAGCGGCAGCCGCACCGAGGGCGTAGGCTTGATCGCCACGCGCGCGAAGATCGGCGCACCGCTCGAAATGCCGCCCAAAATGCCGCCCGCGTTGTTGCTCGCGAAGCCCGTCGGGGTCATGCGGTCGGCGTTCTGCGTGCCGCTCATGCTTGCCGCGGCAAAGCCCGCACCGATTTCAACGCCCTTGACGGCGTTGACGCCCATCAGAGCGTGCGCAAGATCGGCGTCAAGCCGGTCGTAAATGGGGTTGCCAAGGCCCGCAGGGACGTTTCGCGCCTCGACGATCAACTCTGCGCCCATCGAGTCGCCCGACTTGCGCACGGCATCGACACGGGCCTCAAGTTCGGGGATCTGGCTTGCGTTGGGGGCAAAGAAGGGATTGTCGTTGACGTACTTCCAGTCTTCAAAGGCAACCGGCATGCCGCCCAGAGCGGCAAGGCAGGCGCGGATTTCGATCCCAAGCGTCTCGAAGAGCCACTTTCTTGCCACGGCGCCCGCAGCGACCGTCGGAGCCGTCAAGCGCGCCGACGAGCGGCCGCCCCCTCTGGGGTCGCGGCGCCCGAACTTAGCCATGTAACCCCAGTCGGCGTGCGCCGGCCGGTACTGATGCGCAATGGCGCCGTAGTCCTTGCTTCGCTGGTCTTCGTTGTAGATCACAAGCGCAATGGGCGTGCCGGTCGTTTTTCCCTCGTACACGCCCGAGAGAATGTGCACCGTGTCGCTTTCGCGGCGCTGCGTCACGTAGCGACTCGTTCCGGGCTTGCGTCGGTCGAGATCGTGCTGGATGTCGGCTTCGGACAAGGCCAGATCGGGCGGACAGCCGTCGATCACGCAGCCCACGGCCGGGCCGTGGCTTTCGCCGAAATTGGTGACGACAAACATTTGTCCAAAGCTCGAAGATGACATGGTCTGGCGGTTAAGAGTTGGTTGAAGAAAGAATCGGGAATCCATCGGCCCGTAAGGAGCCCGCATGGACCGATCACGCTATCTTAGCGGCTTGCCGCGCGTCTCTGTTGCCTGCGGCCGCAAAAATCGGGCCTTTCGGTCTGCCCGGCAAAGCAAAGCCGCTATGATTGAGAAAACCCTCATACCGGCAGTGACCTCAATTCCCCCACTTCTGCAATGACTTCTGCGATTTTGACCGACGCCCCCGAAGAACCGAGCCGCGCCTCACATGCTGCAAATCCGTCGGCTCCGGGCTCCTGCGAGACCGTGGCCGTCCTGGGCGCGGGCACCTGGGGCGCCGTCCTCGCCGAGGTCTTTGCGCGGCTTCCCGTTGCACCCGTTGTCCGCCTCTGGACCCCCACCGGAAAGCACCTCGCCGAACTGCGCGACGCGCGCCGCCACCCGCACCTGCCGGATCTGCGTCTATCGCCCGAGATTCTCGTCACGAGCAACGAAACTGACGTTCTTGCTGGCGCGCGCATCGTCGTCGTTGCCATCGCCTCGCGCTACGTGAGGGAGGCCTTGAAGCGCACAAGCCCCTACGTCGCCCCCGACGCCCTTGTCGTCATCGCAAGCAAGGGGATGGAGGCTGCAACCGGCAAGACGCTCTCGGAGGTGGTCGCTGACGTTCTCCCCGGGCGGCGCATTGTTGTTGCAAGCGGCGGCTCGCACGCCGAGGAAGTGGTAAACACCCTTCCTTTTGGCCTGACTTTGGCGGGCGAAAAGGACGACTGCGTGCGCGTTGAGCTTCTTTTTGCCACCACCCACGGCCGCTTTGCACACTGCACCAACGTCAAGGGAATCGAGATTGCCGCGTCGCTTAAAAACGTCGTGGCGGTGGTCGCGGGCATTGCCGCGGGCGTCCAGCTCGGCGACAACTTCCGCGCCTGCTATCTGGTGGATGCCTTGGACGAAATCGGGCGCTTTGCGCGGGAAATTTCGGGCGCGCCGCTCGATCCCCTGCAGTACGGCGTCTTCGGCGACCTGCTTGCCACGGCGTTGAGCTCGCACAGCCGGAACTTTCGCTACGGCATGCTGCGCGGCGAAGGGCTCTCGGGCAAGGCCGCCCTTGAAGCAATCGACATGGTGGTCGAGGGCATTCAGAGCGCGCAGTCGCTTCTGACGCGCAGCCTTGAGGACTTCCCGGTGCTCAAGAAATCGGCCGAGATTGTTCTTGACGACGAGCACTACGACGCCCACGCGCTTGCCCGACGGCTCGGATACTAGGAACAGGAAGCTGCGAGAAATCGCGAGGCAATCAAAGCTCGACAAAACGGCCGCAGAGTTTTTTCCCCTGCGGCCATTTTTCGTCCTCTTTTTAAGGCGCCCAAAGCCCAAAGACTACTTCGTCTTCGCCTGATCCCTGGCTTCAGTCTTCTGCGGCATCATCGCCGCCGCAATGTGCGCGCGCACGCCGGCAGGCAAAGCCGAGTCCTCGATCGTGAAGCGGTCGGAATGGTTATTGGGCGCATTCTTGGCGCCCGGCTTGTCCACGCCCAGA
>USAL01000178.1 GCA_900552545.1 uncultured Sutterella sp. | reverse complement strand
AGGCGGCCTGCGCCTTCGGCGCGAGTCTGATGTGCACAAGCCCCAACCCCGACGGCCGCCGCTGCGGGCACTGCAAGGGCTGCCGCATGGTGGACTCGAACACCCACCCCGATCTGCGTTTTGTGGTAAGCGAATTCGAGTGCGTCGCCAACGGCATGCAGTTTCTGTTGCCTGAAGACGTCTCGGAAAAGAAGACGCTCTCGCGCGAAATCCTGATCGGTCAGACGCGCGAGCTCGGCGACTTCTTCGGCCTCAAGAGCCACGAGGGCGGCAACCGCGTCGTGATCGTCTATCCGGCCGACAAGCTGCGCGCTGAGGCCGCAGCCTCGCTCTTAAAGAGCCTTGAGGAGCCGCCCGAGAGTACGATCTTTATTCTTGTGGCCGACGAAATCGACCGGGTGCTTGCCACGATCCGCTCGCGCTGCCGACTGGTGCGCGCGCAGTCGCCTTCGCGCGAGGAGGCGGCAGCGTGGCTTTCCGCGCAGGGCGTGGCGGATCCTGAGGCGAAGCTCGTGGAAACGGCCGGCATGCCGCTTCCGGCGCTGGTTGAAGATCCGCGCTACGCGATGAGCGAAGCGTCGAAACAAAAGCTTCTCGCGTTCCTCGCCAAGGGCGCCGCGGGCGGCGCCCTTGAGGCCACCTCTGCCGTCGACAAGGACATGACGATTGCTGCAGCCGCCATGGTTTTCTCGCGCTGGGCCTGGGATCTGGCAAGCGCCGCCTCGGGCGGCCCCGTGAGCTACTTCCCGGCCTATGAGAAGGCCATTGCCGCGACGGCGGCGGCAGCTGACCCCGCGCGGCTTTATCAGTGGATCAACAGCGTGCGCGACGTGCGGCGCGCCGCGGAACATACGTTAAACGCCAAGGTCGTGATCGAGGCCGTGCTGCTTTCCTACGCGCGGCTCATGGCGCCGCGCTGCTGCGCCCCCGGGCGCCTGCCGCGAAGGGACGCGATAAGACCTGATCAGGTCGGAGCGGATCGCAGGCGGCGAGGACTGGTTGACTGACATTTTCTTTTGTGGAGGGGTTTTTCGATGAAGAACACCGTTGCAACGCTTGTGGCCATGAAGGCGCGCGGCGAAAAGATTTCCATGCTCACGGCCTATGACTACACGACCGCGCGCCTGGTGGGCGAGTCGGGCGTCAACGCCATTCTGGTGGGCGACAGCTTGGGGCAGGTGATTCTCGGCTACTCGAGCACGATTGCGGTGACGGTCGAGGACATGATTCACCACGGCGCGGCCGTGGTGCGCGGCGCGGGCGACGCGTTCGTCGTGGTCGACATGCCGTTTATGAGCTATCAGATTTCGCCCGAGGAGGCGCTTCGCAACGCCGGGCGCATCATGAAGCAGACGGGCTGCGGCGCGGTGAAGTTGGAAGGCGGCGCCGAGATTGCGCCCGTGATCACCAAGCTCGTTGCCGCGGGTATTCCCGTGATGGCCCACATCGGCATGATGCCCCAGCACATGAACCAGTACGGGGGCTTCAAGATGCAGGGTAAGAGCGCGCCTGCGGCAAACCGCATTCTTGAGGATGCCGTGGCGGTGGAGTGCGCAGGCGCTTTTGCCGTGGTGCTTGAGTGCATTCCGGCGGGCCTGGCCTCACGCATCACCGAGCGCCTGAGCATTCCCACGATCGGCATCGGTGCGGGCGCGGCCTGCGACGGGCAGGTGCTCGTCAATCAGGACATGCTCGGGATGTTCGCCGACTTCCGGCCCAAGTTCGTGCGCCGCTTTGCCGACGTGGGCGAGACAATGCGCGAGGCGTTTCGCGCCTATGATGCGGCGGTGAAGTCGGGCGAATTCCCCGCGGCGGCCGAAACGCTGGGGGCGTAAATTTGATGGGCCTCTGCGTCTGTCTCTGCGTCCGAGTCGGAGACTGCGGCGCCTGCAGCGCCGCTTGCCCGCGCGGGCGGCAAGACGCCTATACTTGCGCGCTCGATTGTTCAAACAATTGACCAGACAGTAGGCCGGATAATAGGCCTGACAATAGGCCGGACAGTAATCCGGATAATCGGTCCCATCATCGGGCCAAAACATTGACCAAATACGAACGGCCGAAGGCTCGTCAAGTGCTTTCGACCTGTCGGCGGGTAGGGGCCGCGAAGGACCGCGGCCCAACCGCCAGTTCAAAAGCGATCAGCAAGAGAAAAATGCAAATTGTGAAAACCGTTGCCGGCGTGCGCGAACTCGTGCGCGGCTGGCGCAAGGAAGGCCTCACCGTGGGCCTCGTTCCCACGATGGGCTATCTCCACGAAGGCCACGCGAGCCTCGTGAAGGCGGCCTTGAAGGACTGCGACCGCGTGGTGGTCTCGGTGTTTGTGAATCCCACGCAGTTCGGTCCCAACGAGGACCTCGCCGCCTATCCGCGCGATCTCGCGCACGACGAGGCGCTGCTTGAAAGCCTCGGCGCGAGCGCGCTCTTTTATCCGGCCGTCGACGAGATGTATCTGCCTGGCGCCTCGACCTGGGTGAGCGTCGAGGGGCTCTCCGCGGGCCTTTGCGGCAAAACGCGCCCGATTCACTTTCGCGGCGTCTGCACGGTGGTGAGCAAGCTCTTCAACATCGTCATGCCCGATCGCGCCTACTTCGGCCAGAAGGATGCGCAGCAGCTTGCCATCGTGCGCCGCATGGTGCGCGACCTCAACATGAATCTCGAGATCGTGGGCTGCCCGATCGTCCGCGAATCCGACGGCCTTGCGAAGTCAAGCCGCAACACGTATCTCTCGGAAGCTGAACGTCAGGCTGCCTGCGTGCTCTCGCGCGCGATCTTTGCGGGCGAGAAGATGGTTTCCGACGGCTGCCGCGACGCCAAGGCGATCGTTGCCGCCATGCGCGCGATCATTGAAAAGGAACCCCTGGCGCGCATCGGCTACGTCGAGGCCGTCGACGCCGACTCGATTACCCCCGTTGAGACGGTAGCCGGGCGCGTGCTCTTTGCCATGGCCGTCTACATTGGGAAGACGCGTCTGATCGACAACTTCATCACGGACGTTGCGGCATAAACAAGGCTGCGCCGACGGGATTTTCTGAACGCCAAAAGCGAAAAACGAGGTAAGCCTTCATGCAGATTGAAGTCTTAAAGAGCAAGATTCACCGCGCACACGTCACGCAGGCCGAGCTCCACTACGTGGGCTCAATTACGATCGACGAGCGTCTGATGCAGGCCGCTGGCCTTATCGAATACGAGAAGGTCGACGTGGTCGACATCGAAAACGGTCAGCGACTTACGACCTACGTGATCCGAGGCGAAGCCG
>USAL01000177.1 GCA_900552545.1 uncultured Sutterella sp. | reverse complement strand
CCTTAAATTGCTCGAACTTGACCCGGAAGAGTTCGCAAAAGCACAGGAACGGCAAGCTACATTCAGCGACTACATAGAACTTGAAAAGCTGAAAAATCCCGAAAGCAAGACCGAGGCGTTAAAGGCTATCGGCACGTCAAGTTTTAAGTATACGATCGAGCGGCTTATAACCCGTGAGAACGCAGTGGCAAATGCCGAAAAAGTAATGGAATTTCTTGACGGCAAGCTAAAAAAGATACAGTATGACAATAGATTTCAGTATAAGCAAATAGGCTATATGCCTATATCAAAAACGTTGACGGAGGAACGACAAAAGGAAATTGACGACCTTATAGGCAAAGGCGCAAAATATTACACTGTAAGCAGCGTCTCCCCCGAGTATGCGTGGGCGTATATCTATGCCGACGCAGAGCACGCGGCCGCCCGAGACGACGCATTCGCCCTTGTCGTTCATCTTGGTGCCGGCGTGAAAGACGATGTGCGAGTCGTCGTTTTCCGGAAGCTTGGTGATCACCGCGCCCTTTTCCGGGGCCTGCGGATAGCCGCGGGCGGCAACCACGACGCCCAAGGCCGAGCGAGTGTCCCACTCCAGCGTCTTGCCAGCGAGCTCGCCCTTGGCGGCAGCAAGCAGAAGCTGCGCAAGGTCGCCCTTGACGCGGCTCATGATGGGCTGCGTTTCAGGGTCGCCCATGCGGCAGTTGAATTCGAGCGTCTTGGCGGTCAGTGCCCCAGTCTTGTCGCGGCCGATCATGAGGCCCGCGTAGAGAAAGCCCGTGTAGGGGATGCCATCGGCGGCCATGCCCGCGACGGTGGGCTCGATGATGGTGCGCATCACCATCTCATGGACTTCGGGCGTGACGACGGGCGCGGGCGAGTAGGCGCCCATGCCGCCCGTGTTGGGCCCCTTGTCGCCGTCGAGCAGGCGCTTGTGGTCCTGGCTCGTCGCGAGCGGCAGGATGCTCTTGCCGTCGACCACGACGATGAAGCTAGCCTCTTCGCCTTCGAGGTAGTCCTCGATCACGACGCGGGCGCCCGCCTGGCCGAACTTGTGGCCGCTCAGCATGTCGTCGACGGCGGCGTGGGCGTCGTCTTCGTTCATCGCCACGACGACGCCCTTGCCCGCGGCAAGGCCGTCGGCCTTGATCACGATGGGAGCGCCCTTGCGGCGGATGTAGTCGTGCGCGGCCTCGGGATCGCTGAAGGTTTCATAGTCGGCCGTGGGGATGCCCTTGCGCTTCATGAAGCTCTTGGCGAAGTCCTTGGAGCTTTCAAGCTGCGCGGCTTCGCGCGTCGGGCCGAAGATGGTGAGACCGTTGGCGCGAAAGAGGTTCACGACGCCGGCGGCAAGCGGCGCCTCGGGACCCACGACGGTGAGCGCGATGTCGTTGTCGCGCGCGAAGTCGACAAGCGCCTGCGGTTCGCTCACGGCGACGTTGGTAAGCGTCGGATCCATCGCCGTGCCGGCGTTGCCCGGCGCAACGAAGACCTGATCGACGCTTTCGGACTTGGCAAGACGCCAGGCGAGGGCGTGTTCGCGACCGCCGCTGCCGATAACCAGAACTTTCATGAAAGACCTCGGAAAGGAAAAAAGAGAAGGGAGTGGATTGCTTGAACTTCAATCAGAAGGCGCGCGTTTGAGTCGGTGTTCCCGCGCGCGCGTTGCGTTTTGCCCGTAATTGTAGCGGCATGCGCCGACACCTCCGAAAAGGGAGCTCCACGACGGGAGATTTTTTCGTACAAAAAGGCCTGCGGCACCTTCTTGGGAAAGGCGCGCCGCAGGCCGCTTTTGCGCACTGGGCTTAAAGAGGATTTGCCTTAGGCTTCCTCGGGCTCGTCGAAGACGGCGCTCGTGTAGACGTGGCTCACGTCGTCGAGGTCTTCGAGCGCATCGATGAGGCGCTGCATCTTTTCGGCATCCTCGCCCTTCAATTCGATTTCATTGAGGGGCTTCATCGTGATTTCGGAGGACACCGGGGTGAGGCCGGCCTTCTCGAAGGCCTTGCTCACGGCGTCGTAGGCGGTCGGATCGCAGACGACTTCGATCGAGCCGTCGTCGTTGGTGACGACGTCGTCGGCGCCCGCGTCAAGAGCAACTTCCATCACGGCGTCTTCGCTCAGGCCCGGGGCAAAGAGGAATTCGCCGCAGTGGCGGAACTGGAACGACACAGAGCCTTCGGCGCCGAGGTTGCCGCCGTGCTTGCTGAGGATATGGCGCACGTCGGCCACGGTGCGGGTGCGGTTGTCGGTCGTGCAGTCGATGATGAGGCTCGCGCCGCCGATGCCGTAGCCCTCGTAGCGGATTTCCTCGTAGTTGACGCCTTCGAGCTGGCCGGTGCCCTTGAGAATGGCGTTGTGGATCGTGTCCTTGGGGACGTTGCCGTCACGGGCCTTGGAGATCGCCAGACGCAGGCGGGCGTTCATGTCGGGGTCGCCGCTGCCGCCCACACGGGCTGCGACGATGATTTCACGCACAAGCTTTGTCCACAGGTTGGAGCGCTTGGCATCCTGACGGCCTTTGCGGTGTTGAATATTGGCCCATTTAGAGTGTCCGGACATGTTTTTCCCTTACTATCTTAAAATTTGAATGTTGACGATGACGAGGTCAAGCCGCCGGCACCCGCCGTTACCTGTTGTCGGGGCGGCCTGGTTCGCTTCGGGCGCCGGAAGACGGCGCTCATTTCTCTTGACGACAGAAGATGGCAGCTTGCGGCTTGAGCCTGAAATTTTGTGAATCCGCGTATTTTAGTCGTTTCCTTGCCGGCGCGAAAGACGTCTGCAAGGAGGCGGGTGCCCCCCCAGCAGGAAACACCGAAGTGGTCCGTGCGGCGGCTGACGTAAAATTTTCCACCGCAGACGGCGGCGTTAGGCCGCCGTCTGAACATGGGCAAGCAGTCCGAGATGGTTTGATTCGGGGGTAATCCGACTTCGTCGCATTTTTATTACAACCCAGTACCCGAATGCCCGTTCTCTGTGGATGGAGAAGTGGCCGCGGGCGCGACGCAATAATTGACATGCCTTGTTGGTGCTCTTTCTTTTTTGACGTACCAAAAAGGATCTAAACATGCTTGAACTACAGAAGATTCAGAAAAAGTTCGGCGCCCGCACGGTGCTTGAGGACATCTCGATGACGGTCGAAAAAGGCGAGATCGTCTCCATTCTTGGACCGTCAGGCTGTGGCAAGACGACGCTGCTCAACATCATTCTGGGTCTCACGCCGCCGACGGCCGGACGCGTCATCTGCGAGGGTGAGGATATCACGCGCGTGCCGATCCAAAAG
>USAL01000176.1 GCA_900552545.1 uncultured Sutterella sp. | reverse complement strand
TACCGCGGCATCGTCGATCTTGAGGGCCACGTGATCCGCGAGTCGGAGATTGATCCGCGTGATCTCTTCGTGATGCAGTCTGCCGGTGAAGAGCCGCCGCCCGAAGTGCTCGACAGCGTTGAGTTCGATCCCATGCCGCGGCCCCAGCTGCGGCGCCGCCGCCGGCGTTTCGTGCGCCGCGGCAGGCGTGGTGGCGACGCGCAGGCATCAAACGAGGCCGCGGCCTCCCAGCGCGCAGCGACGCCCGCCCCGGCCGAGAAGTCCTAGCGGCGGGAAAGTGCCCGTAAAGAAGCCGCCAAGAAAAACGGCTGCCGAAAGCACCTTCAAAGTGCTTTCCCGGCAGCCGTTTTTGCGTCCGGAGGACGAAATCGCAAGCGACTAAAGAAGCTCGGAGAGCAGCTGATAGCGCACGACCTCGCCCTTCTTGATGAGGTCGCCGTCGTGCGGCAGGCAGATGAGAACTTCGGCGTTCGTCAACGAGCGCATCGAAGACGAGCTCTGGTTGCAGATTGGCTCGACGACCGCTGAGCCGCGCTCGTAGCGGGTGATGACGCCGCGCATGAACTCGGCGCGGCCGGGTTTTTTGCGGATGTCGCAGCCTGCGATCGCGCGCCGCTCCGAGGGCCAGACGCCGCGGGTGCGTCCCTGCATGTGAAGGATGGCGCCGCGCACGAATTCAAGGAAGGTGACGAACGTTGCCACGGGATTGCCCGGCAGCACGAAGACGGGCTTTTGCCCGATGCGGCCAAAGCGCATGGGGCGGCCCGGGCGCATGTTGATGTTCCAGTCGAAGATTTCGCCCAGAAGCCGCAGCTGTTGCTGCGAGTAGTCGGCCGAGCTGTCCGCGGCCCCGCCCGTGATGATGATCATCTGGTTGCGCTCACGCGACAGGCGCAATTCCATCGAGATGCGGTTGGGGTCGTCGGCGATGGTGCCGGCGTAGGAGACGTTGCAGCCCAGGCGCTTTAAAAGCGAGCAGAGCATCAGGCCGGAGGCGTTGTAGATGTGGTTTGCGATGAGCGGCTGCCCCGGGTCGATGAGCTCGTCGCCCGTGCAGATCAAGGCCACGTTAAGCGGATTGCTCACCATGACGCGGTCGATGCCGACCGAGGCAAGAAGCCCGATGTGCGAAGACTCGATGCGCGTACCCGCCTCGACGATGACCTGTCCGATCTGGATGTCTTCGCCTGCGCGGCGCACGTTGGCGCCTTCCTTGACGCTCGCGGTCGAAAACGACACCGTGGTCTCGGTGCCTGTCGTCTTCTCATAGGGAATGACGGTGTCGCACCAGGAGGGAATCGGTGCGCCCGTGGTGATGCGCGCCGCCGTCATCGGCTCGTGCGCACGTCCGCGAAGCGGATGTCCGGCAAAGGCCGAGCCAACAAGCGAGAGCGTCACGTCCCCGCGTCCGGCGACATCGGAATACTTGAAGGCGTAGCCGTCCATGGCCGAATTCGTGTAGGCTGGCAGCTGAATCGGGCTGCGGACAGGGCGTCCGAGCACTTTTCCATGCGCTTCAAGAAGGAGAACGTTGTCGAGTGCGGGAACTCTGGGACAGTAATCAAGGATGAACTGGCGTGCCTGATCGACTGTGATAGATTGCGTAGAAGTTGCCATCGTGTGATGTTGCCAGAGGGTATTGCGGGCACGGCCGAAGAAGGCGGCTGTCCCGGGGGGGGGGTAAGCGAAGAGCCTTCTCCATCCGGCGTGCCTGAGAACGATCGATCAATCTTAATGCATGCGGCTGTAGCGATGATAGGAAATGAAGGCGAAGTAATCGACGAACGACGGGGGTGTGCACAAAGTTCGCCCCGGACGTTGAGCTCCAAGGACGTAACCGCGATCGTTCTTGCGGGGGGCGCCGCCACCCGCATGGGCGGCTGCGACAAGGGGCTCGTCTCTTTTGAGGGAAGGCCGCTTGTGTACCACGTCCTCGATCGCCTGCGGCCGCAGTGCGCTGAAATTGTTGTCAGCGCCAACCGAAACCTTGAGACGTATCGCGCGCTGGGCTACCCCGTTGTGAGCGATACGGTGACGGGCTTTCAGGGGCCGCTGGCAGGAATTGCCGCCGCCCTTTCGATCGTGAAGACGCCATTGGCCGTTGCTGCGCCCTGCGACAGTCCCTATGTGCCGATGGATTACGTGAAAAGGCTTCTGTCTGCCTTTGAGGCTGATCCCCATTGCCGCGCAGCGGCCGCCAAGGCCGAAGGCCGTGCGCAGCCTGTCTTCATGATGATTGATGCGCAACTAAAGGAGGGCCTTGAGGCCTATGTGAAGGAGGGCGGCCGCAGGGTGCGCGAGTGGCTCGAGCGCGAGAAGGTGGTCTGGGTGGAGTTTGAAAAGCTCTCGGACTTCGACAATCTCAACAGCGTGGAAGACCTGGAACGTGCGCAGCGCGAGCATGGCGCAGCTAGAGACTGATGACGCGTTTGCAGCTGGCAAAAGAAGACGAAAGCCGTCTTTCCCCCAGGAGTCTTGAAGCGGCGTAAAAATTTTTCACGCTCTTCATCTTTGATTTTGAAGGATTTTTACGCAGTGCCGAGAAAAATCCGTCAAGAGCGTGTTTGAAAGCCTTGACAAGGCAAAAATTCCTCTTCATAATGCGCACCTCGCTTGATGATGAATCAAGCAGCGCAAGCCGAAACAAAGAGTGCTCAGCACTCTTTTTTCATGACTTCCAGAAGCTTCCGACAGCTTCACGAAGAAGAAAAACAAAAAAGTTTTTCGAAAGACTTGCAAAACGGATTTGAATCGCGTATGATTCCAATCCTTCGCCGCTGAAACGAAGCGACGAAAGCTCTTTAAAAACTTGAAACAACGAACCGATAAGTGTGGGCGTCGAGATGGATTGAAGTCCAAAAGGACTCAAAAAATCACGAAGTGCTCACACTACAAAGGAATGCAGAAAAGGCCTAAAAACCTTTTCAATTCCGGCGAGTAATTGAGCACGACCTTCGCATCGAAAGATGCGAAACAAAACAGAGATTGAACTGAAGAGTTTGATCCTGGCTCAGATTGAACGCTGGCGGCATGCTTTACACATGCAAGTCGAACGGCAGCACGGAGAGCTTGCTCTCTGGTGGCGAGTGGCGAACGGGTGAGTAATACATCGGAACGTGTCCGTTTGTGGGGGACAACCATCCGAAAGGATGGCTAATACCGCATAAGACCTGAGGGTGAAAGCCGGGGACCGCAAGGCCTGGCGCGAACGGAGCGGCCGATGACTGATTAGCTAGTTGGTGGGGTAAAGGCCTACCAAGGCGACGATCAGTAGCTGGTCTGAGAGG
>USAL01000175.1 GCA_900552545.1 uncultured Sutterella sp. | reverse complement strand
CGCGTGAATTCTAGCTTTTCAACGTCGCGAGCGTAGCTCGCGACTTCGGCGGCGATGCTCTCGGCGCCGTCCTCGTCGCCTTCATCGATGGCCATGCCAAAGAGCTCCTTGGCGTCGTGAATGCCCGTCGTGAGGCGCTTGAAGCTGCCGACGAGGTCTTCAAGGAGCTTTTGCTCCTTGCTTACTTCCTGCGCATGCTTGGGATCGTCCCAGAGCTGCGGATTCTCGATTTCCCGGTTGACTTCTTCAAGCCGCCGCTGCTTGCGGTCGACGTCAAAGATACCCCCTAAGCTCAGCAAGACGGTGAGCCAGGTCGTCACACAGATTGTTGGTGTGATTAATGCGTTCAGCTTCCATGAAAATGTCTCAAAGAGGGAAGTTGGCTGCGGCTTGCATGTGAAGAAAAGCCGCGTGAAAACAATGCACTGTGCATCGTTGTGGATGCGATGCGCGCAGTGAACTCGACATTATACCGGCCTCGGAATCAGGCCTTTTTTGCGTCGGCACTAGCCCGCGGGCCCGAGGACGGCAAAGGCAGCCCAGGCCAGAAGCGCATAGCGAAAGCTTTTTCCTGCCGCCGTCCAGAAGAGCGCGGGCAGAAAACCCACGCGAAGCCACCCAGCGGCAAGCGGAATGGCGTCGCCCACGATGGGTACCCAGGCAAAGAAAAGCGCGGGGGCGCCCCAGCGGCGCAGACGGTCAAGCGTTTTCTCGTCGACTGATCTGCGCACGCGGGCGTCGGGCAGAAACCGGCCGATGCCCCAGGAGGTCATGCTGCCCGCGGTATTAAAAAGGCTTGCGGCGGTCGCAAGAAGCGCCGCGCGGCCGACGTCGTCGGGCGAGGCGGCAATGGCGGCCGTCAGAATCGCTTCGGAGCTTCCCGGCAGGAGCGTCGCCGACAGGAAGGCCGAGATGCAAAGTAGCAGCACGCCCGAGCCGCCTGAGAGGATGGTGGCGATGGTCTCGATCAAGGATTGTTTGGGGGAGAAATGGTGGTTGTCGACGATGCCGATGCAGGGACGGATCGATGCAGCGCCGAGGGCTTGCCGGCGCGATCCGTGCGCTCCTGCAGCATCAGGAAAATGAGTGCCCGCATTGTACCAAGCCCCATACCAGGCCCCGCCTGAGCCTCTCGTTCTTAGCCCCTCCTGAGTTCTTCTCTCCGACCTCCTTATGCGCGCAGCTTTCTTTGATAGCTAATGCGAATAAGACGCAATTGCATTTGCTTGCAATTTTCCTTCCGGGGCGCCTTTGGGAGGGTTTTGCGCACCCGCGCATCTGGATCAATGTCAGATCCTTCAGACGCTTCATCCCGTCAACGACAAGCCCCGGCGGGGGGCTGCCGTACCCGGAAAGAAGCCGATCGGCGGCAAGTGAAAACGGCAGAAAATGCATCAGTCGCTGCAAAACACAAATGAAAATCATTCTCATATAAAGATAGAATGCAGCCTCGTTTCGGCCCGCATGTCGTTTTGCTGCGGCAGCCATTGAGTCAACGAGGAAAGAACGAATGACCCAAAGGAAGACACAGGCGAAGATCCTGACGAAGTTGGTGGAAACTGACCGCAACGCACGCCCGTCGTGCAGTCATCGGGCCGCATGCGCGGTGCTCTCAAGCCTTGTGCTGGCACCTGCGGCCGTCGCCTGCAGCGCGGCCTTCGCCCAAGGCATGCAGGGAGACGATGCCGGGGGGTATACGGAGCTTGACGCCTCGGTCGTGTCGGCCTCGGGCTACGCCCAGGACGTGCGGCAGGCGCCTGCAAGCGTCTCCGTGATCGGCGCCGAAGCGCTTGCCGACAAGCCCGTCGCCGATATCGGCGCGGCTGTGGGCGACGTGCCGGGCGTCGACATCGACACCACGAAGATGGGCAACGCGACGATCTCGATTCGCGGGTTCGATTCGGCTTATACGCTCATCATGGTCGACGGGCGGCGCCAGAACGTCAGCACGGCGATGATCGACAACGGCTTTGATCCCACGAGCACGTTCATGCCGCCCATGGGCATGATCGAGCGCATCGAGGTGCTGCGCGGTCCCGCCTCCACCATCTGGGGGGTCGGACGCCGTGGGCGGCGTGGTCAACATCATCACCAAAAAGCACCCCGACAGACTCACGGGCAGCGTGACGCTTGAGGCGACGCTCCAGGAACATTCCGCCTATGGAAACCGCCAGGGCGCAAGCTTTTATTTCGGCATCCCGCTTATTGAGAACCGCCTCTCGCTTACGTTGCGCTCGCGCTACCAGCGCCACGACGAGACCGAGATCATGACGCCGCCCGACGCGTCAGGGGTCTCCAAATACGCCTCGCATTCGCCCACCGAGAGCTATACGGCCAATATCGGCGGCAGGCTCACGTGGAGCGTCAATGCGGCCAACACGCTTTTTGCCGATCTTGACTACTCGCGCTTCAAGGGCGGGTCGCTTCAGACGAGCAGCAAAAGCATCCAGGCGCGGCGCTGGTACCAGAAGTACAACACGGTGTTCGGCCACGAAGGCGACTACGACTTCGGCAGAACCGAGAGCTACTTCATGATCAATTCGCTCGCGTTGATGAAGACGCGCTCGACTCCCAACGACTGGTCGCCCGCAGGCACGGGCGCAAGCGAATCCTCGGGGTCGTTCTCGCACCCCTTGAAGGAAACGACGAGCTATACGCTTGCCGCCAAGACCGTGATGCCGATCGACTTCGGCCGCTGGGGCGGCATGAACTTCACCGCGGGCATTGAAGCAGGCTACGAGATCTACGAAGACCGCACGGCGGCCGACGTCAACTCGCGCGGGCCCTTTGACCAGACGACGGCCTCGGTCTTTGCCGAAGGCGAATACTTTCTCTCCGAATCGTGGTCGGCGACGGCAGGCGCCCGCGTGCACGCAAGCGACATCTTTGGCTCCCACCTCGCCCCGCGCGCCTACGTGGTCTACAAGCCCTTGGCCTGGCTGTCGTTTAAGGGCGGCGTTGCCGCAGGCTACAAGACGCCCAATGTGAAGCAGTTCTCCAAGGGCTACTACGACGGCACCGAGGTGGGAGACAGAACCTGGGGCAACCCCGATCTCAAGCCCGAGGAGAGCTGGAGCTATGAGCTTTCGACCACCGCCGACATCGGGCGCCTTGGTCAGATCACGGTCGGGGGCTTTTACACCGACTTCAAGAACCTCATTGCCTCCGAGGAGGTAAGCGACTACTGCAGCGCGGGGAACGCCAACTCGGGCGATCTGCTCATGGTGAACCACGGCAAGGTGCTTGCCTAGGGCATCGAAGTGCTCTTTCAGAGCGCGCGCCTGGCGGGCTTTTCATTGACGGGCGGGTACACGCTCAC
>USAL01000174.1 GCA_900552545.1 uncultured Sutterella sp. | reverse complement strand
CGCAGCCGAAGTCGTCCGCGGCCGCCACGTGGCGCCCGGCGTGCGCGCCCAGGTGATGCCGGGCTCGATGACGGTGCGCCGCCGCGCCGAAGCGCTCGGGCTCGACAGAATCTTCAAGGACGCGGGCTTTGAGTGGCGCATGAGCGGCTGTTCGCTGTGCCTTGCGATGAACGACGACATTCTCGAGGCCGGCGTGCGCTGCGCCTCGACCACCAACCGCAATTTCGAAGGCCGCCAGGGTCGCGGCAGCCACACCCACCTCGTGAGCCCGCGCATGGCCGCCGCTGCGGCCGTCACGGGTCACATCACCGACTGGCGCAAGCTCGGCAAAGGAGAATAACCATGGAAAAGTTCACCCAGGTGACCGGCGCTGCCATTGCGCTTGACATCGACAATCTCGACACCGACCAGATCATGCCCAAGCAGTTTCTGCGCGGCATCGACAAGAAGGGCCTCGACAAGGGCACGCTCTACAACCTGCGCTTTCACGCCGACGGCACGCCCGACATGGACTCGGTCTTCAACAAGCCGGGCTTTGACAAGGCACCCGTGATCGTCGGCGGCCCCAACTTCGGCTGCGGCTCAAGCCGCGAGCACGCCGTCTGGGGTCTGCAGCAGATTGGCGTCAAGGCGGTCGTCGCCCCGTCGTTTGGCGAAATCTTCTACTCGAACTGCTTCAACAACGGGCTTCTCGCCGCGCGCGTCTCGCCCGAAGACTCCCGCAAGCTCTTTGCGGCGATCTCCTCGGACACTCCGACCGAAGTCACCGTCGACCTGAACGACTGCACGATCCGCGTACCCGCCGCGGGGCTTTGCGTGCCCTTTACGATTGCGTCCCGCCACCGCACGATGCTTCTTGAGGGCCTCGACATGCTCGAGAGCACGATGAAGGGAATTGATGCGATCAACGCCTTCCGCGCCCGTCACGAGGCGGCCTTCCCCTGGATGAGCGGCCTTGCCGGAAAGACCGCGCGCATCCTGAAGAGCCGCGAGAAGGCTTAAAAAAGAAAGAAGAGTCTCTATTCTTCCTTCACGCCGCCGGCAGCTGCGCCCTTGAAAAAGGGGTGCGCCGCCCGCGGCGTTTTCGCTTCTTCCGGCGTCTCTTTTTGGGCGTTTTCAGGCCTTTTTTGGCGTCTGAAGGCGCGTCTAAGGCACTGACTCTAGGTCAAATCCCGGTGCTCTCTTTCTTGTGCAAAAACCGGCCGACGTCTAAACTGCACATTTCCCTCTTTGAAAATGGCGGATATTTTCAAAACTTATCCGCATCTTCATATAAAAACCACGAATTCCCCTCGAGAATCGACGTCGAACGACCCTCCAAGCGGGCACTGAAGACCCTTGCGGCCGCAGCCGCCTTCGGCGCCGCAGCTTTTGCGCCGCCTCGACGCACGTACAGGAAAACTTCCACATGCAGTTTCTCAACGACCTAGTGGGCAACATCAACAGCGTCCTTTGGGGCGTGTTCTTCCTCATCCCGCTGCTGTGCGGCACGGGCCTTTTCTACACCTTCCGGCTGCGCTTCGTGCAGGTGAGAAAATTCGGCCTTGCGGCGCGCTACCTCTTCGGCGGCGCCTCGCTCTTCGGCAAGCGTGCCGACAAGAGCGGCATGAGCTCCTTCCAGGCGCTTGCCACGGCCATTGCCGCGCAGGTCGGCACAGGCAACGTCGCAGGCACCGCCACGGCGCTCGTCTCGGGCGGCCCGGGCGCGCTCTTCTGGCTCTGGGTGGCGGCATTCTTCGGCATGGCGACGATCTTTGCCGAGGCCGTGCTCGCGCAGGTCTACAAGGGCACGGATGAACACGGCCACGTCGTGGGCGGTCCGGCCTACTACATCACCAAGGGCCTCGGAGAAAAGTTCCGGCCGCTTGCCGTCTTCTTCTCCATCGCCATCATCATTGCCCTCGGCTGCATCGGCAACATGGTGCAGTCGAACTCGATCTCGATGGCCATGAACACGGCCTTCGACATCCCGCTGGTGGCGACCGGCATCTTCACGGCCATCGTCTCGGGCCTCGTCTTCTTCGGCGGCGTTGCACGTCTGGCGAGCGTCACCGAAAAGCTCGTGCCCTTCATGGCCGCGATCTACATCATCGGCGGCAGCTACGTCATCATCGAGCACGCCTCGCAGATCATCCCTGCCTTTGAGATGATCTTCGTGGCGGCCTTCGACCCGCAGGCCGTTGCGGGCGGCGCCCTGGGCCTTACCGTTGCCAAGGCCATGCAGTTCGGCGTTGCGCGCGGCCTCTTTTCCAACGAAGCCGGCATGGGCTCGACGCCGCACGCGCACGCCATCGCCAAGGTCGACCACCCGGTCGAGCAGGGGCTTGTGGCCATGTTCGGCGTCTTCGCCACGCTCGTCGTCGTCACCTTCACGGGCGTCGTGATTCTTGTCACCGGCGTCCTTGACTATCAGGCGACCGGCATCGAGCTCACGCAGAAGGCCTACAACGTGGGGCTCGGAAGCTTCGGCATGTCGTTTGTGGCCATCTGCCTCTTCTTCTTTGCCTACTCGACCATCATCGGCTGGTACTTCTTCGGCGAACAGAACGTGCGCTTTCTCTTCACCGACAAGGGCCTGCCCTATTACCGCGTGCTCGTCTGCGCCTTCATCATCGTGGGCGCCATGCTCAAGGTCGATCTCGTCTGGTCGCTTGCCGACCTCTTCAACGGCCTGATGGTGATCCCCAACCTCATCGCGCTTCTGGCGTTGAACAAGGTCGTGGTCCGCAACCTCGACGACTTTGAGTCCAAGTTGAACGACTACGAAGCGATGATGCGCAGCAAGAAGCGCTAAGCCGCACGGATTCTTCAAAAGAGTCCCTCAAAAAACAAAGGGCCCCGCGCCCCAAGCCCCCTGCCGTGGTCATCGCACTGCGGCGGGGGCTTCTTTTTGGGCTATCGTTAGTCTTCGTGCGTCTTCGTGCGTCTTCGTGCACCGGCCGCAGCCGGTCTTCGGCTGCAAGCTGCAAACGATGTCGGAGGATTCTCATGTCCAGTGCGTCCATTGCCAAAACACTCGAGCGCCACGCCGCGCAGATCGGCGCCCTTGCGCCCTGCTACCTCTACGACGAAACGATGGTCCGGCAGCATGTCGAAGCGCTCAAGAGGGCGCTGCCGCAGGCCGACATTCTCTATTCGGTGAAGGCCAACAACTGCGCGCCCCTCTTGAGAACGCTCGCGGCCCTCGGGCTCGGCGCGGACGCCGCCTCGGCCCGCGAAGTGGAGCTTGCCGCGGCCGCAGGCATCACGCCCGCGGACATCTACTACAGCGCGCCGGGCAAGCGCGCAGGGGGCAATGCGCGCCCGCTCGGGCGGGCGACG
>USAL01000173.1 GCA_900552545.1 uncultured Sutterella sp. | reverse complement strand
TACGCCTTCATGGCCAAGAAGGATCTCGACACCGAGATGACGGTCGGCAGGAACGAATACGAAATGGGCGATAACAAGCCCGTGAGCGTGATGTTGAAACGCATGCAGTCGGTGCTCTTTGACTGGCACGCCTACGGGCGCAACACGATCGGCGCTCGGAGCGACATCGAAAACGTGCCCATCGAAAACCTGCAGGCCTTCTATCGCAAGTGGTATCAGCCCGACAATGCCGTCTTGACGGTCTCGGGTAAGTTTGACGAAGCCAAGGTCCTCGCCTGGATCGAGGAGACCTTCGGAAAGATCAAGCGCCCCGATCGCAAGCTCTCGCGCGAGTGGACGATCGAGCCTGTTGCGGACGGCCCGCGTGAATTTGAAATCCGCCGCCCCGGTGATATGAAGCTCGTGGCGGTGGGCTACCGCATTCCCTCGGCGCTGGCCGAGGACTGCAACGCCGTTGAAACGGCGGTCGACATCCTCTCCGAAGCCCCGCGCGGACGTCTCTACAAGGAGCTAGTTGAAACCGGAATGGCGAGCCAGGTCTTCGGCTGGTCGCTTTCGGCGCGCGATCCGGGCTTCTTGATGTTCGTCGCGATGCTCAAGAAGTACGATGCGATCGAGCCCGTCAAGAACAAGATGCTCGACGTGATCGAGCGTACGTTCTCGAAGAACCCCGCGACCGAAGACGAAGTGAAGACTTCGCTTGCCGAGGCTGCGACTGACTACGAACGCTCCCTAAGCGATCCCGAGCAGTTTGCCGTGGATCTTTCCGACTACATCGCCCTGGGCGACTGGCGGCTCTTTTTCGTTGACCGCGACTCGACCGCGCGCGTGACTCCGCAGGCGGTTGATCAGGCGGCGGCCACCTACTTCGTGCGCGACAACCGCGTGGTCGGCCTGTTCATTCCCGACGAGCACCCGCGCCGCGCGCCCGCGATGACGCCGCCCGACGTGAAGGACGTGATCACCAAGGCACCCTTCAAGACTGAAGGCGACGTCGCCGAAGCATTTGACGTCAGCCAGGCCAACATCGATGCCCGCACCGAGCGCTTCAAGATCGGCGACGTCGAGGTGGCGCTGCTGCCGAAAAAGACCCGCGGGCGCACCGTGACCGTGCTCACCACGTTCCGCTACGGAAACCTTGAAACGACGGCTGGCCGCACGGTTCTCAACTACCTCGTTGAGCCCATGCTCTCGCGCGGCACGGCCGACATGGACCGCAAGCAGATTGCCGACCGTCAGACCGAACTCAAGGTTCAGGGCGACGTGCTGGGCTTTACGACCACGGCTGAAAACGTCGTGCCCGCCATCGAGCTCATGGGTAAGTTGGTCTCCTCGAGCACCTTCCCCAAGAAGGAGTTCGATCAGTTCGTGAACCAGCTCTCGACCATGCTTGAAAGCCGCAGCGACGATCCGATCATGCTGGGCCGCGATGCGCTCCTGAAGCACTTCGAGACCTATCCCGAGGGCGATCCCCGCAATCCGACCCGCAACAGCTACCTGCGCGAGGGTTTGAAGACGGTGACCCGCGACGCGGTCTACGACTGGTTTGAGAAGGCCGTTTCGAACACCCACGGTCAGGTTGCCGTCGTGGGCGACTTTGATCCGGCTGCTGTGAAGGCCGCTCTTGAAAAGGCCGTTGCCGTCAAGAAGAACGCCGATGCGAAGTACGGCTACAAGCGCTACTTCAGCGAGTACAAGCCCGTGGCGGCCGACCGCATCCTCGTTGATACGCCCGCCAAGGAAAACGCCGCGATCTTTGCGCGCGTCGATTTCCCGGCCAATGCCAACGACAAGGACGCTGCGGCTCTGATCGTTGCCGACTGGGTGATGGGCGGCGGCACGGGTCTGAGCATCCGCCTCGTTGACCGTCTGCGCCAGAAGGAAGGTCTCTCCTACGGCGTGGGCTCGCGCGTGCGTCTGCCGCAGTTCGGCAACCGCGCAAGCTGGAACATGTCGGCGATTGTGGCCCCGCAGAATATTCTCAAGGCTGAAGAGTGCGCCCGCGAGGAAATCGCGCGCATGGTCAAGGACGGCATCACCGAGCAGGAATTGACCGAAGCCAAGAAGGGCATTCTTGAAAGCCGCGCCGTGAGCCGCGCTCAGGACGACTACCTCGCCCACAGCTGGGTCGTGTTCATGGATGCCGGCAAGACCTTTGCCGACAGCAAGAAGCTTGAAGACGCCATCGCCGCGCTCACGCTCGACGAGGTGAACGCCGCCGTGCGCAAGATGCTTGTTGAAGCCAACATCACGTACGTGCTCGCGGGCGACCTCGCCAAGGCCGGCATCAAGACCCAGAAGTAAAACCGAAGCTTTGCTTTCCTTGGGCGGGGACCATCCCCGCCCGGGACAAGGACACAAGCCTCAAGCGCCCGTTCGGCGGAGAGAGAAAGCGCACCGCGCCAGTCTTTACCGCAGGACGGGCGCTTTTTTGCGCCCTGAAGTTGGGGAGTTTGAAGGGGATGGGTTTTTGACGAAGGCTAGGTTTTGGCCTGCGGCAGCCACGCGCGGCCTTCGTCGGTGAGCTCGATTCCGGCGGCGGCAATGCTTGAGACGATCTCGCCGATCAGCTCGCGGATTTCGTTGGTGAGCTCCTCGTGCGTGCGCGGCCAGAAGACGTAGAAGGGAATCGTGAGCTCGTCGGCAAGCGGTATGGCGCGGCAGTCGCTGCTTACCGACATCGCAGCGAGCTTGTCGGTGAAGTGCACCCCCACGTTTCGCTTCACAAAGCGCAGCGCCACCTGGGTCGAAGAGACTTCGGCCGCGACCTGCGCGAGGCCGTTTTCGGGCAGCAGCCGGTCGGAATACTCGCGCTCGGGCGTATCGCGAGAAAGCACCACGAAAGATTCGTCGGCGTAGTCGCTTTTGGTGACGCGGTCCTTTGCGGCAAGCGGATTTTCCTGCGAAACCACGAGACGGAAGGGAAGGTGGGCAAGCGCAACCTTCTGCAGGTCGTCGTGGGTGCTCAACAGGGTCCCGAAGCCGATGTCAAAGGGGTGGGAATACTTCGAGTAGTAGATGTCGCGGCTTGCGTGCACGTCCATCGAGACGCTGATCGTGTCGAGGTGGCGCTTCAAAATCTTCACCACCGCCGGAATGATGACGTCCGAGGCGTGGCGGGCGAGCACGGCGATGCGAAGCTCCTTTTTCTTGGCACGGCCCGTTTTGGTGAAGTCCTCCAACCGCTTCCAGGCGCGCACCGATTCGATTGCGGCGCGATAGAACTCCATGCCTTCGTTGGTGAGCGTAAGGGTCTTCGTTGAGCGCTCAAAGAGCGCGAGCCCCAGGCGCTCTTCGAGCTGCGTGATCGCGCGCGATGCAGCCGAGGCCGACAGGGCGTTTTTGTTTGCCGCCGCAAGAAGGCTTCCGG
>USAL01000172.1 GCA_900552545.1 uncultured Sutterella sp. | reverse complement strand
GGGCGCAAATGAAAGAGGAAAACACCATGGTTATCATCCGTCTGTCCCGCTCGGGCTCCAAGAAGCGTCCCTTCTACAACATCGTCGTGACCGATTCCCGCAATCGCCGCGACGGCCGCTTCAACGAGCGTCTGGGCTTCTACAACCCGATGATCGCTGAAGGCCCGCAGCGCCTGACGTTCAACGAAGAACGCGTGGCTCACTGGGTCAAGAACGGCGCTCAGATGAGCGACACGGTTGCCCGCATCCTGAAGGCCGCTCAGAAGGCTGCCTAATCAGCTCTCGGGTCTCAAAGCGGTTCAAATCCCTTCAACCGGTGCGAAACGCCGCTCAATAAGACAAGCTGCTTGTGAACCTCGCCGTTCATGCCGTGCCTCTCGTGTCCAAGCACACTTTGAATGCATGACGGCCATCTTTCCTCTTGCTTGAGAGCAGACGAAGCATCTAGCCCGTCTGACCAAGGGTTCAGTATCTACCTGCAGCTTCGGCGGCCGCCGCACAAACCCCGGTGAAGGACAAACCTGCCGCTTGAAAGAAACCGCAAGCGGTCTTCCATGACGTGTGGAAGGCCGCTTTTGCTTGTGTAGGCGTTTGGTTTACAACCTTCATCTTCGCCTGATTCCCATTCCTTTCCATTTTCACCCACGGCCCCCTGGCGCCGCTTTTTCGACATGATTGAACCTGACGAACTTCTGTGCGTGGGCCGCACCAACGGCGCCTACGGCGTGCGCGGCTCGATTCGCATCGTGCCCTTTGAAGGCGGCGAAGTGCTCGCCGAGACCAAGCGCTGGTTTCTGACGCCCTTGCGAGGCGAACCGCGCGAGCTCAAGGTGACCTCGCTCAAGGTGCACGGCAACATGCTTTTGGCGACGGTCGAAGGCTGCGACAGCAAGGAGAAGGCCGACGCCCTGAGGGGGCGCATCAGCGTTCTCAGATCGGACTTTCCCGATCCCGGTGAAGATGAGTACTGGGCAGCCGACGTCATCGGCTGCCGCGTCGTCAACAAGAACGGCTGTGAACTGGGCCGCGTCACCGATATTGGCTCGAACACCGTGCAGGACATCTTCAAGGTCGAAGGGGGCCCGAAGGTGAACGGCGCCGATCCCATCTATCTCATTCCGGACGTGCCCGACTACATTCTCAAGATCGACGTCGAGGCGGGCGTCGTCACGGTCGACTGGGAGCCCGACTGGCTCTAGGCGCGGGGTTTAAGGCAAAGGTAGGGAAGAGTCATGCGCTTTGACGTGATCACGCTTTTTCCGGAAATCTTCGAGGCGGTGACCCGGCAGGGCATCACCTCGCGTGCGCTGCGCCGGGGGCTCTGGAGCGCGCACTTCTGGAATCCGCGCGAGGTAACGACCGACGTGCACCGCACGGTCGACGACCGGCCCTTCGGGGGCGGTCCCGGCATGGTGATGATGGCCGAGCCTCTCTTTCGGACGCTGGAGCTGATCCGCGCTTCGGGCAACAACGGGCGCGTGATCGCCTTTGCGCCGGGGGGCGAGCACCTCACCGACAAATGGGTGCGCAATGTCTCCTCGCACCCCGAGGGCGAGCTCGTTCTTATCTGCGGGCGCTACGAGGGAATCGACGAGCGGTTTTTGTCGCACTACGTCGATGAGATCATAAGTCTCGGTGACTTCGTGCTTTCGGGAGCGGAGCTTGCCGCCTGTGCGTTGATGGACGCCGTGGTGCGGCAGCTCCCGGGTGCGATCAAGGAGCTTTCGGCCTTGGACGAGTCCTTTGCCACGGGCTTGATCGATGCGCCGCACTACACGCGTCCCGAGGTCTGGCAGGGCGAGGCGGTGCCCGAGGTGCTTCTTTCGGGGCATCACGCCAACATCGCGCGCTGGACGCGTGAAAAAAGTCTTGAAGCGACCCACAAAAACCGCCCGGAATTGATTACAATTGCGCGTTCTCGCGGCGAGCTTACCGACCGCGACGAAAAGTTTTTGAGGTCTCTTGCCGAGAAAAACTCAGGCAAGGACTGATAAAAAGAAGGGAAGCCACCGGAGGCGTCGGACTTTGATGACGGCTCGAATCAACGGCGGCTTCTATTTTCATCATCCATCCTCTGGACGGCGCATAGAACATTGAAATGCCGCCGCATGATGGTTACGGAGAAAAAAATGAACATTATCCAGACTCTGGAACAGGAAGAAATCGCCCGCCTCACCGCCGGCAAGAACCTCCCGGACTTCCGCGCCGGCGACACCGTGAACGTTCTCGTGAACGTGATCGAAGGTTCCCGCAAGCGTACCCAGGCCTATGAAGGCGTGGTCATCGCCAAGCGCAACCGCGGCCTGAATTCCTCGTTCATCGTCCGCAAGATCTCGAGCGGCGAAGGCATTGAACGTACGTTCCAGCTCTACTCGCCCACGATCGCTTCCATCGAAGTGAAGCGTCGCGGCGACGTCTGCCGCGCCAAGCTCTACTACCTGCGCAACCGCTCCGGCAAGGCTGCTCGCATTCGCGAACTGCTCGTCCGCAAGGACGCCGCCGCTGCCGCTGCTGCGGAGTAATCTCGGCATAGAAACGCCGTTCCTCGTGAACGGCGTCTCGACTAAAAAGGCTGCTGACCCAACAAACGGGCTGCAGCCTTTTTTTTCGCGCGTTTTTTTAGTGCCGATGAAGTGGTATGCCTTTTTTGGGCGATGGGTTGCTAGACTGATCCGAAGCGTTGCGTCCCCAACTCGTTCGTTTCCGGGAGGAAAAGCCGCTGCAATCGCCAGGAATAATTCAGCATGGAAATCATCAAGAACCTCTCCGACATCCCCGCAGACCGATCTCTGACGCTTGCCGACAGGAAGGCAATCCTCAAAGTCATTGAGGACGTCCGGGTGCGGATGACTTGCAGTCAAGCCATGCTCGAGGCGGCCGAAGATGGCGGCAAAGGCGTGATCAAATGAAGAATTGAGTCGGCACGTCGGGCTCACGAGAAGGGCTTGAGCGTCGTGCAAGTTTGTGCAGCCATGGCAATTGCAGGAAGCTCGTTCTACGCGAGCGGCAAGGAAACGGCGAAGCAGGCCAAGGACAGGGAGCTCGTCGAAAAGATTGCAGCGATCCAGAACGAGTACGCCTACACGATCGGCCGCCGCCGCATGGGAACCGTGCTGCAGCAGCGTTACGGCATTAAGCCGTGCGAGACGACGCTGCAGAGACTGATGAGCGCAAACGGGCTCGGCGCGCGCATTCGTCGGGCTCGCAAGTAAGGCGCCGGGCCTTCTTTTGCGTCTTGTTTCTCGCCTTGTTTCGTGGTTGGACCGGACCGCGAAATCAACTGAAAAAGAGATAGAGCACGAAAAGCGTGATCACGCCGTAGCCCGCAAGCGTCAGAAGGAGGTTGCGTCGGCTGCCGAAGTAGGGCGAGAGTCACTTGAACAATTCAGGATCGCCATCAGCAACACCGTCGGCCGCAGTGTACGAAGCCGCGTCCATATCGAGACACGCG
>USAL01000171.1 GCA_900552545.1 uncultured Sutterella sp. | reverse complement strand
TCAACGACCGCGCAAAAGAGCTTTACCGACCGGGTCTTTAGTTCCATGAGGCGTTCTCCAACTTTTTCTTCATCCGCTGTCGCCCGCGGTGCAGCGCTAATCCCTTGAAAAGTCGCTTGATTTCGCTTTATGCAATCGAGCTTTTAATCTTTGCACTTTACGAAATATACCAAATGGATCACAATTGCACGCATGACAACTGACGAGGATCTCCCTTGCAGGAATCGGTTCATAGAGACGACCCGATTTCCCGTCAAGACTTCGGCAGCGCTGTCGTACTGAGGTTATGCAAACTTTATACGTGCCGGGCGACCGAACGATCTGCCCGGCAGTTTTTTACCCGCAAAACCTCGTTTGAAGCGCCCCCAAGCAGAGCGAACTCCCAAACTCCCAGACTCCCTAGGGGTTCGCCAAAGGGCGCCGCAATACCAATCGACGTATCACCATGGGTCCTGACGCTTTCCCTTTCGTCAAAGGAAGGCGCCGCGGCCTGTGCAAAGCCGGGTACAGGAAATAGAGACCCCCGGCGCCACCACAAAAGGAAGAGTCATGACGACCTACGATCCGCGCTCGCTAAAGGCCGAAGAGTTCATCAACGACGAGGAAATCCTCGCATCGCTCGCCTACGGCGAAGAGAAAAAGCACGACCGCGAGCTCATCTCCCAGATTCTTGCCAAGGCTGCGGACTTCAAGGGGCTCACGCACCGAGAGGCGGCCGTCCTCATGGCCTGCGATCTGCCCGACGTGAACGAAGCGATTCTCTCGAGCGCCATCAAGGTGAAGGAGCACATCTACGGTCAGCGCATCGTGCTCTTTGCGCCGCTTTATCTTTCGAACTACTGCGTCAACACCTGCACCTATTGCCCGTACCACGCCAAGAACAAGAACATCATCCGCAAGAAGCTCTCGCAGGAGGAAATTCGCCGCGAGGTGATTGCGCTCCAGGACCTCGGCCACAAGCGTCTGCTTCTTGAGGCCGGCGAGCATCCCAAGGAAAATCCGATCGAGTACATCCTCGAGTCGATCAAGACGATCTACGGCATCCATCACAAGAACGGTGCCATTCGCCGCGTCAACGTCAACATTGCCGCCACGACCGTCGAGAACTACAAGAAGCTTCACGAGGCGCAGATCGGCACCTACCAGCTCTTTCAGGAGACCTATCACAAGAAGACCTACGAAGAGCTTCATCCGAAGGGACCCAAGAGCGACTACGCCTACCACACCGAGGCGCATGACCGCGCGATGCAGGCGGGGATCGACGACGTGGGTCTGGGCGTGCTCTTTGGCCTCAACCTCTATCGCTACGATCTCATCGGCCTTCTGATGCACGCCGAGCACCTTGAGGCCGTCCACGGCGTCGGTCCGCACACGATCTCAGTGCCGCGCATCTGCCCGGCCGACGACATCGATCCGAACAACTTCAGCAATGCCGTGCCGGACGACGTGTTCCTCAAGATCGTGGCGCTCATCCGCCTCGCGGTTCCCTACACGGGCATGATCATGTCCACGCGAGAAAGCGAGCGCATCCGCACCGAGGCCCTCAAGCTTGGCATCTCGCAGATTTCGGGCGGCTCGCGCACGTCGGTGGGCGGCTACACGATCAAGGACATCCGCGACGTTGAAAACACGGCGCAGTTTGATACGAGCGACAGAAGAACGCTCGACGAAGTGGTGGGATGGCTCTTGGAAAACGGGTATCTGCCGAGCTTCTGCACGGCCTGCTACCGCGCCGGACGTACGGGCGATCGGTTCATGGAGTACGCCAAGACCGGCGAAATCGCCATGTACTGCCAGGCCAACGCCGTGATGACGATCAAGGAGTACCTCTGCGACTACGCAAGCCCCAAGACCCGTGAAGCGGGCCTGCGCGTCATCGAAAACGAGCTTCCGAAGATCACCCACGAGAAGGTGCGTCTCGCGTCTATCAAGCGCCTCAAGCGCATCGAAGAGGGCGAGCGCGACTTCCGCTTCTAATCCAAAAAACTTTAAGGGCCGGGGGTTCATCACCGCACCGGCCCTTGCAGGGTTTTCCGATCAGGCCGCCTTGGCAGAGTCCTTGGCGGCTTTCTTTTCCTTTTTCTTTTCGCACGTGGGAATGCGCACGATCACCTTGAGGCCGTGAGGCGAGGCGTTTGCCAACTGCACCGTGCCGTCCGAACGGCGCACGATGCGATCGATGATCGCAAGGCCCAAGCCCGTCCCGGTGACGCCGCCGCGGGCGCTGTCGCCGCGCTCAAAGGGCCGCATCAGGCGGTCGGCCTGACTCATGTCCAGGCCCGGGCCCTCGTCGCTCACGGTGAGCACAGCCGTGTCCTTTTCCCGCGTCACCTGCATTGTCAGATGCAGGATGTCGTCGTCGCTCTTGCCGTAGCGCTGCGCGTTCGTGATGAGGTTCTGTACGACGCGCGAGAGTTCAATCGGATGCGCGCGCACGATCACGTCGTCGGCAATCGAAAGGTTGAGTTTTACCGTGGGATCGATTTCAAGTCGTGCGCCGTGAATGGCCTGCCGCACGGTCTTTGAGAGGTCGACGGCTTCAAGCGGCTGCGTGCTGCGGCGGGCATAGGCCATGAATTGGTTGACGATCATTTCCATCTGCTCGAGGTCGCTTACCATGTTGCGGCGGGTGTCCTCGGGGAGATCGGCCATTTCGGTCTCAAGGCGCAGGCGGGTGATCGGCGTGCGAAGGTCGTGGCTCACGCCCGCAAGGAGCATCTCGCGGTCCTTTTCCATGCGCGTGATGTCCTGCACCATGCGGTTGAAGCTTGAATTCACCTCCCGGATTTCCTCCGGGCCGCTGTCTTCAGGCAAAGATGCCGGCATCACGCCGCGGCCGAAGTTGCGCGCGTAGTTTGAAAGCGTGCTCAGGGGCTCGACCACGCGGCGCGTAAGCATCGTGGCGCCCAGAATCGAGGCCACGAAAGCCGCCATCGCCCACCAGATCCAGGTCGTGCCGTAGGAGGGGTTGATGAGCGTGGAATTGGTCATGAGCCAGTAGTTGTCGCCTTCAATCGAAATCGACACCCAGAGGCCTCGCTCGTCGTTGACGCGGCTAGCGAGCACCGTGTCGGGCCCGAGCGACGAGCGCACGTACGTTTCAACGTCGACGATCGACCAGGGCGAGCCGCTGTCAGCCGTAAGCGGCTGATAGTCGTCGGTTGGCTCCTTGGGGAGGATGCGCAGGCCTTCGCGGCTAGCGAGCACCATCAGCAGGTCGGGCCGGTAGATGGGGGCAGCGCTCACCAGGGCATAGCGCGTGAGGTTGGCCATCGTGACAACCTGGCGCGCGGCGCTCATCGCGTAGGGCGCTTCGCTCAACACGCGAAAGCTCTGAAGCCAGCCCATCACCGAGAAGACGATGAGCAGCATGAGCAGAATGAACGTGCGCCAGAAAAGGTTCGGTGCACGGCGGGAGCTGATGGATGCCATGGCGTGGGGCTCTGAATGGTATGT
>USAL01000170.1 GCA_900552545.1 uncultured Sutterella sp. | reverse complement strand
GGTCATACCCGCGATCGGCGAATAGGCACATCACGAGGCTTCCCTCGACCGAGAGGCGCACGCGCGAGCAGTCGCGGCAGAAGGCGTGCGTCACCGAGCTGATGATGCCGATTTCGCCCGCACCATCGAGATACCGCCAGCGCTCGGCGGTTTCGCCGCGGCAGTTGGGCCCGACGGGCTCGATGGGATAGACGCGGTTGATGATCTCAACGGCCTCGGCCGAGGAGATAACATCGTCCATGCGCCAGCCGTTGGCCGTACCCGCATCCATGTATTCGATAAAGCGCAGGATCACGCCCTTGCCGCGGAAAAACTCGGCCAGAGGGAGAATCTCGCTTTCGTTCATGCCGCGCTTTAAAACCGTGTTGACCTTGACCGGAAGCCCCGCCTCCTGCGCGGCGAAGATCCCTTCGATCACCTTGGCGGCCGGAAAGCCCACGTCGTTGATGCTCTGAAAGAGCTTCTCGTCGAGCGCATCAAGGCTCACCGTGACGCGATCAAGTCCCGCGGCCTTGAGCGAGGGCGCAAGGCGCTTCAAAAGCGTCGCGTTCGTGGTCATCGCAATGTCAAGGGGCTTGCCCTTCAAGGTGCGAAGTTCCTTCAAGCGTGCGATGAGCTCGACGATGTGTTTCCTTAAAAGCGGCTCGCCGCCCGTCAAACGCACCTTCTCGACCCCGTGGCCGATGAAGATGCGCACGAGCCGCAGCATCTCCTCAAAGCTCAGAAGCTCGGTGTGCGCGAGAAACTGATGGTGCGAATCGAACTTCTCCTTGGGCATGCAGTAACGGCAGCGAAAGTTGCAGTGGTCGGTGACGCTGATGCGCAGATCGCGCAGCGGCCGGCCGCGGCGGTCGATCAAGCGCCCGTCCTTGACGAGCACGTCGCCCGTGACGGGCACGGGCAGCCGCATGAGGCTCACGGCGTCGTAGGACGGCTCGTCGCCCTCGGGAACGATTGCAATGGTCTTGTCAGACACGAAGCACCTTTTCAATGGCTCCGCATGCCAGCTCTGCGGTCGGGCGCAGCAGCGACTCGTGCATGCGGGTAAAGATCTCGCGCAGCTCTTCGCGGCGGGAATTCTTCAACTGCTCGATCAAGCTTGCGGCAATCGCGTCCGGCGTGCAAAAGTACTGCAAGAATTCGGGCACGATCGGACGCTGGGCGAGGATGTTGGGAAGACTCACGTAGGAAATCGTTCCCTTGCGACGCATGAGCCAGGCCGTCAAGGCCGGCATCTTGTAGCCCACCACCATCGGCTTTTTGTATAGGGCCGCTTCCAGGGCCGCGGTGCCGCTTGCAACAAGCACCGCGTCGGCGCTCTCAAGCACCCGGTGGCTGCGGCCGGCAACGATCGTAAGCCGCTCAAAGAAGACGGGATACTTGCGCGCGACCGCCATGATCTGCTCGCCGCGGGCGGCGTCCACGGCCGGAAGCACGAAGCGGCCGGCGCCGCCCAGGCGCTTTACAAGCCGCTCGCAGGCTTCGAAAAAGACCGGGCCGCAGCCCGAGACTTCATCAACGCGCGAACCGGGCAAAACCGCAATGAGCGGCTCGCCTTCGACCTTGAGCCCCAGATCGGCCCTTGCGGCCGCGGGATCAGGCGTCATCGGGATGATGCCCGCCAACGGGTGCCCGATATAGACCGCGGGCACGCCCGCCTTGCGGTAGATCTCTTCTTCAAAGGGAAAGATGAGAAGAACGACGTCGGTTGCGTCGCGCACCGTCCAGATGCGCTCCGGGCGCCAGGCCCAGATCGAGGGCGAGACGAAGTGCACGGTGGGAATGCCGCGCGCCTTGAGCTTCATCTCCACCCCGAGATTGAAGTCGGGAGCGTCAACGCCGATGAAGACGCGCGGACGGGCCTGCGAGACGCGCTGGATCATGTTGCGGCGAAGCGCAAGAATGCCCGGAAGCTTCTTGATCACCTCGACGTAGCCTCGCACGGCAAGGGTCTCGGACGGATACCAGGCAGCAAGCCCGGCGGCAGCCATCTTCGGGCCGCCGACGCCGAACTGCGGCGCGCCGCCCATGACCTCCGCCAGACGCGGCAGCACGAGGCTTGCGAGATAGTCGCCGCTTGCCTCGCCAGCGATCCAGGCGGCGCCGTCGGAAAGGCGCTGAGCCCCTTCAGTCACAGTCTTCTCAGTCATTGAACGCAGCAAACGAGTATCACTTGCGCGATCAACGGATCACGCCGCGCTCGCTGTTGACGACGAAGTCGTGGAAGTGCTTGACGTGCTCGAGGGTCTCGGCGTCGCACTCGGCATAGAGCCCCTCGATTTCGCGGGCGGCGTCGGAGACGAGGTTGCCCTCGCGGTAGAGCGACTTGTAGGCGCTCTTGAGCTTGAAGATCGTCTCCTGCGAGAAGCCGTGGCGGCGCAAGCCCACGAGGTTCAGACCGTGGGGCGCGGCCGGGTTGCCCGAGCAGACGACGTACGGCGGCACGTCGCGCAGGATACCCGCCAAGCCGCTTACCATGGCGTTGCGGCCGAGGTGGCAGAACTGGTGCACGGCGGCCGAGCCGCCCACGATCACGAAGTCCTCAAGCCACACGTGGCCCGCAAGCGCCACGTTGTTGGCGACGATGATGTCGTTGCCCAACTGGCAGTCGTGGGCGACGTGGACGTTGGCCATGAAGAGGTTGCGCGAGCCGATGCGCGTGACGGACTGATCCTGCACGGTGCCGATCGAGATCGTGCAGTTTTCGCGGATCACGTTGTCGTCGCCGATTTCAAGGGCCGTGTTTTCGCCCGCGTACTTCTTGTCCTGGGGCTCGCAGCCCACGGCGGCGTTCTGAAAGATCCGGTTGCGGCAGCCGATGCGGGTGCGGCCGGCGACCGTCACGTGGCTGTTGAGCACGGTGCCCGAGCCGATCACGACGTCGGGACCGATGATGCAGAACGGTCCGACCTCGACGTCATCGGCTAGCTGTGCATGACTGTCAACGATGCTCGTGGGATGAATTTTTGCCATAAGAATTCCTTGGGCCGGATGCAGTGTTCGGATAGGAAAAGTCGCCGGGAAAGAGCCCTCAAGAGGCACTCACCGGCTTGCCGTGGGGCGTGCCGAAAGCTTTTCTTCATCAGCACCCCGGACAGGGACGGCGCTTGCTTCGCGTTGTGATGCGTTTTGCAAATGCGCCGCGTCAGGCCCTCCCCCTGACAAAAGCCTATACGAATTTGCGGTGCGCTGCCCGCGGGACTTCCCGGGGCAAAAGGAGCGCCGCAAACAACACCGACATCCTGATCAATCAAACGTTCGTCTCAAGGCCCCCATAAAGGCACCCATCAAAGGGCTGCGGGGTTGCATCCCCGCTGGGGAAAGACGCCCGGAACGCACGTCGCGTCAATCACTTGTGCGGCGATTGAGGAGCGGTTTATTTCTCGTCTTCGAAGACCTTGCGGGCCGACATGAGCGACTTAGCCTCGCAGACCACCTTGCCGTCGACGAGCGCGCG
>USAL01000169.1 GCA_900552545.1 uncultured Sutterella sp. | reverse complement strand
CTACACGTACGCTCAGCACACCAAGGAAATTCTAGGCTGCAAGGTACCGCGCAAGCCGGCCGTGCCGCTGAAGTAGGCTTCAACAAAGCCGCATGACAGAGCCGACGGGGCAGGGGTGCTCCGCCGGCCTTTTTGTTGCCTGCGGCGTCGGGCGCGTTTTTCGCTGCAGATGAGCCGCGCCGGGCCACTATTGGCCGTAGATCTGCGCTGAATATTTGAGCCAGCCGCTCGCGTGCGAGGCGTCGGGGAGAACGACGACGGGAGCGTTGCCGCCGATTCTTCGGATGGTGATGTCGGGCGGAATGACCGTGTCGTCTTCGCAGACGAAGTGGACCTGGGGAATCGCTTCAAATGCGGCCCAGTAGTCCGTGAGATCCAACGACTGCGTCAGTGCCGGTAGCTTGTGGTATCGGCACCAGGCCGGGTGATCCAGGTTTCCGGCAAGCGTGACGATCTTTCGCACGTTGAGATCTTTGGCCGTAACGGCGGCAAGGCCTGCTACCTGTGCGCCGCCCGAAAAGCCGATGAGCGTCATCGGCCTGCTGCCTGCAACGGCGGCAAGCGCCTGCGACTCGGCTGCAATCACCTGCGGCGAGAAGCGCGCCGTCGACCAATGCGCGCGGCTGCAGCGGGAGTCCTTGACGTACTGGCAGGGGCGGGCAAGGTAGACCACGTTGGCATGCGGGTCGCCGAAGGCAAGCGCCCTGAAGTCCGTTTCACGCGGTGTGGGATTGCTTGACGGCCTGCCGTGTGCATTGAAGGCATAACCGTCGCCTTCGATGTAGACGCGAAGGGGCTTGGAGGCGTTCGTCAGTTTCTGCCAGCTTGCCAGCCTGAAGAATTCGGTGTCGATCTCCTGATAGCGGAAGGATTCAGGTGCGCTGAAGGATGTACACCCGGCAAGCAGCAGTGAAGCAAAGGCAAAGAAAAGGCGCGTCTTCATCTGTCGGGAAGGGGAAGAAAAAGAGCAGCGCAGAACTTCCGATCCCGCGCTGCTCTTTGATTTTATGTCAAGCCGTTGATCGCCACGAGGCGATCAACGAAAGTTCGATATTTAGAACTTGTACTTGGCATTGAGGATGCCGGCGTGGTTCTGGTAGTCGCCGCGCCAGGCACCTTCGTAGGAGAGCGACAGCTCAAAGTTGTCGCCCATTTCTGCCTTCACGCCCACACCGGCTTCGATGCCGAAGCGATCAAGCGTTTCACCCTCAACGGAGTAGGAGCTGCCGTTGGCAAGCGTCACGAACGAAGTGTTGTCGGCGTCGACGATGTCATAGGTCATGGCCAGACGCACCTGCGGCTCGAAGCTCATGCTCGGAGAAACCTCGAAGGTCTTGCCCAGGCGGGCGCCGATCACGCCGGTGAGAACGTCTTCATCCGAATCGGACACCGCGGTGCCCATGCCGTCGGTATAGGCATCCGTGCCGATGTGGTAGTAGCGCAGACCAACTTCCGGCGTCACGGTGAAGCCCGAAGCATCAAGGTCAAGACCGCCCATCACCTGCAGACCCAGCGTATCAGCGTCGTACTTGGCGCCGATGTTCTGGCCGAGGACGTTCTTTTGTTCGTCGTAGTTCGCCCAGGCGTAGGAAACGATGCCGTTGACGAACCAGTTCGAGGGCTTGTATTCACCGTAGAGGAAGGCCGTGTAGCTGTCGACGTCGGTCGAACGCAGGAAGCCGTCCACATCGGTGTTGGTGTACGCAAAGCCCATGCCGACCCTGGTCGAATCGCTCGGCTTGGCTTCAAGACCGAGCGCAAGGCCGGGCGTATCGGCGCTGAAGCCGCGAGCCGTCGAGGTGTCGTCCATGTCAGTCGTGCCGACCATGCCCTGCACCCACAGGCCAGTGCCGGAGGTGCCGTCGCCGGAAGCCATGCCCTGCGAGCTGCCCAGACGCGAGCCGATGACGTTGAAGACCTGGGCGGCCGTGTCGGACTGGATCTGAGCAACCATCGGTGCAGCTTCAGGAGAGAGGGCCGTTACGGCAGCCAGAGCAGCCTGCTTGCGAACAGGATCTGCAGACTGGAGCTCATTGCCAATGGACGTAGCAATGGAAGCAAAGGTCTCATTTCCGCCGGCAGCGCTCATGAGTGCGCCGATGGCGGCAGCCTGATTGCTGTCGGCTCCAGTACCCTGAGCAATGCCACTAGTATCCTTGAGCGAGATGTTGAAGGTGCCGTTGTTTTCAGCGTCAGCCGTAATGGAGAAAATGGCGTTGTCGCTGAGTTCGAAGGCTCCTTCTCCACTGACAGTGCCATCTTGGATCAATTGATACGATCCCACGTATCCCGGAGCAAACGTCATCGAAAGATTGACGTTGCCATTCAGGGTGACGTTGTTCGTGATTGTCGTCGATTCATCCTGAGAGGCGCCGACCTTGACGTTCAGTCCGGTTCCATCGGTGAAGACCAGAGAACCCGTACCGGTAATGCCGCCGTCAAGGGTAAGCGTACCGGCGTTGACGTTGACAGTGCCATCATTATGGATGTCGTTGAGTTTACCGCCAGCAGTGTTGTTAGAGAACGTGACACTGCCGTTGAAGTTGACTGTATTGTCTCCAGCTGCAACGTAAACAGCACCACCCTGACCTTCGGCAGAGTTTCCTGCAAAGACCGTTCCATCGCTGAAGTTCATGATACTGGCGATGTCGTTATCGTTGTAAACGGCCGCAGCTCCGCCATTCGCTTTGGCGGAATTTCCTTCGAACAGAGCATTCTTTCCGATGGTGAAGCTGGATTCTCCGTTGTCAAGTTGTGAGACGATGTACTGATAGATTGCACCGCCAGACCTGGCAGATTCATTTTGCAGGAACTTGGCACCGTCACCAATCGTGACAACACCTGCGTTGTCGTTCGCAATTGCAGCGGCAGAGCCGTCGGTGGTCTTGTTGCCTTGCATCACCAAATCGTTACCGATGTTGAGCGTGCTGAGATGATTGTAAATAGCACCGGCGTACTCTGCATAATTGCCGACAAATTGTGCTCCGTCAGCAATCGTCATGCTTTTTGAGGTGGAGTTGAAAAGTGCTCCGCCATTGGCCGAATAGTTATTCCGGAAAATGGCATTGCTGCCGATCTTGACCTCTGCATTTGTACCGGTGCTGAAAATCGCTCCACCCATGATCGCGGAATGATTTTCGGTGAATGTCACTCCGTCTGCGATAGTGACAACATCGATGTTATAAATTGCACCACCACTCTCAGTTGCTGAGTTATTGCTAAAAGAGTTTCCACTGTCGATGATGACCTCGTCTTCAGCGTAGATCGCGCCGCCGTTGAGAGCTGTATTGCCGGTAAAGTCAGATCCCTTAATGGTCAGGGTTTGGCCTTCTTTTTGGTTTGTTTCCATCTGCAACCAAGCGATGGCACCGCCCTTCTTTGCTGCTTTATTGGAATCAAAAGTAGCGTTGGCAATAAAAAATGCCTGATCTCCAGCCACTTTGCCATCACTCCAGAGCATGATGGCGCCGCCATTTTTGC
>USAL01000168.1 GCA_900552545.1 uncultured Sutterella sp. | reverse complement strand
GCGCTGCGCGTCGAGCGCGGCGTCGTGTACTCGATCACGCTCGCCGACGGCGCCAAGCTTACCGACGAGGAGCTCTCGGCCGTCACGGCGCTTCTGCACGATCGGATGACCGAGACGGTTCTTCCGGTTGACGCCGATCCCGCACAGCTTTTTGCCGACGTCAAGGGCAAGCCCATGGCCGTGGTCGACATCCTGGGCGGCGGGCGCGAAGCGCTTGAAAAGGCCAACGTTGAGTTTGGCCTTGCGCTTGCTCCCGACGAAATCGACTACCTTCTTGATGCCTTCGGCAAGGCCAAGCGCAACCCGACCGACGTCGAGCTCATGATGTTTGCGCAGGCCAACTCCGAGCACTGCCGCCACAAGATCTTCAACGCCAAGTTCACGATCGACGGCGTGGATCAGGACAAGACGCTCTTCGGCATGATCCGCGAGACGCACAAGAAGTCGCCGCGCGGCACGATCGTTGCCTATTCGGACAATGCCGCGGTCTTTGAAGGCCCCACCGTTACGCGTCTCTATCCGCGTCCCACGAAGGACGACCTCTTCGGCGCCAAGTTCGAGGAGCGCCTCGAACCCGTGCACACGGTCTTCAAGGTTGAAACCCACAACCATCCGACGGCGATCAGCCCCTTCCCGGGCGCGTCCACCGGTTCGGGCGGCGAAATCCGCGACGAGGGTGCCACGGGGCGCGGCGCGCGTCCGAAGGCGGGCCTGTGCGGCTTCTCAGTCTCGGCCCTGCATCTGCCTGAAAAGCCCCAGAGCTGGGAAAACGACAAGGACACGACGGGTCTTTCTGCCGATGGCGACAAGACCGTCTACGGGCAGCCCGACCGCATCGCGACGCCTCTTTCGATTATGACCGACGGCCCGTTGGGCGCTGCGGCCTTCAACAATGAATTCGGACGTCCGAATATTCTGGGCTATTTCCGCGTCTTCGAGTCGCGCGTGGGCGACGTTCGCTACGGCTACCACAAGCCCATCATGCTTGCGGGCGGCATCGGCAACATCCGCGAGGATCAGACCGCCAAGCACACGCTTGAACCCGGCACGCTCATGATCGTTCTGGGCGGCCCCGGCATGCGCATTGGCCTGGGCGGCGGCGCCGCGAGCTCGATGTCTTCGGGCTCGAACGCTGCAAGCCTTGACTTTGACAGCGTGCAGCGCGGCAATCCCGAAATGGAGCGCCGTGCGCAGGAAGTGATCGACCGCTGCTGGGCCTGCGGCGCCGACAACCCGATTCTCGCAATTCACGACGTGGGCGCGGGCGGACTTTCCAACGCCATGCCTGAGCTTGCCGACCTCTCGGGTCACGGTGCGCGTCTGTCGCTTGACAAGGTGCCGGTTGAAGAAAAGGGCATGAGCCCGCTCGAAGTCTGGTGCAACGAGAGCCAGGAGCGCTATGTGATTGCCATCGCGCCCGAGTCGCTTGAAAAGTTCGACGCCTTCTGCCGCCGCGAGCGCTGCCCGTACGCAGTCTTAGGCGAAATCAGCGAAGACGGCAACCTCGTGGTCGACGGCCGCAAGGGAGAAGACCGCGCGGTCGACATGCCCATGGACGTTCTGCTCGGCAAGCCCCCGCGCATGCATCGCGATGTAAAGAGCGTCAAGCGCGAGCTCACCGCGTTCAACCCCGGCGCCCTCACGGTGAAGGAGGCCCTCTACAAGGTTCTGCGTCACCCGACCGTGGGCAACAAGAGCTTCCTCATCACCATTGGCGACCGCACCGTGGGCGGTTTGGTGTCGCGTGATCAGATGGTTGGTCCCTGGCAGGTGCCGGTGGCCGACTGCGCCGTCACGAACGTCAACTTCACGGGCTTTGAAGGCGAGGCGATGGCCGTGGGCGAACGCACGCCCGTGGCCGTGATCGACTCGGCCGCCGCAAGCCGCATGGCAATCGGTGAGGCGATCATGAACATTGCCGCAGCCGACATCGACCTGGGCCTGGTGAAGCTCTCGGCCAACTGGATGGCCGCCTGCGGCGCCGAAGGCGAGGATGCCAAGCTCTTTACCGCCGTGCAGGCTGCCAGCACCTTCTGCCAGGAACTCGGCGTTGCCATTCCCGTGGGCAAGGACTCCTGCTCGATGCGCACGGCCTGGAAGGACGGCGCCGAGAACAAGTGCGTGACGAGCCCGATTTCGCTCATCGCCTCGGCCGCGGCCCCTGTCACCGACGTGCGCGTGACGTTGACCCCGCAGCTTCGCATGGACAAGCCCTCGGTGCTTCTTGCCTTTGATCTCGGCAAGGGCGCCAACCGCATGGGCGCCTCGATTCTTGCGCAGGTTGCGCAGAGCTTTGGTTGCGAAACGCCCGACATCGCGCACAGCAGCGTGCTCGCGCGCTTTGTGAAGCTCCTGCGCAAGCTCACGCTTGCGGGCTGCGTCTACGCCTACCACGACCGCAGCGACGGCGGTTTGGCGACGACCTTGGCCGAAATGATGTTTGCCACGCACTGCGGCCTCTCGATCAACCTCGACGATCTGCTTGCCGTGAGCAAGAAGGATCCCTCGGCGCTTGAGACGCTCTTTAACGAAGAATTGGGCGCCGTGATCCAGATACCGGCCGATCGTCTGCGCGACGTGCGCTCGGCGATCCGCGCGGCGGGCCTCGCAGACTACTTCGCCTTGATCGGCGAACCCAACCAGAGCAACGTGCTCACCGTGACCGCCAACGGCCGCGAGATCCTGCACGAGCGCCGCACCGACATGATGGCCGCCTGGTGCGAGGTGAGTCATCAGATCGCCCGCGGCCGCGACAATCCGGCCTGTGCCGACAGCGAATTTGCGGTGCAGACGAGCTCCTCGGCCCGTGGTCTCTTTGTGAAGACCACGTTCAATCCCGAAGAGCGCGTTTCGGGTCCCTACATACACAACGGCGAAGCGCGCCCGAAGATGGCCGTGCTGCGCGAGCAGGGCGTGAACTCCCACGTCGAGCTCGCGGCTGCCTTTACGCGAGCGGGCTTTGAGGTCTACGACGTGCACATGACGGACCTCCTCTCGGGCCGCATCGATCTCTCGATGTTCTGCGGTCTGGGCGTTGCGGGCGGCTTCTCCTACGGCGACGTTCTCGGCGCCGGCGGTGGCTGGGCCAAGACGATCCTGCACAATGCCAAGCTTTCCGACATGTTCGCCGAGTTCTTCAACCGCCGCGACACGTTCGCGCTTGGCATCTGCAACGGCTGCCAGATGATGAGTCACCTCCACACCCTCATTCCGGGTGCCGAGCACTGGCCCAACTTCGTGCGCAACCGCTCCGAGCAGTTCGAAGCGCGTCTCGTGCAGGTGCGGATTGAGGAGAGCCCCTCGATTCTCTTTGCCGGCATGGCAGGAAGCTCGATGCCGATCGTCAACAGCCACGGCGAAGGCCGCGTGCAGTGGCGCAGCGCCGAAGACGCCGCGAAGTGCCTCGTGGCCGCGCGCTACGTCGACGGCGGCGGCAACCCCACCGAGGTCTATCCGTTGAATCCCAACGGCTCCGAAGGGGGCGTCACGAGCGTCC
>USAL01000167.1 GCA_900552545.1 uncultured Sutterella sp. | reverse complement strand
TGAGGTGTGCGGAGTCTGCGGCGTGACGTTGTTCGTTGTTTCTACGAGCGCCGAGTTCGGGTGGCACTTGACGCACGTGTCGATCGTCGGGATTTCAGGCTCGGTCATGTTCATGTTCTGACCGTGGCACATCTGGCAGCTCACGCCCTTGGCAACATGGCGATCCGCGCCGAATTGAGCGGCTGAAGCACCAAGGCTTACGCACGCTGCAAGCGCTGCGAGAATAAGGTAGCTTTTTCGCATAGCTCTTTAAATCCTGTCGTCTGTCATTAGCGGGCGTGTCGAGGAATTCGACACGCCCGAGCGCAATTAAAGATCAATTGCAGCCGTTGACCGGAGGTCAACAGAAAGCTTCATTACGCTGCTGCCTTCTTGCCGGCGATGCGGCCGTTGACCAGGCAGTCGAGAATGGCGCAGCTGCCCAGACGGACGGCACCGTGCACGCCGCAGGTGGCTTCGCCGGCTGCATACAGACCCGGGATGGGAGCGTTGGTCGAGATGTCGATCACCTGGCAGTCCATATTCGTGTAGAGGCCGCCCATGCAGTGGTGAACCTTCGGGCTCATCTCTGCAGCGTACCACGGCCCCTGCGTCAGCGGCTTTTGCTCGTTGTTGATGTAGCGGTCAAAGAGCGGATCCTTCTTGGATTTAACCGCCTTGTTGAACTCGGCAACGGTCTTTGCGAGCGTATCGGCCGGGATCTTGTAGTCGGCGGCGATGGCCTCAAGCGAGTCGTACTTTTTGACGATGCCGTTTGCGAGAAGCTTTTCAAGCGTGCCGGGACGAGCCGTCTTGTAAGCACCCAGGTTGTTTTCCGTGCAGATGGCGACGGCGCGGAAGCCGTTGGCCTGCTCGGCGAGAATGGCGTCGGCACGGATCTTGCGGTTGGCGAGTTCGTTCACGAAGCGCTTGCCGGACGTGGAGACCCACAGACCGTATTCAGCAGCGCCCGACTGCGAGAACGTCCAGCCGATGCCCATACCCTTTTCCTTCGGGCTGTTCCAAGGCGTGCACTGAATCCAGTCGTTCTGCACCTGCGCGCAACCGATGCGGGCAGTTTCACGCCAGAGCTCGGCGGTTGCGCCGGGCTGATTCGTCGAGGAGAATTTGGCGGTGAGCTTCGGATCCTGCATCATGCGGTATTCAACGTCGTTCGAGAAGCCGCCGTAGCAAAGCACCACGGCCTTGCGTGCACGAATGTACTTGACCTTGCCGGAATCGGCCTTAGGGAAGCGATAGTTCTCGCGAACCTTGAGGCCGACGACGCGGCCGGAATCGTCGCGGTAGATCGTTTCAACGTAGCAGCGCAGGCGAAGCGGAACGCCGAGCGCCTTCACCTTGTCGAGTTCCTTCGAAACGATGCCCGAGCCCGAACCGTTCTTCGTGAAGACGTAGCGCGGAACGCTGTGACCGCCTTCCTGACCGCTGGCGTCCTGATTCCACTCGACGCCGAGTTCCTTCACCGTCCATTCATAGTTCGACAGTGCGTTGTCGGCAACGAGCTTGACCTTCGCCGGCTGGTTCATGTAGAGGCCCGCGACCATCATGTCCTTGGCGAGGAGCTCGGGCGAATCCTTGATGCCGTGCTTCAACTGCTGCGGGCAGCCGGTGGCCGTCAGAATGCCGCCGTTGATGATCGAGTTGCCGCCGGCGGTGGGCATCTTTTCAAGAACGATCGTTTCAGCGCCAGCCTTCTTGGCTTCAATCGCGGCAGCCAGACCGGCAAAACCCGAACCGATCACGATGACGTCGACGGTTTCGTCCCACTTTGCAGGAATGGTCGAGGAGGCCTTGGCAGCTCCCGCAAAACTAAACGCGCCGGCTGCTCCGAGAACTGCTGAGCTCTTCAGAAGATTACGACGACTCATATCAGCCATGATGTTTCTCCTTGCTGTAAAAGAAATAGATCATGTTATTCAATTGTGAAAACGATCTATGTTTTTCTACAAAAATTATGCTACGACCAACCTCTTAGGACATTTGCCATTTGCCAAGACCGCTTTGCTGGAATCTCCTAGGAGTTTTGTTTTCTACCAAGATTTTTATGATCAAATCTCCTAGGAGATTTGAACTAAAGCAAATTTATTGAATCGTCTATTTTTTGGCGGAAATAAATAATGCAGGAGAGGGCAATTTTTCTGCATCAATAAGAAAACAACCAGTGCGTCAATTGTGCCGAGGGGAGGGGCTCGACGGATGATGAACGCCCCGGCTCAAATAACGCAGACATCAATTGCAGAACGTCGCTCGACTCTTTCTTTCAGGGATGTTCACGGATGCAAAAAGCCCCCGGAACCTTGTCCGTCGGGACATTGTTCTGGGGGCGGAATCGACTGTGCCGCTAGGACACGATCAATTTTCGACTAACGTCGATTAGAACTAGTGACGCATGCCGACCATGAAGGTGTAGGCAGACGGATTCCAATCGGTAGCAGAATTATCACCCTTTCCTTCGAGCTCGTCGTCCATGTAGCTCATAACGCCATAGACGTTGGTGCGCTTGGAAAGCGGATAGTCATAGCCGACCGACACAATCCAACGGGTGAAATCAAATTCACCGGCGCCATAATCTTCTTCGAAGTCGGACTGTTCCGCGTCAACATACGCAGCGGCAGCCATCAACTTGCCGCCGGCGACGGGAGCATCGGCACCGATCGTGACACTGTAACCAGTAATCTTCAGATTGGCCGTGGAGAAGATAACCTTGTCGTTGTCATCGAGCTCAACATAGGCATTGTTGTCAACGATGCCGCCGATGTTGCTGATCTTGGCTTCGTCAAAGTACTGAGCGCCGATGTAAGCCTTCACCACTTCAAAGTCCCAGCTACCGCCCAAGGTCACGGTCCAGGCATCGTTCATGTCGCTGCCGTTGGTGACACCGAAGGACTTGTAATTCGTGGAATCAACAGCGAGGTAGGCAGCGGCGGGACCATTCTTGTAGGTCGCGGCGATGCCGTAGTAGCGATCGGTATCCGACTCGTTTTCCGTACCCGTGCCGTCGGTGTTGCCCATGGAGTACATGGCCGTCACCTGGAAGCCGGCAAAGCTCGGGGTCTCGTAGACGATCGAGTTGGCATAACGCGTCGAGGAGGCGAAGATGTTGCCTGCCTGGGCAGCGTAGTCACCGAAGCTCGTGCCGAACGGGGTCAGCATGCCAATCTTCGAGAAGGAGCCCTGACCCTGGTTGAAAGAACCGATACGGCCGAAGGCGAGCTTACCGAAGTTTCCTTCGAGGAAGAGCATCGATTCACGATCGAACATGGCGGAACCACCGTCAACGCCGTCATCAGCCGTGAAACCGTTCTCAAGAACGAAGCCAACCGTAAGACCGTTTCCGAGGTCTTCCGTACCCTTCAAGCCCCAGCGGGAGCCGGACTGCTGGCCGGACTTCATTTCAAAGGTGTCGAGATCGTCACCCACGCCGTCCATATCAACATGGCTGTAGTTAAGGCCGAGGTCAACAACGCCATAGAGCGTCACGTCGGCAGCAATGGCCGAACCGGCAAACGCGCCGAGAACTGCAACGGCGGCT
>USAL01000166.1 GCA_900552545.1 uncultured Sutterella sp. | reverse complement strand
CCACGCCCGACACCCTGGGAGTGGCGACGGGCTCGGCCATCGGCGCCGTACTGGGGCTCCAGCTGGGGCTTGAGGCCTTCAGCGTGCAGAATGCCTCGCTTGCGATGGGGCTTGCTGCGGTGGCGCTTGTTTATGCGGTGAGCAGCGTGCGCGGCCGCGCGACGGTTCTCATGCTCATTCTCTCGGGGCTTGTGATCGCGGCCTTCTTCAGCGCGCTCATTGCGCTCGTAAAGTACGCGGCCGACCCCCAGGACGTGCTTCCTGCCATCACCTTCTGGCTCATGGGCTCGATGACGGGCGCCACGATGAAGGCTTTGACGATTGGCCTACCCTTCATCGTCATCGGGTGCCTCGTGATTCATCTGCTGCGCTGGAAGCTTAATGCGCTTTCGTTGTCTCCAGCCGAAGCCCGCGCGCTCGGTCTGCGGCTGCCGCAGCTTCGCGCGGTCGTCATCGTCTCCTGCACCATGGTAAGCGCAAGCGTCGTGAGCATGTGCGGCCTCATCGGCTGGGTGGGACTTCTGATTCCGCACTTCGTCAGGCTCGTGGTCGGCTGCAACAACGTCTACGTCGTACCGGCAAGCGCCCTCTGGGGCGCGATCTTCGTGCTTCTTTGCGACACCGCCGCCCGAACGGCCACGCAGATGGAAATTCCGGTCTGCATCCTCACGGCCGTACTCGGCGCCCCGGTCTTTCTGCTCCTGCTGCGGCGGGGCTCGTCGGCTAGGCTTTAAGAGAGAGAACGCGTCATGATTCTCACGGTCGAACATGCAAGCTTTCACTACGCGCATGGCCCCGAGGTGCTCCACGACATCACGCTTTCGGTCACCACGCCCCAAGTGATGAGCATCCTCGGTCGCAACGGCGCGGGCAAGACCACGTTTTTGAAGTGCCTTCTCGGCTTTGAATCCTGGACGTCGGGCGCAACCTTGATCGACGGGGTTGAATTGAAGCGCCTTTCGCCACGCGAGCTCTGGTCGCGCGTGGGCTATGTCGCGCAGGCTCGAAGCGGCGCGCTTTCCTACACCGTGCGCGACATGGTGGTGCTCGGCCGCAGCGTACACCTAGGCCTTTTTGCCCGGCCCGGACTCGAGGACTGGAAGCGCACCGACGAAGCGCTTGAAGCCGTGGGGCTCACGCACCTTGCAAACGCCCGGTGCGATGAGATCTCTGGGGGCGAGCTGCAGTTGGCGCTCGTCGCGCGTGCTCTCGCGGGCGACCCCGAGCTTCTCGTGCTTGATGAACCCGAAAGCAACCTTGACTACAAAAATCAGCTCCAGGTGCTCAAGGTCCTGCGCGAGCTCAAGACCGAGCGCGGCATTGGCGCCATCATCAACACCCACTTTCCGTCGCATGCGTTCGAATTAAGCGACACGGCCTTGGTCATGCTCCCTGGTACGCGCACGCGCTTTGGTCCCGTGCGAGAGGTGGTGACCGAAGAGACGCTCTCAGAAAGCTTCGGCGTTCCCGTGCGTCTTGTGCCCGAAAATCTCCCCGAGCGGCCGGGCTACACGAGCGTCATCGCCGTCGGGAAAACGAAAACGGCAACCGCGGCGGACTCCCTGCGCGAAGCCTCGTAAACCTCCAACACCAATCCCTCAACGCAACACACAAGCAACCCCCAACATGCAAACACCCGGCCATTCAGACCGGGTGTCTTGGTTTTCAGGGGAGAAAAGCGGGGTTTCAAAATTTGCCTGACGCCTACTGTGCGGATTACTGCGCAGGATGCGCTTCCTCGGCCTCGGGAAGTCCGAGGTTGGCGCCCGTCTGGGTCACGCCCGACGCAAGCGAAGGCGGCACGGCCGAGCGGGCGCGGTAGCCCGACTTCGGGCAGTCCGTGGGATCCGTGCAGTTGTAGGGCACGCCCCGACGGATTTCCACATGCACCTGAATGACCTGCTGGCGCAGAAGCTCGCGCTCGGCGGGCGTCATGCGGCGCACGGGCTTGCGGTCTGCGTCGGTGCTCGGCATGAAGTCGATCACGAAACGCTGCTTGATGGCGCGGCGCTCGGCGGGCGGCATGTTGAGCCGCATCTGGCGTCGTTCATCCTTGGTCATGTAGCGCCACTGAAAGAGCCGCTGTTCGTGCGTGAGCAGCGGCCAGAGGCGCGCACGCTGCTGGGCGTTCATCTGATCCCAGAGCAGAACTTCGGAAGGACCGCTACGAACCGCCTGAGGCTCGACCGGCAGCAGCGTCACTTCGGCAGAAGCCGCGCCTGCACATCCGGCCAGACAGGCCGTAAAAACGAATTTTCCGAACAAAGAATGCATCGTGAGAGATTGCCTCCGGGTTTTACTCGGTATGTACTTTACCGTCATTGCAGGTAAAGAGCGCGTTCAAGCTCTTGCCAATTGGCAAAAATCGCCTTGATTTTGTAACAGACGGTGTTAGTCTTCTATCAGGCTAAATTTGTAACAGGCACAATTTGACCTCATCAATAGGCGTTTTCAAAACGTCGTGCGCTCGCCGAGCTTGCCTTTTTTGACAATCCCGCGCCGTACGACGCGCCTAGTTCAAGCCTTCGACTGGAGACAAAAAGAATATGGCCGAAACTGAACGTACTCCCAAGATTCTCATCGTTGACGACGACCCCCGGCTGCGCGATCTTCTGCGCCGGTATTTCGGCGAAAACGGTTTTTCTGTGTCGGTCGCCGAAAACGGCCAGGCGATGAACCGCATCTGGATGCGCGAGCGCTTCGACGCCCTCATCCTCGATCTGATGATGCCCGGCGAAGACGGCCTGCAGATCCTGCGGCGCCTGCGCGCGAGCAAGGACACGACGCCCGTGCTGATGCTCACGGCCCGAGGCGAGGACGTCGCCCGCATTGTGGGCCTTGAGCTCGGCGCCGACGATTACATTCCGAAGCCCTTCAATCCGCGCGAGCTTTTAGCGCGCGTGCACGCCGTGCTGCGCCGCCGCCCCAAGGCCGACGCCCCGGGCGCACCCTCGCTTGAAAACGAGGTGGTGGTCTTCGGCGACTTCGAGCTGGATCTCGGCCGCCGCGAGCTCAGAAAGAACGGCCAGCCGGTCCCGCTTACGACGGGCGAATTCGCCGTCATGAAGGCCTTTGCCCGTCACCCGCGCGTGCCGCTTTCCCGCGACAAGCTGATGGAAATGGCACGCGGCCGCGAGTACGAAGCCTTCGATCGGTCGCTTGACGTGCAGGTGAGCCGTCTGAGAAAGCTGATCGAGCCCGATCCCGCCACGCCCCACTACCTGCGGACGGTCTGGGGGCTCGGCTACGTCTTCACGATTCCGAGCACGACCGACGGCAAGAAGGACGCCAAAACCGACAAAAATGCGGCAAAATAGCAGTACCCCCGCATCCAAGTTAAGGCAGGCTCAGACCCCCTTAAATTCAGAATACTCCTGAGCCTGCCTGGATTAGACAGTCTGGGCATTTGCGCAAAAAGGGCGGCTTCAAGCCGCCCTTTCACTTCTGTTTCATACGCCTGTCTTACACCGAACTCCTGATAGTGCCGCTTCGATGTCCGGCGGCATCGATTTCCTGATAGCGCTGCTTCGAGGCCTTCCTGCA
>USAL01000165.1 GCA_900552545.1 uncultured Sutterella sp. | reverse complement strand
GATCGGCAAGCGTGGACTTGCCGTGGTCAATGTGCGCGATGATTGAAAAGTTGCGGATGTTGTCCATCGAAAATGCGTGTTGTGCTCACGTACGCTCAAGTCGCCCTGAGTCCGGCATTGAGCCGCCTTCAAGCCGCAGGAGGGCCTTCCAAGGCTGCCGCTGATGACAGGGGCTGCCCGGCGTGAAGGGATCAGGAAAGGATGGCGTGCGTGAAAAGTCGTCGAAGATTTCGAAGAGGACTCGTGAGAGGGCTTTGGGGGACAGGGAAAAAAGATAACAAACAACGCCTCCCGGGCATTGCGCTCCCGGCAGGCCGTCTAAATCAAAGGCATTCTCACCAAGCCTCGTGCCGCAGCCGGAACCGGCCGCAACTTGCGTATTTTATCATGCGGCCTCAGGCTCCCGACCCTTTTTTGCCTTGTTCCGTACGGGGCAAAGGCCGGCGGGAAAGGCGGCCCTCGACGGCGCCTTTATCAGCGCCTTCAGATTTGCGCGCGGCACGGCTCGCGCCGGCGCTTTTTCAAGTAGACTAAGCCGCCCGCTTCGCGGTATAACGCCTAGTGTCCAAAGTGCGCAGCACCTCCATTTTTGCCATGCGCAGCTTCCTATGCGCTTGACGCGCACGCAAGCCCTTTCGCGCAGTCTTTCTTCGTCGGGGCAATGCTGGGCCGCTTGATGCTTTTTCCCTTCAGGCTATTCCCTTCGCGCACTTTCCAAGAGAAACGAAAAGAACAACTCCATGACGACAATGTCTGAACAACCCAGGCAGCAGAAGCTGCTTCGCGACGAGCTCGAGCGGCTCGTGATGCTGCTCACCGAATGCAGCACCCAGCTTGAAGATGCCGCCTATGAGCGCCAGCTGCAACGGCTCACCCGAGAGGCGATCGACGACGGCGACGACACCGAAATCGCGGCCGCTCTCGCCGCGCTCAACTCCGCGCAGCCCTCGGCCTACGACCAGCTTCTTACCTTTGCCGAGGAATCCGCGCAGAGCATCGTCACCGACGAAGGGGCGAGCATGCTCTTCATCGTCCCGCTTCTGGCCTGGAGCCGCTACCGCAACTTCTGCGGCGAAATCGCTGCCTCGGCCGCCTCGCGCGTGGCGCAAAGCTTCAAGCGTCTGATGACTTCAGGGAAGGACGACGTCGTCGTGCGCATCGGCAACGTCCTGATCGCCCCCGAGCACATTCCGGAGACGCTCACCGAAACGCGCACGGTGCTCGCGCGCCTCATCGCCTCGCATGAGGATCAGGAGGGCGACGTGGTCGACCTGCGCGACCTGATCGACAAGCCCGCGGCGGCCGACTTCGCCGACTCGCGCTACCTCCTTGTGGCGGTCTCGGCCAAGACCCCCGCCGACATCTTCCGTCCTGCCACGGAGAGCTACATCGATCGCGCCCGTGCGATGATGAACTTTTGCCTTGAGGCGCACGCAAGCCTTGAGTTTGCGATGATCGGCACGGTCTTCGAGGTGCAGCCGCCGGGAGCGTTCTTTGCGGCCTGGCGCGAGACCGAAAGCGCCATGCGCGTCTGGAGCCTCAAGTCGCTTGTGGACTTCATCGGCAGCATGGGCTACGAGCCGCAGGACGTCATCGCCTCGGCCGGGTTCTTCGTGCCGACCAATCAGGAAAACACCGACCTCGTGCCGGAACTTCGCATCGGCATCAGCCCGCGGCGCAACGCCGAGCGCGTTGTCTCGGGCGTGGCCTGGCCCGTGTCGGCTGAGGAAATGGAGTCCGTGCGCGAACTCGCTACGAGCGTGCTGCACGCCAAGGGGCTTCGCAACATCGTCATCCACGAGCAGGACTTCCCGCTTGAGTGGTGCGAGGACTGCGGCTCGCCCCTATACGCCAACCCCCAGGGCATGGTGGTGCACATTGAGTTCGGCGACGACAAGGATCCGGGCTCGTTTGCCCCGACCTTGAATTAGTACCGAAGGCTTGGGCTCTTTAAAGCTCCAGCCCTACGGACGCGAAAAGCCCGCGCTTTCCCATTCAAAGGAAAACGCGGGTTCTTTTTTGGCTTTTGGCAAAGAGAGCCGCCGCCCTGAATGGGCGGCAGTTCCTCCGAGCCTTACTGCGCGTGCTTCTTCACGTTGAAGGTGAAGTTTCCCGAAGCATCGGCGTCGACCACGATCGTGTCCTTGGGCATGCACTTGCCCTCGAGGATCATGCGGGCGACGCGGTTTTCGAGGTACTCCTGCACGGCGCGCTTCAAAGGACGCGCACCGTAGAGCGGGTCGAACCCCGCGCGGGCCACGGCGTCAAGGGCCGCGTCCGAGACCTCAAGCTCAAGATCCTGCGCCTTGACGCGCTGGGCGAGCTTGTCGATCTGGATCTGGGCGATCTTGCGGATCTCCTCGGTGCCCAGAGCATTGAAGACCACGACCTCGTCGATACGGTTGATGAACTCAGGGCGGAAGTGGGCCTTCACCTGCGCCATCACCGCGTCCTTGATCGCCTCGTGGCTGCTTCCGGCCATCTGCTGGATCTCGGAGGCGCCGAGGTAGCTCGTCATCACGATCACGGTGTTCTTGAAGTCCACCGTGCGGCCCTGCGAGTCGGTGATGCGGCCGTCGTCGAGGACCTGCAGGAGGATGTTGAACACGTCCGGATGCGCCTTTTCGATCTCGTCAAAGAGGATGACGGAGTACGGGCGGCGGCGGACGGCCTCAGTCAGCTGGCCGCCCTCCTCATAGCCCACGTATCCGGGAGGCGCGCCGATCAGACGCGAGACGGAGAATTTCTCCATGTACTCGGTCATATCAATGCGGATAAGGCTCTTTTCGTCGTCAAACAGGGCTTCGGCCAGCGTCTTGGCCAGCTCGGTCTTGCCGACGCCGGTGGGGCCGAGGAAGAGGAATGAGCCGAGCGGGCGGTTCGGGTCCTGGATGCCGGCGCGGCTGCGCTGGATGGCCTCGGAGACGACGCGCACGGCCTCATCCTGGCCGACGACGCGCTTGTGGAGCGTATCTTCGAGATGCAGCAGCTTGTCGCGCTCGCCCTCCATGAGGCGGGCAGTGGGGATGCCGGTCCAGCGCTCGATGATCTTGGCGATCTCTTCCTCTGTGACTTTGTTGCGCAGCAGACTCGTCTCCTTGCCGTTCTGCGCCAGCTTTTCCTCCTGCTCGAGCTGCTTTTTCGCCTCGGGCAGGTCGCCGTATTTGAGCTTCGCGGCCTTTTCGAGGTCGTAGCTCTGCTCGGCGGCTTCGATGTCGCGGTTCAGCTGCTCGATCTTCTCACGCAGCTGCTGCACGCGGCCGATGGCGTTCTTTTCGTTTTCCCATTTGGCCTTCATGGCGTTGAAGGTCTCGCGCTGCTCGGCCAGCTCCTTCTGCAGCTCGGCAAGTCTTGCCTTGGAGAGCTCGTCGTCTTCGTTCTTGAGCGCGGCCTCCTCGATCTGCATCTGGATGATCTTGCGGTTGATGACGTCCAGCTCGGTCGGCATGGAGTCCATCTCGGTGCGGATCATGGCGCAGGCCTCGTCGATGAGGTCGATGGCCTTGTCAGGCAGGAAACGGTCGGTGATATAGCGGTTCGAGAGCGTTGCGGCGGCAATGATCGCGTTGTCCGT
>USAL01000164.1 GCA_900552545.1 uncultured Sutterella sp. | reverse complement strand
CGGAAGGCGTCGGATCGTGCGAAATCCGAGACGCCTTTTTTCAGGCGGGCGGGGGTGAATGAGAAAGTGAGGAGGAGCGCAGAAACAAAAAAAACGCCGGGGTGCGCGCATTGGTCGCACCCCGACGTTTGAAGGGAACGGTTGTCGGCTTTTTAGAGGGCTGACGGGCCCGGCGTTTCAGGCCCGAACGTCTATGCCGATCCTTCCTTAGAGCCCGGCCTGTTCGCGCAGGTCGGCCGCCTTGTCCGTCTTTTCCCAGGTGAATTCCGGCTCTTCACGACCGAAATGACCGTAGACGGCGGTCTTGGAGTAGATCGGACGACGCAGGTCGAGCATCTCGATGATGCCGCCCGGACGCAGGTCGAAGTTCTTGCGCACGAGCTCGGCGATCTGCTCGTCGGAGATCACGCCCGTGCCCTGGGTGAGCACCGTGATGTTCATGGGCTCGGCCACGCCGATGGCGTAGGCCACCTGCACCTGGCAGCGCTTGGCAAGGCCGGCTGCGACGATGTTCTTGGCGACGTAGCGGCAGGCGTAGGCGGCGGAACGGTCGACCTTGGTCGGATCCTTGCCCGAGAAGGCGCCGCCGCCGTGCGGGCAGGCGCCGCCGTAGGTGTCGACGATGATCTTGCGGCCGGTCAGGCCGCAGTCGCCCTTGGGGCCGCCCACGACGAAGCGTCCCGTGGGATTGACGAGGAACTTGGTGTTCTTGAGCCACTCGACGGGCATCACCGGGCGGATGATGTTTTCAATCACGGCTTCGATGAATTCGGGCTTCATCTGCAGACCGTCGCTCCACTCGGGGGCGTGCTGGGTGGAGAGCACGATCGTGTCGGCGGCAACGGGGCGGCCGTCGACGTAGCGCAGCGTCACCTGGCTCTTGGCGTCTGGGCGCAGGTAGGGCATGAGGCCGTTGCGGCGCACTTCGGACTGGCGCTGCATCAGACGGTGCGCGTAGTAGATCGCCGCGGGCATGAGCGTCGGGGTCTCGTCGCAGGCAAAGCCGAACATCAGGCCCTGGTCGCCTGCGCCCTGCGTGAGAGGATCGTGATTGCGTTCGTTGACGCCCTGGGCGATGTCGTTGGACTGCTTGTCGTAGCCCACGAGCACCGAGCAGCCCTTGTGGTCGATGCCGTACTCGGTGTTGTCGTAGCCGATGTTCTTCAGAACATTGCGGGTGAGGTCGATGTAGTCGACGTTGGCGTTGGTGGTGATTTCACCGGCGAGCACGACGAGGCCCGTCGTGCAGAGGGTTTCGGCCGCCACGCGGCTCAGGGGATCCTCCCTGAGGCAGGCGTCGAGCACGGCGTCGGAAATCTGGTCGGCAACCTTGTCGGGGTGGCCTTCACTCACCGACTCGGAGGTAAAAAGGTAATCGCTGGCCATTGCCAAGAGCTCCTTCGAAAGGAAAATTGCGTTGTTTCCGAAAGCAAAGCCGGGAACGCCTGATGCGCCTGCGCGCTCGTTCGGAAGAAAATCAAAACGGTTTTGGGAAAAGCGTCTGAAGCAACGCGTAGAGAGCTCGGAGGCGACAGTGCTGTCGGTTTGAAGACAATGTCGAGCGACGTCATGCGGCAGACGCTTTAGCGGTATTTCTTTTTTTGTCGCCCCGCAAGTTGTCTTGTTTAACTCGGCGACTTCGCTGTTTGAGCGGGGAATGATACCCTTTTTTGCTTTGATTTTCCTGAAGAACCCACTGTTTTTTGCTCAGGAAAAGGAATTGCGTTTCATCGGCCGGCCTGCGCGCGGGCAATCTGCCGCCGCTGTCCGTGCACAGGCCGTGTGAAGACATCATGCAGGCACTCTTTAAGTGCCTATGCCTTCTTGGCGAGCTTGCCGTGCGCCAGCGTATAGGCCACGGCCACGAGTATGGCTCCGCCCGCAATGTTGCCGAGCGTGACAGGAATCAGGTTGTCGACGAAAAAGCCGGTCCAGGTTGCCGTCAAGGGCGCGGCGTCGCCCGCGGCGACAAGCGCCGTGTAGCGGGGATCGGTGCCCGTGAGGATCGCCGCGGGAATGAAGAACATGTTGGCCACGCAGTGCTCCATGCCGAGTGCGACGAAGGCCATGGTCGGAAACCACAGGGCGAGGATCTTGCCGGCGACTTCCTTGGCAGCATAGGCAGCGTAGACCGCAAGGCACACGAGCCAGTTGCAGCCCACGGCACGCCAGAAGGCCTCCATGAATCCCAACGAGGTCTTGGCGTTGGCGAGCTTCACCAACGCCTCGGCCCAGGGCATGGACGACATTCCGGCTACGGCAGGCGCCTTGTCGAAAATGAGTCCCGTGGCCCACACCATCGAGACGGCTACAAAGAGTGCGCCTGCGAAGTTGCCGACCCAGGAATAAGCGCCCGAGCGCAGGGCCGCGCCGAGAGAGACTTCCTTTTGCATGCCGCCTGCGGCAAGCGTCATGCAGTTGCCGGTAAAGAGATCGGCGCCGCAGATCACGACAAGCATCAGTCCCAGCGGGAAAACCGCCGCGAAGACGAACTTGCCCATCGAGCCCCAGACCTCCCAGGGCAGGGCAAGCCCGCAGCGCACGGCAAGAAAGCCGCCCAGGGCGATGTAGGCGCCGGCAAGGAAGGTGAGCGCTGCGGTTGCAAGCGCGCTCTGCCGCGTGCGGCCGATGCCGCCTTCGGCGGCAGTCTGCAACAGGGCGCGATAACCGGTTGCGGGTTCAAAGGTCATGAAGTGCTCCACAAAAAAGGTCGAAAAATCAATCCGTCAGTCTATCGGAAAGGGCAGGCCGTGCTCCAGCTCCAATGGAAGTAGAGTGTCTCGGTTTTTCGGAGGAAGCCTCGGGACCGCAAGTGCCTTCGGAAATCATTAGGATGCGAAAATCGATGCACTCCGGCGCTGACAGTCTGACGCCGGGGGTTTTTCTTTCTTTCGGATTTTCCCTTCACTATGCCCGAACTTCCCGAAGTTGAAGTCACGCGCATGGGGCTTGCTCCCCATGTCGTCGGTCACACGATCCAGGATGCGGTCTTTCGCGTGCCGAGGTTGAGAAGCCCGACGACGGGACTGGCCGAGCACCTTCGGGGATGCCGCGTTGAGAGCCTCTCGCGGCGCGGCAAGTATCTCATCTGGCGCTGCGAGAGGAAGGGGGAAAAGCCTGGGTACCTCGTCACCCACCTTGGCATGAGCGGCTACTGGCGGTTCTGGCCGCTGCCCGCGCCCGAAGCCGGCCCGCACGACCATGTCGATCTTGTCTTTGACGACTTCCTCGTGCGGTTGAACGACGTGCGCCGCTTTGGCGACATGCGCTGGTTTGAGTCGGATCCCTTTGCGGCGGCGCCGCTCTCGACGCTCGGCATGGAGCCCTTTGACGAGTCGCTCACGCCCGAGGTGTTTGCCGCGCGATTGCGGCGCCATCGCTCGCCCGTCAAGGAGGTGCTGATGGCCGGGCGCGTGGGCGTGGGCTGCGGCAACATCTACGCAAGCGAAGCGCTTTTTGCCGCAGGCATTCATCCGGCGCGCCGGGCCGACCGCATCAGCAACGAGCGCTGCGCAGCGCTTCTAAAAGCCATCCGCCGGGTGCTTGCAAGCGCCATCGAGGCGGGCGGCTCGACGCTGCGCGACTTTCACGGCGTT
>USAL01000163.1 GCA_900552545.1 uncultured Sutterella sp. | reverse complement strand
TGAAGACGAGCGCATGCGCACGGAACTCTTGTGGTACGTCGCGCAGGAAGACGATGCCGCGGCGGCTGTGAACCGCATCAACGCGCAGATTGCCGAAAAAGAAGAACAGGTCATTCAGACGCGAGGCGACGCGCAGCGCCTGGCTGCCCAGATCGAGTCCTTGAAGGACGACGCGCGCACCCGGCGCGAAGCGGCCGCCGCCGCCCGCCAGGAAGCTTGGCAGACGCAGTCGCGCGTCACGGAACTAGAAGGCAACATCCGCGTCATCATCGAAAAGAAAGACTCGATCGCGCTCCAGATCAAGAGCAATCAGCAGACCTTGGAGCGCCGCAAAGAGCAGCGCGACGAAGCCGCCGGCCGCATTGAGGCGATTGCGCGAGAAAGGGCCGAGCTCGTGGAAAAGGCCGCAGCCTTGGACGAAGAGGCCGAAGGGCTCACCGAATCGGTCGCCGAGCGCGAAGCCGAGTACGAGACGCTCTCTGAAGCCTACGAAGAGGCCCGCAGCCGCGCGGCCGACGTGCGCAACCAGATGAGCGTCTACGAAGTGCAGATGCAGGCCTCGGCGCGAGAAATCGCTGATGCCGAGTCGCGCATCGAGGCGCTCAAGGCGGAGTCGCGCCCGGGCTCGGCGCCCGATGAAGAGCGCTTTGAAGAGCTCACGCAGAAGATCGAGGAAAACACGGCGCTTCTTGAAGAAACGACGGCGCAGGCCGAGGAGTTTGCCGAAGCTCTCGCTGCCAGCCGCGACGCGCTTGAAGCAAAGAGAAACGACCGTCAGGCGAAGGCGCAGGAGCTTGAGCGCACGAGCGCGCGCCTTCAGACGCTTGCATCGCTGCAGGCCAAGGCCGAGGGTGAAGGAAAGCTTCCCGCGTGGCTTGAGCGCATGGGGCTCTCCTCGATGAAGCGCCTTTTTGAGGCGCGTGAGGGCGACGTGGGCTGGGCCGGGGCGCTTGAGTCCGTGCTGCGCGAAAAGGCGGCGGCGCTGCCCGTCGGGGAACTTTCTCGCGCGAGCGGCTTTAGCTTTGATCCGCCGCCCGCAAAGCTTGTCTTTTACAGTGCTCCGGCAGGAAGTGCTGCGGCCGAGGTTGCTGAAAAACTCAATGGCGAAGCCTTTGCAACGCCCTTGATTGAGCACGTTGCCGCGACCGACCCCCGCGTGCGCGAGGTGCTTGGCGCCTGGCTGGCGGGCATCTATGCGGTGGAGAACTTAAACGACGCGGTCGCGCACCGCGCGAGCCTGCCGCCTCGCGGGTGCTTCGTGACCCGCGAGGGGCACGTGGTCGACGCCGCGGGCATCAGCTTCTGGGCCGAGGAAAGTGCCGAATCAAGCCTTGTGTCGCGCGCAGCCGAAATCCGCATGTTGGAAGCGGCCGAATCGCGCCTGCGCGGCGAGATCGAGATGCTCGACGAGGATCTTATTGCCGCTAAGGCGAAAGTCGCCGACAACGAGCTCAACCATCGCGCCAAGCAAGCCTTTGCGGGAGAAATCCGAAGCCAGACGCATACGCTTGAAATCGAGCACTCGGCCTTGGAGGCCGCGATCGTTGCGTGGCGGCAGCGCAGCACGCGCGTGGCGCTTGAACTGCGTGAGCTTGAGGAAAAGCTTGAAGAGCTCGAAGCCCGGCGCGACGAAAATGAAGAACAGTTCAGCGCCTGCGACGAAAAGCTCGCGCGCGTGCAGCAGCAGGCCAACGACGCCTCGATTCAGCTTGAGCAGGCCGAGTCCGCCCTGACCGACCTCCAGGCGCAGGAGCGAGACCTTCGCGGCCAGGCGCGCGTGGCGCGCGTGCAGGCCGAGTCGCTAGAGGCTCGTGCCAACGACATGAAGCACCAAAGCGAGACGGCCGACGAGGAAATCGAGCTTCTTGCGGCTGCGCTCGAAGAGCTCGCGGCCCAAGCCGAGACGCTCGACGAAAGCGCCGAGCGCGAGGGCTTGGGAAAGCTTCTCGAAGAGCTTGAAGCAAAGAACAAGGCGCAGGAGGCCGCGCAAAACGCAGCATCTGAAGCCGACAACGCCCTACAGGCGGCCTATGAGGAGCAAAAGCGCCTCAACGACGATCAGACGCCGATGCTGCAGGAGATCTCGGATTTGAAGGTTAAGCGCGAGAGCTGGCTCACGCAGAGCCGCGCCTTTACCGAGTGGCTCGATCAAAACGGCGCCGACCGCGAAAGCCTGCGCCAGACCCTTGTGGCCGAAAAGCTCAAGACCTCGGCATTAAAGAGCCGCATCGCGAAGTTTGTCGAGGAAATCGCAGCCTTGGGGCCCGTGAACCACGCCGCGCTGGAAAATCTTGAATCAAGCCGCCGCGCGATGGAGGAAACCGAGCGTCAGGTGGCCGACCTTGAGGAGGCGATCGCCAACCTCGAGGCGACCATCCGCAGGATCGACGCCGAAACGCGCGAGCTGCTGCGCACGACCTTTGACGCGGTGAACAAGAACTTCTCCGAGATGTTCACCGGGCTCTTTGGCGGCGGCAGCGCCGAGCTTCGGATGACGGGCGACGAGATTCTCGAGGCGGGCGTGCAGGTCATGGCGCGCCCCCCTGGAAAGAAGAACGCAAGCGTCACGCTTCTTTCGGGCGGCGAGCAGACGATGACCGCGACGGCGTTGGTTTTTGCAATCTTTAAGTTGAACCCCGCGCCCTTCTGTCTGCTCGATGAGGTCGACGCGCCGCTTGACGAAGCCAACCAGGACCGCTTGGCGCGGCGTATCGTGCAGATGAGCGCCAACACGCAGTTCGTGATGATCACCCACCATCGCGTGACGATGGAGCACCTGGGACGTCTGGTCGGCGTCACCATGAAGGAGCCCGGCGTCTCGCGCGTCGTCTCGGTCGACGTCGAGGCCGCTGCCGGAATGGCGACGGCGGGATAAAGTCTGCCGCCTTCAAGGCGCTGAAAAGGGCTTTGGAAGGGTTTTTCACCGGGGTTCGTCGAATCTGAATGCGGCGCGTTGGCGCGTTAGACTTCGGCTAAACTTCAGGATCGGTTTTTTGAGTCAAGGGGAGAAAGGCGGATGCCTGACATTCAACCTATTCACATCGGGCTGCTCATTCTGGTGATCTTTGCCGGCGCGGCCTGGTACACGTTCCGCAAGAACAAGGCGGGCGACGACAAGGCCAAGGAAGTCTTGAAGCACGGTGCGCTCGAGCCGCGTGCGCCGCAGCCCGTGCCCAACGTCGTCGAAAAGGACGAGCCCGAGGTGCCCACGCTCTCGGTCGACGATCAGAACGCCGACATCAAGCCCGTGACTGCCGAAGAGAGCAAGCCCGCGGTGGTGGCCGTGCCCGCCGAAAGCGAAACGGCCGTTGACGACGACTTCAACGTCGACTTCAGCCGCATGGGCCGCCGCAACACCGACGTCGACTCGGCCGTTGAAGCCGTGGCGTACTTCACCAATCACCCCGGTCTCGAGTTCTCGCGCCAGATGCTGACGCGCCTGGGGCGCATGGTCGAGGAAAACGGCCTTTCGGGGCGCGTTCGCTTTGACTTCTTTGACGAGGTGACGGGCCTGTGGCACCACGACCTCGACAACGTCGAGCGCTGCACGCAGATCTACATGGCAATGCTGCTTGCGAACCGCACGCGCAGCATCGACGACATCACCGCCTCGAAGTTCATCAGCCTTGCCAACAAC
>USAL01000162.1 GCA_900552545.1 uncultured Sutterella sp. | reverse complement strand
GGACTCCTAACAGGGGGGAAGGTATCGTGACCTATTTCGCCCTCGTTAACAAGTCCGGAAAAAGCACCCTCATCTCAAAGCGCCGGCAGCATCCATTCCGTTTCCCTGGGAAGAAGGGAAACGGGAAGTTTCATGAGAGTATCAGACAGGACCCCGGTCAGGTTCAGACTGAGGATGCAATTAAAGAAGCCTTTAGCTGACCCTGTTTGGGGAACATACTAGGAAGACGTTCCTCATTTTCAAAGGAGAGAGAAATGGACAGGAACAGACTGATCAAGCTGGTGGTGTGCTTTGTGCCACTGCTTCTGTTGTTTGTGGACCCGCCCGAAGGGATGAATCCCAAGGCGTGGGGACTCTTTCCCTTCTACGCGGGCGCAATTCTGGGCGTGATGCTGCGTCCCCTCGGGGAAGCGGCCATCATGATGATCTTTCTCGGCCTCTATGCCGTGATCATGCGCGGCCACTCGGTGGCATTGTCGGGCTTTGCACTAACGATGACCTGGCTCGTCGTGGGCGCCTTCGTGATCGCGCAGGCCTTCCGCGACACCAACCTCGGCAAGCGCATTGCCTATACGCTGATCGGCATCTTCGGCCGTACGCCGTTGGGTCTGGGCTACGCCGCAGCGTTTTCTGATTTCGTGATCGCTCCCGTGACGCCCTCGAACGCGGCTCGCACGGGCGGCATCATCTACCCGATCTTCAAGTCGGTGGCTGAGGCGCTGGGCTCAACGCCGGATCACAATCCGCGTGCGATCGGCTCGTACCTCTCGAGGCTTCTTTATTTCGTGACGATGACGTCGTGCATCACGTTCCTCTCGGGCTACGCCGCCATCACCGTGGCCTGGTCGCTTGCCTCTGAGATTCTCAAGCTCGACATCTCGTGGCTGCAGTGGACGACCGCCTTCATCGTGCCCTCGCTCGTGATCCTTGTCGTGTCGCCCTGGCTCATGTACAAGATCTACAAGCCCACGATCGGCGTGATCGACAACAAGCGCATCGCCCGCGAAGGGCTCGAAGCGATCGGCCCGATGTCGCGCAACGAAAAGATCCTCCTTGGACTCTTCGTTCTTGCCATCGCCGGTTGGGCAACCTCGTCCTGCACGAAGGTCAACTCCACGGGCGTGGTGCTGGGCTTCATTGCCCTGGGCATCCTCTTTGGCGTTCTCGACTGGAAGAAGATCGCGGTCAATGAACAGGTTTGGTCGACCCTTGCGTGGTACGGCGGCATCCTCGGCATGGCCGGCGCTTTGAACAAGTTCGAGTTCTTTAGCTGGATGGCGCACCAGCTGCAGCTTTACGTCGACTTCTCGTCGTTTAGCCACCTCGGGCTCCTCTTGCTTCTCGTCGTTGCCGGTACCGCCTGCCGCTACCTTTTCGTCTCCTGCGGCGCGTACATGGCAAGCGTCCTGCCCGTGCAGTTCACGATCGGCCTTGCGGCCGGACTTCCGGTGTGGGATATGTTCCTCGTGTTCCTTACCTGCGGCGTGATGGGTGCTCTGGTGACGCACTACGCCAACGCGGCCGGCCCTGTCCTCTTTGGTGGCGGCTACGTGCCGGTGAAGGTCTGGTGGATCATCGGCTTGTTCTTTACGTTGTTCTCTTTTGTGATCTTTGCCTTGATCGGCGTTCCGTACTGGTCGGCGATCGGGCTTTTCGCTTCGCTCTAGTCGGGGGCATGGAAGCCAAGCGCCGATCGTTTTTCATGGCAAGTTTGAAAGTCGGCGCTTAAAGACACAAATTGGGCGGAGGAGTCGGCGGCGGCAGAGGCGCCGGCGAGTCCTTCGCCCAAAGGGCGAGTGAAAAGGAGGGTGCGAAAGACAGTTGATCCGACAGGTAGCTAGTATGATTCTCAGAGCGCTGTCAATATATTATTGTTAGTTACTTTATAAATACTTGGGCGGACTTCGTTTAAGAAAAGCCGCTGTTCAGGTCGCCGGCAAGGTTGCAAGTGTAACTGGCTGCGAGGCAACTGAGAAGGAAGATTGGTGACGACCATGACGAAACTCGACCGGAGCAATCAGACGCTCTACGGGCAGATTGCCAACATCTGGCGAGACCGAATCCTTTCCGGGGAATTCAAACCCGGAGACGTGCTCCCGTCAGAGCGCGAAATCGCTGCAGAACTTGACGTAAGCCGCATTCCGGTGCGCGAGGCAATGAAGTCGCTAGAGTATCTTGGCGTCGTTCGACAGGAGAGGGGCAAGGGTGTTGTGGTGCAGGAGGCTGATCTGGGCAATGTGCTTAAGGTTGTCGGCCCCTTGGTGACAACGATTACGCCGAAGATTCTTGATGACCTGTTTCAGTTTCGTCTTCTGATCGAGCCCTACGCGGCCGAACAGGCTGCCAAATATGCTACGTCCGAGGAGCTTGACCGAATGGCCGAGGCGATTGACCGGCAGCGGCGGGCTATTCTAAACAATGAGCAGGCCGAATACGTCTCATTCCAATTTCATTACAGTGTGATGTTTGCTTCGCACAATGAGATTGTCGCGATCGTCAGCCGGTTCCTGACGGAAGTGCAGCATTATTCGCGGCATATGACGCTCTGGAACGAGGAGCGACGTCGCAACGCCTACGTCGAACACAACAAGGTGTATCAGGCGATATGTTCGCGCAGTCCGGAGACCGCTCGCAAGGCAATGTACGAGCATTTGGCAAAGGCGCAGAAAGTGCTTCCGACGGCGCCGGGTGTCGTTGAAGCTGATGCTGCCATTGCAGCAGCTGTGACGGATCCTGACAAGAATGTGAATCCCAAAAAATAAGGGATATGCCGTTGCTTATCAAAGCCTGCCTGAGTGAGAGGGCTGTCGAGAGGATAGATCATCGGGGTAGGCTTTTTATCAAAGTAGTTTCAAAAAGAATTGAACAATTTGTCAGGCTTCTCTTTTTTCATAGTTGCGCTTTGGCGTAAGTCCTCAGAAATCTATTGCCAGCTCGTGATGGGATTTCGCTAAAGTGAATTCGCTTTTTTGAAAGTTGGCGGTATTGAAGAGTTGGCCTTGCATTTCAAGCTGCCCTGTCTGCTGGAAAGGACAAGACGATCAACAAACGGAGGGGGCATGAACGAACAATCTCAAATCGATGCCATTTGCATTGCGCCGCACGACAACACAGCGACGCTCTTACGAGATGTGCATGCGGGTGAAAGCATAGCAGTGGGAATGCCCGCCGATGGATCGAGGCTGATGCTTCCGGTGCTTGAGGATATTGCTTTCGGGCACAAGGTCGCCGTTCGCCCTATTGCTGCCGGCGAAGACGTACTCAAGTACGGCGAAGTGATCGGACGCGCTACGAGGGCAATCGAGTCCGGACAGCACGATCATGTCGACAACGTCGTGAGTCTGCGTGGTCGAGGTGATGATTTGCATGCAGCTGGCCCAGAAGCCGGACCGATTGCTGCAGCTGACCACGTGGAATTTCTGCTGAAGCCTTGTGTTCTTGATGCTTCGCGGGCGAGCTTCATGGGCTATCCGCGGCTCGAGGGGTCAGCCGGCACGCGTATTCTTGTGGGGGTGATCTCGGGTGTTGTCTGCGCCAACGACGTCGTCAGCCGCTTGGACGGAATCGAGGGTGTGGCGGTCTGCGCGCATCAGCAGGGCTGTTCCGAGAGGGTGCCTGGCGTCGGGGGAGTTGGCCGGGTGCGTGGGAATG
>USAL01000161.1 GCA_900552545.1 uncultured Sutterella sp. | reverse complement strand
AATTGAAATCAACGGTGCCGACTACCGCAAGGTTTTAACGGGAGACGAAATCTTTGTCGGTGAAGAAATCGATGCCAAGGCCTCCGCCGTTTTGATGCGCGATGTCGAGATCAAAAAGCCCGGAACCTACAAGGTGACCGTTTCGGGTAAGGGCGGCAACAAGACTGTCGTTTGGAACACCTACGACACCCCTAAAAAACGTCAGGCAAAGAACGTGATTCTGCTGTTGGCCGATGGTCTGAGCGTTGGTCATCGCACGGCCGCACGAATCATGAGCAAAGGTGTGGTCTATGGCATGTACAACGCGCCGCTCGCCATGGACGACATGCCCAACATGGCTCTTCTCGGCACAAGTTCGGTCGATACAATCGCTGCCGACAGTGCCAATACAGCCTCGGCCTATATGACCGGCCACAAGTCTTCGGGCAACGCTCTCGGAGTCTATGTTGATCGCACCAAAGCCACACAGGACGATCCCCGACAGGAAACCATCGCTGAGCTTATTCGCCGCAAGACCAGCATGGCTGTCGGCGTCGGCAGCGACGCTGAACTCGAAGACGCTACTCCCGCTTCAGTCGTTTCACACACCCGCCGCAGAGCGGACAAAGCCGATATCGTGGGCATGTTCTACGACGTCAAGCCCGAGGTTCTGCTCGGAGGCGGCTCTGCCTACTTCCTGCCTCAGTCCGTCGCAGGCTCCAAACGAAAGGACGCAACCAACTACATCGAACTGTTTGAAAACGCCGGCTACAAACTCGTCACCGACCGCGACGCCATGCTCAAAGCCGCCGAGAGCGAAAAGCGCCTGCTCGGGCTCTTTCATCCCGGCAACATGGACGGCTGGCTCGATCGCCATCAATTCAAAGGAAACACCGTCAAAAAGTTCCCCAATCAACCCGATCTCACCGACAGCTTTCAGGCTGCCGTCAAGGTTCTCGAAAAGAACCCTGACGGGTTCTTCCTGATGCTCGAAGCAGGCCTTGTTGACAAATTCTCGCACCCGCTTGACTGGACGCGCTCAGTTGCGGAAACCATTGCGTTCGACAAGGTCGTTGAAGCCGCACAAAAGTACTGCGACCAACACCCCGATACGCTTCTGATCGTCACGGGCGACCACACGCACTCAATCTCGGTTGCGGGCACTGTCGACGACAACAAGCCCGGCATCGACATGCGCGAGAAAGTGGGCGTCTATGCCAATGCCGGCTACCCGCACTACGCGGATAAGGATCAGGACGGCTTCCCGGACGATTTTTATCCCGACAAGCGTCTGGCCGTATTCTTCGGCGCCCACCCGGACTACATCGAGACTTACCGTCCGGTGAAAGAAAACACCTTCACGCCTGCCGTGAAGAATGAAAAAGGGCAGTACGTAGCCAACGCCCAATACAAGGACATCCCCGGCAGCCACTTCGTGCCGGGCAATCTCCCGCGCAACGAACCGCAAGGCGTGCATACGGTCGATGACCTCGTCGTCACCGCACGCGGCCCCAACGCCGATGAGATCAAGGGCTTCATGAATTCGACGGAAATCTTCCGCGTCATGGCTGAAGCTCTGGCGCTCGGCCGCTAGGCGTCGCCCCAAGCATCGCCGATGGCACGCAGCGCACCGCCGTTTGCGCTGCGTGCTTTTAGCTCCCCTTTGAAAATCAACATGCAACGCCGTTTCTTTCTCACGCTTGCCGCCGTTTCGGCTCTGGGGCTGTCCGCCGTGCCGTGCCGCGCCGAAGCCGTCGCGCTTGGTTTTGACGAAATGTACGAGCAGGCCTCCGTTCTGGGCCTGAGTTTTTCCGAAAAACTCAAATCGCTGGCAGGCAAACGAACCGTCGTGCGCGGCTTCATGGCGCCCCCGCTCAAGGCCGGCGCCTCCTTTCTCGTGCTCAGCCGCGCACCGGTCAATCTCTGCCCCTTTTGCAACAGCGACGAAGACTGGCCGGATTCGATTCTGCTGGTGTACCTGAAGGATCCGGACAACTTCGTTCAACCCAATCAAGCCATTGAAGTCGAGGGAATCCTCGAGCTTGGCTCGGCGACGGATCCTGAAACAGGGTTTGTGAGCCTAGTGCGCCTTGTTGAAGCCGAATGGCGCGTCATTTCATGATGAAGGAAACCCGCCCCATGCTCGAACGCTTCGACCTGCACGCCCGAAACATCGTCTATACGTGCACGGACGGCGCCGAAATACGCACGCTGCTTGAGATTGCGGAACTCAACATTGCCCAGGGCACGCTCGTGTCGGTTCAAGGCACCTCGGGCGCGGGCAAGACAACGCTTCTGAAGGTGCTAAGCGGCATCGTTCGAATCGACAACGCCCGGATCTGCTGGGGCAAGACCGATCTCACCCGCCTCTCGGAAAATCAGCGCGACGAGTGGCGGGGAACGCATTGCGGCTTTCTTTTTCAGGATTTCGGACTCTTTGACGGACTCACCGCCCTCGAAAATGTACTGCTGCCCGAAACATTCCGCGGCGGCATCAGTGCCGAGGCAAAAAGCCGCGCCCGCGACCTGCTTGAGCAATTCGATGTTCCCGCAGGGACGCAGGCCCTTCGTCTGTCGCGAGGCGAAATGCAACGCACGGCTCTAGCGCGTCTTCTGATGGGAAAGCCGCGCGTGATCTTTGCCGACGAACCGACGGCAAGTCTGGATGAAGCCAACGCCCGACGCGTCATGAAGGCGCTTGTCGAAAGCGCTCTGTCACTTGGCTCGACGCTCATGGTGATTACGCACGATACGCAGACCGCCGAACGCTTTCCGGCCAGGGCGTGCATGCAAAAGGGGCGATGGAGTTGGCTTTCCGGTTGAAAAAGCAGACATAACCATGAACGTCTTTCTCTTTCTCAAAGGCGAATTCCGCCGCTCCCGTGCCATCTTTGCCGGGTTGACGCTGCTGCTCGCACTTGCCTTGTCGGTGGCGGTCTCGGTCGTTCAAGTCGAACGAATGATCAAGCAGGCGAGCATACGCGCCGCCGAACAATTCGACATTCTCGTCGGCGCCCGCGGCAGCCGTTCCGCCCTGCTGCTTGGCACCGTGTACCTTCGCAACGAAATGCTCCCACTCGTACCGGTCTCGGCCATGCGCAGGCTCTCGCCCAAGGCTGGCGATGTCGCCTGGGCGGCGCCGCTTGCCTTCGGCGATCGGGCGGGCCGGGGCGCACTCGTCGGCACCACGCGTGCTTTCGTCGATCAGGGCGCCTCGCGTCCGCTCGCGGCAGGCCGCAACTTCAGCAAGCCGTTTGAAGCCGTCGCAGGCGCCGCCTCGGGGCTTGCGCTGGGCGAGAGCTTTTCGGCCGGCCACGGTACGAGTGCACTCAACAGTCACGAGCACAATGAGCGATTCACGGTCGTCGGCATGCTGCCCGAGACCGGAACGGCGTGGGATCGAGCCGTCCTTGTGCCCATTGAGTCGCTCTGGCGCATGCACGGCACCTTGCAGGGGCACACGCACGACGCGGCCCCCCTTGAAGCGTGGCTCACGCACGATCTTTCGGATTTGCCGGGAACCTCGGCTTTGGTAGTCAAGCCCACGAGCATTGCGGCAGCCTACCGGATCCGCCAGCACGTCCTCAATGCGTCCGAAAGCGCCGCCGACGGCTCCATCGTCAATCTCATGGCAATCTATCCCGGCGCAGCGCTCGGTGCACTCTTTGCGGGTAT
>USAL01000160.1 GCA_900552545.1 uncultured Sutterella sp. | reverse complement strand
AGCAGATCTGAGCGCGGTCCTTGATGTACTTGCACTCGAAGATGATCTGATCGCCCGGCTGCACGATGCGCTTGAAGCGCACGCCGTCGATGCCGGCAAAGTAAAAGAGCGCCTTCTTGTTGCGCTCCTCTTCGGAGAGTCGGGCCATGACGAGCACGGCGCAGGCCTGCGCCATCGCCTCGACGATGAGCACGCCCGGCATCACGGGAACGCCCGGGAAGTGTCCGGTGAACTGAGGCTCGTTGACGGTGACGTTCTTCAGAACACGCGCTTCGGTGCAGTCTTCGTTGATGTCGAGAACACGGTCAATCAGAAGAAACGGATACCGATGAGGCAGAAGCTTCATGATATCGGTGATGGTCTGGGTCTTGCTTGAGGTCTCGGTCTGCTGCATGGCTCGTTGTAAATCCAAAATCTAAAAGTCTGAAAACATCCGGCGGCTCGCTTGAATGCACGAGAACGCCGGTCAATGATAAATCATCGGCTTTGGGAAGCTCGGGGAATCGGTGCAATGCGCTTGAGATCGCCTCGCGCCCCTTCCCCACCCTGAGAGCCGCTTTATGTTTTTTTAGGGTTTGATTGGTTATTCGCCCTCGCCCGTCTTTTCAAGACGTGCGGTGAGGGCCTCGACCTGCGCCTGCAGGTCCTTCACCTGACGGCGCAGGGTCGTGAGATTCATCGCCACCACGGCGTTGCGCTCGAACTTTCTCTGCTCCTGCGCGGGGAAGAAGCCGATCATCGCCCGCGCCCCCTTCTCCCAGGTCTTGAGCGACGTAGCGGGTCCCACCATGCCGCCGTCGGGAATGGTGATGTGGCCGTTGATCATGGCCGCACCGCCGATGATGCAGTGGCTGCCGATGTGGGTCGACCCCGCCACGCCGGTACAGGCCGCCATGACGGTATGCTCGCCCACGCGGCAGTTGTGGCCGAGCTGGATCTGGTTGTCGATCTTCGTGCCCTTGCCGACGAAGGTGTCTTCGATCGCGCCGCGGTCGATCGTGGTGTTGGCGCCGATTTCAACATCGTCGCTGATCGTCACGCCGCCCACCTGCGGAATCTTCACCCACTCGCCCATGAACGGGGCAAAGCCGAAGCCGTCGGCGCCGATCACGGCGCCCGAATGGATGACGACGCGGTTGCCGATGCGGCAGCCCGGGTAAATCACGACGTTGGGATAGAGAATCACGTCTTCGCCCACGGTGGTGCCTTCGCCCACGCAGGCGCCCGACTTCACCACGGAGTGCGCGCCGATGACGGCCCCAGCCTTGACGAAGGCCCCCGTCTCAACGACGGCCGTGGGATCCACCTTGGCAGCCGGGTGCACGAAGGCGCCGGCCTCGATGCGGCCTTGAGCTTGCGGCTGCTGCTGCATCGCCTGCACGGCCCAGGCAAACCAGGCGTAGGTGTTGGCGGTGACGACGACGGGACGCGCGGGGGCGGCGTCGCCATACATTTCCTTCAAGTCGGATTCGGAGATGACGAGCACGCCCGCCTTGCAGTCCTTGGCAGCCGCGCGCAGACGCGGCTGGGCAAGAAACACGACCTGATCGGGCCGTGCGCTTTCAATCGGACCAAAGCCCGAGACCGTGCAGTCCTCTGCACCATCGAGGCAGCGGCTTGCGAGCCTGCCGCCCGAGCGGACGTCAATTTCGTGGATGAGATCGGAAATCTTGAACATGTTCGTCTCGCTTGATGTGGAATGCGCCGGCCGAAAATCCTCGCCCGGCGCACTCGTAAAACGGCGAAAGCGCTCAGATTTGCTGCTGGGCGCTTTCGATCCTTTACAAAAAATCCTGTTGCCGGGGGTTACCCTCCCGGCAGAGCGTCAGAGCGCCGCAGCGCTGAGAGCTATCCTCCCACCCGCGGCGCTTCGAGCCGATGCGCCCAATTACTTGGCAGGCGCGCTCAACTGCTTCATCACCTGCTCGGTGATGTCGACCTTCGGGCTCGCCCAGACGGCATCCTGAAGGATCAGGTCATACTTCTGCTTCTTGGCGATGTCCTGAATGATCTTGTTGGCGCGCGAGAGGATGATCTGGCTCTCTTCGTTGGCGCGCTGGTTGCGCTCCTCGATGAGAGCGCGCTGACGGCGGGCGATGTCGCGCTCGGTCTCAGCCAGAGACTGGCGCTGCTTGAGCCGCTCGCGTTCGGGCATGACGGGGCTGTCCTTCTCGAACTTCTGCGCGCGGGTACGGAACTCGCGGATGTCGCGGTTCAGATCATCCTCGCGGGTCTTGAAGTAGCTCTTCAACTTGTTCTGAGCCGCCACGGCCGGAGCCGATTCCGAAAGAATGCGGGCGGGGTTGACCACGCCAACCTTGAAGTCGGCAGCAACCGCGCCGCCGCAAAGCAGAGCGGCGCTCGCAGCCGCAATCAAAGCCTTCTTAAACATCGATCAATATTCCCAAAAACTGCAGCGCCTCAAACCGTTGCGACGCTGTCGTGAAAGCGTTGTTGAACGCATATTACGGGGTTTGTCGTTTTTTTTCCTGAAGGTAAAGGTAACGACCTTTTGCCAAATGCAGAATAAACGAAATTTTCACGCCCTTTGTTTCTGATGCGTCCTTGGGCCTGGCCTCGTGTAGAAAATTTGATTTTCACCAATTCCTGCCCGAGCCCTAGGCCTTCAATTTCCAATTTTTTCCTTTTAGAAGCCCGTACCGATCTGGAACTGGAAGCGCTGGGTATTGTCGCCCGGCTTTTCGTTGAGCGGGAAGGCAAGCGAGAACTTCAGCGGTCCCAGGGGCGAGATCCAGGCAATGCCGAAACCCACCGAGTAGCGCAGATCGTTGAAGTCGAGATCCTCGCGAACGTAGCCGCCCGTCTGCGACAAGCGCTCGTAGCCCCAGACATAGCCGCCGTCGAGGAACACGAGGCCGCGCAGCGTGCGGTCGGCGCCGGGCAGCGGCGTCAAAAGTTCAGCCGAGAACACGACTTGGCGGTCGCCGCCCAAGTTGTCGCCGTTGGTATCGCGCGGCCCCAGCGTCGAGCTCTCAAAGCCGCGCACAGAACCGATGCCGCCCGCGTAGAAGTTCTTGAAGAACGGGTACATCTTGCTACCGTACGTATCACCGTAGCCCAACTGCATGTTGAGACCAAGCGTCCAGGAGCGGCTTAACGGCACATACTGCGTAAACTGATAGGTAGCGCGGTAGTAGCGCTGATCAAGCACCGGAAGCGCAAACTCGGCCGAGATGCGCTGATAGCGGCCGCGGGTCGGCGCAAGCGCATTGTCGCGGCTGTCGCGCGACCAACCGAGCGTGAGGAGCGCCGCCTGCGACGACTTGCCGTATTCGTCCACGTAGGCCCAGTAGCGCTCGGGCGAAACCGTATCGGTGATGGCCGCCTGAGTACGGTCGCCTCGGAGGTCAACCTTTGTCGTTTCAAAACGTGCGCCGAGGAAGACGCGGTCGAGCTCGGTCACCGGAAGACCGAAGTTGATGCCCGCGCCCAGCGTTTCGTATGCAACGTTCGAGACGTCGAGCTCATCAAGGTCGACGCGGCGGTCGTACACCGTCCAGTTGCGGCTGATGCCTTCGGGCGTGATGTAGGGTTCCCCGAGGTTTAAAGCATAGGTGCGCATGCTCTGCGAGGTGTTCACCTCAACGCTCACCGACTTGCCCGAGCCAAAGACGTTGTCCTGCGCACAGCCCGCCGACAGAATCACGCCGTCCGACGTCGA
>USAL01000159.1 GCA_900552545.1 uncultured Sutterella sp. | reverse complement strand
GCTGATCCGTGCGGGCGTCTCGCGCATGACCGCCGTGTGCATCATCGGTGCAAGCCGCTTCTTCGACCTTGGACCGGGATCCGCGAACTGCATGCTCGCCGCCAAGACCTCGGTCATTGAATGGGCCGAATACTTCCTGAGCTGGCAGATGAAGATCTATTTCCCGCTTTTGATCTGCATGCTCGTGTGCCAGTACTTCACCCAGCGCTACTGGGACAAGAAGGAAGGGATCGATGAAGGCTATGCCGCCCTGCAGGCGCAGTTTGCGGCCGAGAAGGAAGAAAAGCTCGATGTGCCGAAGCTCTATGCACTTCTTCCGATGATCCCGCTCTTTATTCTTCTGATCTTCACCCCGACCGTGATCGGTGCCTGGGGCATCAAGATCAAGGTGGGCGTGCCGACTGCGATCGTCCTCTCGGTCATCATCGCCATGATCTTTGAAATGATCCGCACCCGCAAGATCTTCGACGTCATGGCCGGCATGAAGTCCTTCTTTGAAGGAATGGGCAAGCAGTTTGCCGTGGTGGTCTCGCTCATTGTGGCGGGCCAGGTCTTCGGCAAGGGCCTCATCGCCATCGGCGCCGTGGATTCGCTCATCTCGGGCGTTGAATCGATGGGCATGGGCGTGGGCTTCATGGTTCTCGTCATGAGCCTCGTGATCGGCATCGTCGCCTTCCTCATGGGCTCGGGCAACGCTCCGTTCTTCTCCTTTGCCGCTCTGATTCCTGGCATCGCCTCGAAGTTCGGCGTGCATTCGGCTGATATGCTGCTGCCGCTGCAGACGATGACGGGCTTTGGCCGCACGCTCTCGCCTGTGACGGGCGCCATTGTGGCCGTGGCCGGTCTGGCAGGCGTTTCGCCCTTCCAGATCGTCAAGCGCAATGCGATTCCGCTCATTGCCTGCATTCTGCTCAACTACGTGCTCACCTTCACGATCATTCTCTAGGACGTGAACGAGCTATCCGGTTTAACTGATTGAGCGCAAAACCGATGCTGCCGCGCGAAGCTTTCGATACGAAATGTCTTGGCGCGGCAGTTTTTGTTTGGCGCTCGTAGGAGTTCTCTCATGCAAGAACCGATACAAGCCGCGCTTGCCGCATTTGTCGCCAACTGCGACTACTCGCGCATTCCTGAGCACTTCAAGGCCGACGCACGCCTGCGCGTGCTCGACTGGATCGGGTGCGCCGCCGCGGGCGCGCACTACCCCCAGATGCAGATCGCATCGAAGTACCTCTATGCCGTAGGCGACGCAGGCGGCTGCACCATCGTGCGCAACGGCGCGGGGCACTCGACGCGCAACGCCGTCTACCTCAACGGCATCGCAGGCCACGTCTGCGAATTGGACGACGGCCACCGCACAGCCATCGGCCACCCGGGGTGCGTGACGATCCCCGTGGCGCTTGCCGTTGCCGAAAAGATGAATGCGACGGGCGCTGAATTTTTGAAGGCCGTGATTCTGGGCTACGACATGTTTGCCCGCGTGGGACGCACGGTCAATCCTTCGCACTACCGCACCTGGCACACCACGGGAACCGCCGGCACCTTTGCCGCGGCCGCAGCCGCAGCGAGCCTCTTGAAACTCTCGCCCGAGCAGACCAACAATGCCCTGGGGCTTGCTGCGACGAGCGCTGGCGGCCTGGTGGAGTCGTTCGGTACGCACGCCAAGGCAACCAACATTGCATTGGCCTGCCAAAACGGATTGGATGCGGCTGAACTTGCAGGTCTGGGATTTACCGGCGCGCACTCAGCCCTTCTCGGAAAGAAGGGGTTTGTGGCAGCGACCTGTACGGATCCCCATATTGAAAACCTCGAAAACCCCTCGGAAGAGACGCTGGTGTCCGATACCGCGTTCTTCAAGGTCTATTCGTCGTGCGGACACACGAAATCGCCGCTTGACGTCACCTTCTCCATGAAGAAGAAGTACGGCTTGAAGGCCGAAGACATCAAGCACGTCACGGTGAAGACATACAAGGTTTCCTTCGATCTCACCCACGAGCTCAAGACCGCCACCGAGGATGAGGCGAAGTTTTCGCTTCCCTACTGCATTGCGATTGCCCTTCTCTACGGCAGCGTGTCGCTCAACTACTTTGCCGAGAGCTACCGCACCAACAGCACGGTGCTCGACCTTGCCCGCCGCATTGAAGTTCTTGAAGACCCTGAAGCAACGGCGCGCTTCCCGCACCGCCAGGCCAAGGTCACGGTGACGCTTAAGAACGGCACGGTGCTCGAAGACATCACGCTTGACTCCTGCGACAAGGCCGACGCAGAGCAGATCGAGGCGAAGTTTGCGGCCGCCGTTCCCTTCTACAGCAGCGAGAAGCAGGCAAAGATCATCGAGCTCGTCAAGACGATCGATCAGCAGCCCGACATCCGTGCGCTCGCGGCGCTTCTTGCCGAGGAGTAGACGAACAGTAGGTTGGGTGCGGTAGAACGCGCCCGAAGACGAAAACGCCGGTGAAGCTCGCATTGGGCTTTCCCGGCGTTTTCTTTTGGCTGAAATGAGTGAGGAATTTAGATTCCGATCACGCGGCGCATCTCCTCGGCCGTGTTGTCGCCAAAGAGCGGGACAAAGGTGCCGTCCGGCTTTCTGAAGATTCCTAGCGGCACCTGAGTGCCGCCCGACTTGCGAAAGATCCGCGCATTGTTCCAGACGCGGTTGCGGTCCTCCTGCGTAGCCGGATAGTCCTCGGCGTGAATGCCGCAGAAGTCGGGATCGGCAAAGGACTCCTCGTGCTCGCAGAAGACGCTCCAGGGGTCGGCCGCGGCGAGAATGCTTGCGGCCTGCGCCGTGCTGTAGTCCGCAGACACGCACACCGGGTACCAGATGAAGTGCACGTCGTTTTCGAGAAGCCTGCTCGTCTTCCAGAAGTTGTTCGACCAGTAGCACTGCGGATCGAAGACCACGACCACGTGGGGATTGTCGGGGTTGGAGCCCGGGCGCACGAAGCCGTTTCCTTCGCGCAGCATCCGCTCGTAGATCGCGTCGAGCTGCGTACCGGCTCTGAGCTTGGGCCAGCCGGGAACGCAGGGCATCGGAAAGCTGCCGGCGGCGCCGGGCAGCGGACAGATCTTGCCTTCAGACATGCTTGGAAGCCTCATCAAGGGAAAAAACAGAACACACGAGTGTCTCGGTTTTGTGATTATGCACCGGCGGCACCGGGAAAAAGCGCAAGAAAAAGGCTCGCGGCGGCAGAAAACTGCCATCGCGAGCCCTTCGCGCTTGATTCCGACCGGAATTAACTTCGTCTTCCAGAAACTCCCGTCAGGCGAAGATATCGGTCAGGGTCAGCCGATTACTGCGGATGCACCATCTTGGAGGGCACAACGTACTCGTTGAACTGCTCTTCCGTGCACAGGCCCAGTTCAAGAGCGGCTTCACGCAGGCTCTTGTTGTTGGCGTGCGCATACTTGGCGATCTTGGCGGCGTTGTCGTAGCCGACGAGCGGCGAGAGAGCCGTCACGAGCATCAGCGAGCGTTCCATGAGTTCCTGGATGCGTTCCTTGTTGGCGGTGATGCCGGCAACGCAGTGGATGCGGAACGAGAGCATGACGTCGGCGAGCAGATGGATGCTCTGCAGCAGGTTGTAGGCCGTCACGGGCTGGAACACGTTGAGTTCGAAGTTGCCCTGAGAAGCAGCCATGTTGATCGCGGTGGCGTTGCCCATCACCTGGACGGCAACCATCGTCACGGCTTCGCACTGGGTCGGATTGACCTTGCCCGGCATGATCGAGGAGCCCGGTTCGTTGGCCGGGATCG
>USAL01000158.1 GCA_900552545.1 uncultured Sutterella sp. | reverse complement strand
CTTCTAAAAAACGGCAAGTACGATGTCAAGCACGACTATGTGCGCATTGGTGACTTGAAGGGATCGGGCGGCATCTTCCGACTTGAACTCGATGGCCAGGACAAGTCGAATTCCGACGTGGTTTTCATCGAAAATTCCACCGATGCCGGCATGCATCACTTTCAGCCGCACAACCTGCACAAGCTCGAAAGCATTACGCCGGACAACACGCTCATCTTCGCCCTGGTCGGAAAGGAAGCATCCAAGGACAGCAACCGTGTGACGTTTGACAATATTGAAAACCTCCACGGTGAAACGCTCTACGACTACGAGCTAGAAATCGCCTCGGAGAAACTCACCGAGGACAATTGGGACGAATATCTCAGTCGCGAAGAATTTTCCACCGCCCGCGAAGAGTTCCTTTACTCCAAGACCAAAGCCAACTCGATTGCAGCGACGGCCGACGATTCGGAATCCTCGGACAATTCCGTCACATTCAACGCCGGCTCGGATCAGTACGAGATCTACCAAGAGGGCGAAGTCTGGTTCGTGCGCCGCGTGACGCTGCACGAATCCGCAGCCGCTCAGGGCATGGCCGGCGCGGGATGGGCGAGCTACGGCGCCGCGATCGAGATGGATCGCCACGACAGGCGCCTGGCCGAAACGATCCGCGGCTCAGAGGATCCCGACAACGGCCTGTGGGTGCGTGCCAGCCGCGGGCGCTTCGGCGTCGACAGCCAGTACGGGTGGGACCGCGCCGGCGTCACGTTGGGCTTTGACCGGGCGCTTGATAAGAACAACCGTCTGGGTCTTTGGTTTGCCTATACCGAAGGCGACACGGAACTGCTTGACGTCAAGGGCGATGGCAACATGAAGCGCTACGAGCTTGGGCTCTTCGACACCATGACGTTCGGCGCGCACTACGTTGATCTCGTGATGCGCCTGGGGCGCGTGAGCTCCGAATTCAACGTCTCCAATGCGAGCTTCGGCACGGCCGGCAAGTACGATCAGGACTTTGCCGCGATCTCGGCCGAGTACGGCTACACGCTCAAGGATGCGGCAACCGGCGTCTTCGTCGAGCCGCAGCTGCAGCTGCAGGGCGCCTGGCTTGACGGCTACGACTACAGCGTACAGCGCGGCATCAGCGCCGACGTCGACAGCGCCACGAGCCTTGTGGGCCGCGTGGGTCTGGGCACGGGCAAGGAGTTTTCCGGAAGCGCTCTTTCGGGCACGGTCTACGTTCGCGGCGACGTGATGCATCAGATCACCGACGGACAGAACGCGCGGTTCTCCGCCGAAGGCGACGCCGATCTTCTCAAGACCTGGGGCGACTTCGAGACCTGGACGCAGTTTGGTTTCGGTGCGGCCTTGACCTTCAAGGATCGCGCGGGGCTGCAGGTTGACCTCTCGCGCATCGCGGGCGGCGTTACCGAAGACTCGTGGCTGCTTTCGGGGCGCTTGGACTACCGATTCTGATGCCCCCTGAAGTCTCAGCATTCAGGCACTGAAAACCCGGTAATCGCTAAAAGGCCGACGGATCGAGATCTGATCCGTCGGCCTTTGAATGTTCGGTAGGGGCGCTTAGAGACCGAGAATGCCGCGCGCCTTCACGGCATCGGCCGCAATGGCGGCCTTGAGCTCATCGAGCGACCCGAACTTCATCTCGTCGCGGAGCTTTTCAACGAACTCGACCTTGAGAAGCTTGCCGTAGGCATCGCCCGACCTGTCAAAGACATTGGTCTCAAGAAGCCAGCGCTTCTGGTCGGTCACCGTAGGCTTAAAGCCCATGCTTGCCACGCCGCCCAAGACGGAGCCGTCCTCGGCCAACCCATGCACCCGCACGGCAAAGGAGCCATGCAGCGCACACTGCGCCTTGGAAACCGCTTCGGTAAAGGCCATGTTGAGGGTGGGGAAATTGAGCTGGCGCCCGAGCTCGGCACCATGAATCACGTGACCAGTCAAGGTATAGGGGCGGCCAAGCATGGCGCGCACGCCTTCCATGTCGCCCGCCTGCATCGCCTCGCGAATGCGCGTGCTCGAGATGCGCTCGTCTTCGTGAAGCAGAAGCTCGGTGCAACTTGCCTCGCACCCGAATTCGGCGGCTAACGTCTTCAAGGCATCGAAGTCGCCCGCGCGGCGCGCGCCGAAGCGGAAGTTTTCTCCCACGCTCACCCAGCGGCAGGCAAGGCCATTGCATAGGATTTTCTGAACAAACTCACGCGGCTTCAGGCTAGCAAGCTCTTGATTGAAGGGGAGAATATAGATTCTTTCTATGCCGCAGCGCAGAATTGCGTCGACCTTGTCGCGCAGCGTGCTGATGCGGATGAGACCGTTGGCGCCGAAGAATTCCCGCGGATGCGGCTCGAACGTGAGCACGGCGCTCACGAGGCCGCGTTCCTGGGCGGCAGCACGCACCCTCGAGAGCAGCTTCTGGTGACCGCGATGCACGCCGTCGAAGTTGCCGATTGCCAAAGCGCACTCGATTCGATGTTCGGAAGCGGGAAGCCCGCGAAACACATGCCGCATGAAAAACCACCGGTCGAAGAATGATTGAAACCCAGCCGCCGCCGTTGGCGACCAACAATGGCGGCAACCCAAAGCACGAAATTATAAGTGCGACTCGCCCTTGACCTGAGGTCGAAATTGCCCTGCCGGGAGGTTGTTTGCCTTGGGGTTTTTGCCGCCCCTTCGAGCAAGACCCTCGACGCAGTCCTCACGCACGAACAATGACGCGCAGGTTTTGGCCGGATTCAATTCAAACCGACCGGCCGTCAAGCTCGTTGAGGCCATATTGACCAATTACCTGCAGCAGAGAAATGACCTCCCGAAGAAGGCCTGACGAAGCGATGACGCCTCTCGTGCCGGCTGATGCCCGGGCTAAAGCCCGCTTGGCGTCGCTGATGAAAAACGTCACGACGTTGCCGTCTTTGGCCCGGCGCGGGAGGTTCTCACCGTGCCGGGCCTTTCACGTCAATCGCCAAAGAAAGCGATGAGCGAGTTTCCTAACGAGACTTATTTGTCGATCAAGCGCATCTGCGAGGCGTCGTAGCGCTTGCCCTTCATCGGGAGTGCTTCAAAGCGGCTTCGAAACGCCGCAAGCTCCTCGGGCGTGAGAACCACGTCGCCCGCGCCCGCGTTTTCAATGAGGCGCTCAACTTTTTTCGTTCCCGGAATCGGCACGATCCAGGGCTTTTGGTGCAGCAGCCAGACAAGCGCAATGCGCGCGGGCGTGGTGTCTTTCCTGCGGGCCAGTTCCTGCACGAGCGCAACGAGCGCCAGATTGCCCTTGAGGTTGTCTTCGGCAAAGCGCGGAATGCTGCGCCTGAAGTCGCGTTCAGGGAGATTGAGCTCTTCACCGGCCTTCAGGGCCAAAACGCCTTTTCCGAGGGGACTGAAGGGCACAAGGCCGATGCCCAGCTCTTCGAGCGTGGGCAGGATTTCGGCTTCGATGTCGCGGTACCAGAGCGAATATTCACTTTGCAGAGCCGTCACCGGGCAGACCGCGTGCGCGCGGCGGATGGTCTTGGCCGAGGCTTCCGAGAGCCCCCAGGCAAGGATCTTTCCTTCGGCAATGAGATCGCGCATGCAGCCCGCAACGTCTTCAATCGGCACGGCCGGATCGACGCGGTGCTGGTAGTAGAGGTCGATGTGGTCGGCGCCGATGGTGCGCGTGGAGATATATTTTACGCCGCGCTCCTGGACGGCGGTGAGCAGGGCGCGGTCAAAACGTGTGCGGCCGAGTGTTGTGACGCCCTCGGCCCCGTTTACCGTATCGATGTTTTCGAGCGTCAGGTTATCCTCTGTTTCGGTGA
>USAL01000157.1 GCA_900552545.1 uncultured Sutterella sp. | reverse complement strand
CATGAAGGTTGCCGGCGCCTACTGGCGCGGCGACAGCAAAAACGAGATGCTGCAGCGCATCTACGGCACCGCCTGGTGTACGCAGGCCGATCAGGATCAGTACCTGCACATGCTCGAAGAGGCCGAACGGCGCGATCATCGCCGCCTCGGCAAGGAGCTCGATCTCTTCCATCTGCAGGACGAGGCCCCCGGCATGGTCTTCTGGCACGCCAAGGGATGGGCGCTCTGGCAGGTGGTCGAGCAGTACATGCGCCGCATCTACCGCGACAACGGCTACATGGAAGTGAAGGCCCCGCAGCTTCTTGACCGCTCGCTCTGGGAGCGCTCCGGTCACTGGGCCAAGTACCGCAGCAACATGTTTACGACCGAGTCGGAGAACCGCTACTACGCCCTGAAGCCCATGAACTGCCCGGGCCACATCCAGCTCTTTAATGCGGACCTGCGCAGCTACCGCGATCTGCCGATGCGCTTCGGCGAATTCGGCCAGTGCCACCGCAACGAGCCCTCGGGCGCTCTGCACGGCCTGATGCGCGTGCGCGGCTTCACCCAGGACGACGGCCACATCTTCTGCACCGAGGATCAGATCCTTGCCGAATGCACGGCCTTCACCCGCCTGGTGCGCGAGGTCTACCATGTCTTCGGCTTCGACAAGATCGAGTACAAGATCGCTACGCGTCCTGAAATGCGCATCGGCGAAGATGCCGTCTGGGACAAGGCCGAAGCGGCTCTGATCAACAGCCTTGAGACCTCGGGCGTGCCCTACGAGATTCTCCCCGGCGAAGGTGCCTTCTACGGCCCCAAGATCGAATACCATCTGCGCGACTGCCTCGGCCGCGCCTGGCAGTGCGGCACGATTCAGGTCGACTTCCAGATGCCGGGGCGTCTTGGCGCCGAGTACGTCGCCGAAGACAACACCCGCAAGGTGCCCGTGATGCTGCACCGCGCGATTCTGGGCTCGCTCGAGCGCTGGATCGGCATGTTGATCGAGCACTATGCCGGCGCGATGCCCGTGTGGCTGAGCCCTGTGCAGGTGGCGGTGGCCTCGATTACCGACGCGCAGGCGCCCTACGCCCGCGAGATCGCCGCCAAGATGAAGGCCGCCGATCTGCGCGTGCAGGAAGATTTGCGCGGTGAAAAAATCAACTATAAAATCCGCGAGCTGAGCCTGCAGAAAATCCCGTACATTGCGGTGGTAGGCGACAAGGAGATGCAGACCAACACGGTCAGCATCCGTGCCCGCGGCGGCAAGAATCTCGGCGTCATGCCGGTCGATGCCTTCATCGAGCGCGTGCTCGACGAGGATCGTCGCCGCGTGATCGAAACCGAAGAGGCGAAGTAATCGTCTCCGGTCGAACGGCTGCGGTTCACAACCAAAGAAATTTTTTCAGGAGTAGAGTCATAGCTCGCAATCGCAATCACCGGATCAATGGAGAGATCCGGGTCCCTGAGGTCCGACTGACCGGCGTTGATGGCGCCCAGATCGGCGTTGTTCGTACGGCTGAGGCGCTGCGCATGGCCGAAGAGGCCGAGGTTGATCTCGTTGAGATCGCACCCAACGCGCAGCCGCCTGTCTGCCGCCTGATGGACTACGGCAAGTTTCGCTATCAGGAGCAGAAGAAGGCTCAGGAGCTGAAGGCCCGTCAGAAGGTGGCGCAGGTGAAGGAAGTGAAGTTCCGCCCGGCCACTGACGAGAATGACTTCCAAACCAAGCTGCGTGCGCTGCGCCGCTTCCTTGCCGACGGCGACAAGGCGAAGGTGACTCTGCGCTACCGCGGCCGTGAAATGGCGCATCAGGATCTGGGTGCTCAGATCATGCACCGCATCCGCGACGAGCTCACCGAGGAGGCGCAGATCGAGCAGCAGCCCAAGCTTGAGGGCCGCCAGATGATCATGGTTCTCGGGCCGAAGAAGAAAAAGTAAAAGTTTCGTGTATAATCACGAGCTTTCGTAGAGACGCCGGTGTTTCAGTTCGACTGGAATGCCGGCGAAAACAAGTCGGAGCGGGCTTGAGCAAAGATCGGGGCTTGAAACGAGCATCCCGGCGCCTGGTGTTCCGACAAATCACATGAGGAAACGGCAAAATGCCGAAGATGAAAACTAAGAAGGCCGCGAGCAAGCGCTTCAAGGTCCGTTCCGGCGGTTCCATCAAGCGCGGCCACGCCACGAAGCGTCACATTCTCACCCATCGTACGACGAAGAACAAGCGTCACCTGCGCGGTATGGTCACCATCCACGAGTCTGACAGCAAGTCCATCCATCGTATGCTGCCGTACGCCTAAAGCAAGAAGGAGAGAACAAAGATGCCTCGAGTAAAGCGTGGTGTGACGGCTCGTGCCCGTCATAAGAAGATTTTCGCCCTCAGCAAGGGCTTCCGTCTGCGTCGCAACAACGTCTATCGCGTTGCCAAGCAGGCCGTGATGCGCGCCGGTCAGTACGCTTACCGTGACCGCCGCGACAAGAAGCATGTGTTCCGTCGTCTGTGGATCGCCCGTATCAACGCGGCTACCCGCAACAACGGCATGGCCTACAGCCGTTTCATGAACGGTCTGAAGAAGGCCAACATCATGCTCGACCGCAAGGTTCTCGCTGATATGGCTGTCTTCGACAAGGAAGGCTTCGCCAACCTCGTCGCTCAGGCCAAGGCGGCTCTGGCCTAATCACCTAGGCTTGAAAATCAGGATGTGGCCCAAGATGTCTTGCGACGTTGCGGGCCGCCTGTAGAAGGGTTCGGCGTCTACGTGTGCCGGGCCCTTTTTTTATTGTCCGCCTCGCGCGTGAAGGGCCGCAGTTGAGCGGCCCGCAGGCGGACAAGCCTTTGACAGAATTCGTAATTGCAGTCTTTGTCGAGCGGCTGCGGCAGCAGCGGCCGGCGTCGGTCGGCGAAGCAAACCTTTTCGGCCACATCGGGATCGATCGGTTTTCGAAGGTAGATACAAATGGATGATTTAGTTCAAATCGTGGAGTCGGCCAAGGCTGACTTCGCCGCCGCCGAGCAGCCGGCGGCTCTGGAAGACGCCAAGGCCCGTTACCTCGGCAAGAATGGTTCGCTCACGGCGCTCATGAAGGGCCTGAGCAAGCTGTCGGTTGAGGAAAAGCGCACCCGCGGTCAGGCCATCAACCGCGCCAAGGGCGAGGTCGAGGCCGCGCTCGAGGCGCGCCGCGAGGCGCTCGCTGAAATGGCGATGCAAAAGAAGCTTGCCGCCGAAGCGATCGACGTGACGCTGCCGGGCCGCGCGCTTGCCCGCGGCGGCGTGCATCCCGTGATCCGCACCTGGATGCGCATCGAGGAGATCTTCAGCTCAATCGGCTTTGACGTCGCCGACGGTCCCGAAATCGAAAGCGACTGGTTCAGCTTCACGGCGCTCAACAATCCGCCCAATCATCCGGCCCGCTCGATGCAGGACACCTTCTACGTCGACCGCTGCGACAGCACCGGACTGCAGCTGCCGCTGCGCCCGCACACCTCGCCCATGCAGGTGCGCTACGCCAAGACGCACCAGCCCCCGATCAAGGTGATCGCCCCGGGCCGTACGTACCGCGTCGACAGCGACGCCACGCACTCACCGATGTTCCATCAGGTCGAGGGTCTGTGGATTGCCGACAACATTTCGTTCAGCGACCTCAAGGGCGTCTACACCGACTTCCTGCGCCGGTTCTTTGAGCCCGACGAACGCTAGGTGCGCTGCCGTCCGAGCTACTTCCCGTTCACCGAACCGCCCGTCGAGGTCGACATGGCCTTCACCACGGGCCCCAAGAAGGGCAAGTGGCTTGAGATTTCGGGCGCGGGCGAAGTGCACCCGACCGTGGTGCGCAACTACGGCCTTGATCCCGAGAAGTACATCGGCTTTGCCTTCGGCTCCGGTCTGGAGCGTCTGACGATGCTGCGATACGGCATCGACGACCTGCGTCTGGTCTTTGAAGG
>USAL01000156.1 GCA_900552545.1 uncultured Sutterella sp. | reverse complement strand
GGGCCTCTTTCGTTCCTGCTCCCGGGTAGCGCGTCCACCGACCCCCTCTTCCCCTCTGCCGCGGCCCCCCACGGGCGGCGTGTCACTGGCAGCTGCGGCCCTCCCGGGCTGCCGCCCCGGCCCCGCCTCCGCGACATCGCCGCCAGCGTGCTCAGGCCCCTTCCCCCTCCCGGACGGAACTCGCCCCTGCCCTGTGCATGTCTGCCCGCTGCCATGAAATCCCCGGAAATTTCCTTACGCATCCTACACAGAATCCATTTGAGGCTTACCCTTTGACCACGGCAGCCCCAACGGCAGACCAGGGAACGCCTCCCGTGCCCGGGCATCGCCGTTGCGGCCCGGCCCTCCCGCCTGACCACCTGTTCCGGCAGGCAGTCCGGGACAGGCAGCACGGCCGCCCGCGGCACCGACGTCGAAAAGTACATCGCGCTCGGCGCTCAGTGCACTCTGGCCGGCCGCCACTTCGTGCGTGCCGCCCACGGCGGTCTTGCCGACGGCGTGAAGCTCTTTGCCGATCGTCTGCAGAGCGAGCTCGCGGTGGCCATGACGCTCACGGGTGCGCAGCGCGTGGCCGACATCAACCGCAAGATGATCGTGATGCCCAAGGCCTGATCCGGCTGACGGCTCCCAATCGGCGGATCGCCTGCGGTCTTTTGAAATCCGCAGCGATCCGCTGCATTCGATTGCAGAAGGTTCGAGATGAAAAAACTTGAGTTTCTGGCATGCCTGACGCTGCTCTTTGCGGGCTGCGCGACGGTCTCGGCTGCTCCCGTGGCGCCGATCCATCAAGCCAAGGGTCTCACCTGCGAGAACTGCCACACGCAGATGCCGCAGGCCGATTACGCCAAGTGCCTCGCCTGCCACGGCGGCAAGGAAGCCCTGGCCAAGTCCAACCCGCAGCACGCCGCGCTCAAATCGGGCGACGTCCCCTGCAAGGTTTGCCACCAAGGGCACCAATAGCCGCCTGCTGCACCTGCAGCACGAATCACAAACGAAGCCAACAGCAGCGGATATCGATCCGCTCGCTGAAGGAAAGACCGCCGCAAGGAAAGGCCTAGCGCAGAAAAACTTCTGCTCATTGCCTTTCCTTGCGGCGGTCTTCTTTGTCTCCTAGCTCATCGAGGCAGGAACGGTTCACCCGTCCTCACTTCGAGTCCGCGATCGTTTGGAGACAATCCGACGAATCAGATCTCGAACGTTCCCTTGACGACGATTTCGCCCGAACGCATCATCTGCTGCCCCTTGGCAAAGACGTGCACAAGCTCCATGTTCTCGTCAAAGAGGTTGAGGTCGGCGCAGGCGCCTTCCTTGATCTCGCCCTTGCCCTCAAGGCGCAGCGCCTTGGCAACGTTGGTCGAGACGATCGGCAGCGCCGTCGTCATCGGCACACCCAACTCGCCCACGAGACGCTTGAAGTCGCGCAGGTTGCAGGCAACGCCGCCCACGCCGAGGCCGATCATCTCGCCCTTTTCGTTAAAGCGCGGCACCGAGCCGTGGCCGTCGGAGCTCATCGTGATGTGATCGGGCGCCACGCCCGCCTTGAGCGCTTCGGCCACGCCGTTGGCGGGCGTGCCCACGGCGCAGGAGCCGCCCGTGGTGATGTCCACGTAGCCGCCGGCGAGACCGAACTTGATGGCGCCTTCGAACACCTTGATGTCGCGGGCGCAGTGCGTCGGACGAATGTGCTGGATCGGGAAGCCCTTCTTGACGATGTCAAGGAACATGTCGAAGGGACCGACGATGTTGCCCAGGTGAATGTGCAGCACGCCAAGCTTGCCCGCCACCATGGCGCCCACACGGATCTGCGTAAGAAGCCGCAGCACCTCTTCCTCGGTTGGGAAGCTCGAGCGGTGGTCGCCCATGGCGATCTTCATGCCGAGCACTTCGGGCACGAAATAGAGATCGTCGCGCCCGCAGCTCGTAAGCGTCGTGGGCGGATACGCGTAGTTGCTCGTGTACATCCAGGCCGAAACGCCTTCGGCCTGCAACGCGCGCACCTTGCCCAGCAGGTTGGGAATCGAGCGGCTTGAGCCGTCGGTACCCGAGACGCCCACCACGCTCGTGGTGCCGCAGGCGATGAGCTCGGAGAGAACGAGCTCGGGCGTGCGGGTCTTGGGGCCGCCCTCGCCGCCGCCGCCCGTGACATGAATGTGCTGATCGATGAAACCCGGGGTCATGATGAGCCCCTTGGCATCAAGCGTTTCCAGTCCGGGCATCGTCACCGTCAGATCCTTGCCCACGGCGGCGATCTGCTTGTTGACGATGAGAACGTCGCACGTCCCGAGATCCTGCGGGGCGTAGACATGTGCATTTTTAATGAGCAGAGCCATTTTCAGATTTTCCTTCTGCAGGGGTTAGAGGAACACGAGCGAGGCCGCCACGTTGACGACCATGCCGAGAATCATCACCGGAATCGTACGACGAATGAGTTCAATCGGGGTGAGCCCCGAGATGCCCGAGACGGCGATGATGACGCCCGAAATCGGACTCATCGGCCGCGCCAGACTTGCGGCAAGCTGCACGGGAATGACCAGGGCCATCGTGTTGTAGCCCACGCTTGCCGCGGCCTCGGGCAGAAGCGGTGAGAAGGCGAAGAAGGCCGAGTTGCCCGACCCCGTGACGATGGTCGCCACGACCATGATCGCCATCATCACAAAGAGCATGAGCGCCAGTCCCATACCTTCCTGCGAAGCGGCAAGCGAAATCAAGGTCGAGATGCCTCCCACCTTGGTAAGGCCCACGGCAAAGAGCTCGGCGCAGACGATGAGGCTCACCGTTGAGATGAAGACCTGTCCCATGCCCTCGAAGAAGGACTTCATGTCAGCGCAGCACTGCTTGAAGGTGCGCCGCGTGCACAGATCCACCACAAACGCAATGAGAATCGAGACAACGATCGCGGTGACAAGCGAAAGCTTCACGCCCGCGTAGACCATGGGCGAAAAGACGATGAGCAGAAACAGCGGCAGCACGGGAAGAATCGCGTAGTGCGCGGGACCCGCGCCGGCAAAAGCGTCTTCGGTCTTTCCGGAGGTCTCTCCGCTCGGAGTGTCGGCAATGCCACGTGCGGCTTCGCGGCGGTCAAACCAGCGCTGCACGAGGAAGTGTCCGATCGCCACGGCGAGCATCACGCAGATCGCCACCGGAATCTGTCCGGTCACGAAGTAGGTGACGACGTCGGTCTGCAGCAGATCGGCCGCGCGCATCGCGTTCGAGGAGCTCGGACCGAGGTCCAGACAGCAGGTCGAGCCGATCACGGCGGCCGCGGCCGCGCGGCGCACGCCGAGCGAAACCAACAGAGGATAGACCGAGGCCATGAGCAGCAGTCCCAGACCCACGGCCGAGTTGATGAAGAGCGCCATGGTCTGCCCCACGAGATACGTTACGCCGAGCAGAAGGTACGGCGAGCGGATCGCCGCCAGGGGCTTGATGCAGAGCTTGACGAGCGCCTTCGAAGCGCCGAGCTTGTTCATGTAGTAGGAAAAGCCCGCGATCGCCATGATGTTCAGGCCCAGGCCGCCGAGACGGCTCTTCATCAGATCAGTCAGTGCCTGCGCAAGGTCAAAGCCAACGAAGTTGGTGGTGGTCTTGGGGCTGACGGGGGGATTGCCCATCATCGCGCCGATCACGAGCATCACGAGGCCGATGAGCAGCAGCATGACGGGCGGGTAGTAGTTCTTGATCACGAAGTACGCGATTGCAACGACGGCAATGAGCGTACAGATGACGCCTAGCATTTTCTTGTCCTCCTTTGGTGTGGCAAGAGAGGGGGACGGTGCAAGCCTCTTTACTGCAGTCTGCCGCTTCTTTTTTGGGAACTTTCATGCACCGCAACGGCGTATGGCGGCGGCTCGTCCGCGAGCGCTGAAGATCAGATTCGTTTGTAAAGGCGCCCCGTCCGGCGCTCTCTGGTGGCGACGCTCAGAAAAGGTGCGGCATTAGCACCGGTTTAGTGCATCTTCCCTAGGTGCTACTCCATCGGGAGATT
>USAL01000155.1 GCA_900552545.1 uncultured Sutterella sp. | reverse complement strand
TGAAGAAACCCCCGACATTCTATCGGGGATTGCTCAAGCGCACCCCGAGCTCTACTGCGTGGGGTTTGCCGCTGAAACCGAAAACGTCGAAGCCAACGCCCGCCGCAAGCTTGAGCGCAAGGGCGTCTCAATGGTCGTAGGCAACGACGCTAGCCGCGCCCTGGGCGCGGACATGAATTCGGTCGTCTTCGTCAACACGCAGGGGACCCTTGCCTTTGAGGGGAGCTCAAAGTACGAGGTGGCCTGCCGCCTCATCGAATGCGTCGCAAAGGACTTGAACCGCACGCAGCCGCATTCCGTTTCGAGCGAGGAGCAGCAAAATGAACCTTGATCCCGCACGGGAACTTGAACCCAAGGACGGCGACTTCGTCGCCTACTTAAAGGAGCTCGAAGAAGGAAAGATCAACACCACGGGCGGCTTGCACGTGAGCCTCCCCGATGGCTCGCAGCAGGGCATGGTGCTCGTGCAGACGACGCAGGAGATCGCCGAGGACCGCAGCGCGGTGCTCGCCCAACGCCGGGCCGCCTCGCGCACCGCTGCGCTTGCTCTGATGAGCGTCGTCGGCGCCTTGGCAGGGTTGGCCTCCTTCGCGCTTCTTGCCGTGGGCATTGCCTACCCTGACGAATTTGAGTTTTTGATTCCCTTTGGTATGGTGCTTCTTTTTGTGAGCGTCGTCGTCAATGCCGAAACCCGCAAGCGCAAAAAGGCCAACGAGCGCGCTCGAAGCGAGTAGCCCAGGCCTCATAGCCGCTCCTTTAATGTCGACGACACATCCCCACCATTGAAATTTCAGTACCATGAAAGTTGATCTCAAGATTCTTGATGCGCGCATTGCCGAGCGCATTCCCCAGTACGCCACCGCCGGCAGCGCGGGCCTTGATCTGCGTGCGCTTCTCGACGAACCGGTGACGATTGCCTCGGGTGAGACGATCCTCGTGCATACGGGCATCGCCATTCACGTCGCCGATCCGGGCTACGCCGCCCTCATCCTGCCGCGTAGCGGTCTCGGCCACAAGAAGGGCATCGTTCTCGGCAACCTCGTCGGCCTCATCGACTCGGACTACCAGGGCGAGCTCATGATCTCGACCTGGAACCGCGGCAATGACCCCTTTGTGCTTGAGCCCTTCGAGCGGCTCGCGCAGCTTGTCATCGTGCCCGTGGTGCAGGCGCAGTTCAACGTGGTCGACGACTTCGAAGCGTCGGCGCGCGGCGCTGGCGGCTTCGGCTCAACCGGCACGAAGTAATTCCAAGCCTGCCAAATAAAAGAGGCGCTGCCTCGGCTCACAGAAAGGGTCGGAGCAGCGCCTTTTTCATTGCGCCGGAAGGGTTCTGCTTCCGGCTATTCGGCAGTACTTTTTCTACCCTCACCTTAACGCAGGGCGAAGTTGACGACAAAAGCGGCGGCAATGAGCACGGCCGTGGGCGAGAGCTCGCGCCAGCGTCCCTGCGCGGCCATGAGCACGACGTAGGCGATGAAGCCGAAGCCAAAGCCCGTGGCGATATTAAACGACACCGGCATGCCGATGATCATGAGAAACGCGGGGATCGCGATCGTCAGATCCTTGAAGCGGATGTCGACCACGTCCTGCATAAGAAGCACGCCCACGATGATGAGTGCGGGAGCCGTAGCCGCAGCCGGCACGGCGCTCACGAGCGGCAGGAAGAGGAACGTCAAAAGGAACAGGAACGCGACCACGAGCGTACTCAGCCCCGTGCGGGCGCCCGCCGCGATGCCGGTTGCGCTTTCAAGGTACTGCACCGAGGTGGTCGTACCGACAAGGCCCGAGAACATCGTTCCGAAGGAGTCCGTGATGAAGGCGCGGCCCATGTTGCGGATCGACCCGTCGGGATTGACCGCACCGGCCTTGCGCGAGAGGACGATGAGAGAGCCGATGTTGTCAAAGAGGTCGACCACGGTAAGCGTAAAGACGATCGTCACAAGTCCGTGGCTCAAGGCGCTTGCAAAATCCAACTGAAGGAACGTGCCCGAGATGTCCGGAAGGCGCGCCGCCACCCAGGAGCCCTCGGGGAGCTTTGCCGTACCGGCGGCAAAGGAGAGCGCGGCCGTAAAGAGAATGCCCAGAATGATGCTTGCCGGCACGCGGCGCACCATCAGGATGCAGGTGACGAAAAAGCCCGCTGCGGCGATGATCACGGTGGGCTGCGAGACGTCGCCCAGCATCAGACCCGAGGCCGCGTCGTTCACAATAAGCCCGCAGTTTTTCATGCCGATGAGCGCAATGAAGCAGCCGATGCCTGCCGACGTGGCGATCTTGAGGGCGTGCGGAATCGAATTGATGATGAGCTCGCGAATGCGCGTCACCGTCAGAAGAAAGAACACCACGCCCGAAATGAAGACCGCGGCAAGGCCCGCCTGCCAGGTAAAGCCCGCCGGCCCGCAGACGTAGTAGGCAAAGTAGGCGCTGATGCCTAGGCCCGGGCCAAGCGCAATCGGGATGTTGGCCCACAGGCCCATGAGCATGCTCGAAGCGACCGTCGCAAGAATCGTCGCCGCCGTCACCGCCTCGCGGTTCATGCCGGCGTCGGCAAGCATGGACGGCACGACGAAGACGAGATAGCTCATCGCAAGAAAGGTCGTGAGTCCCCCCACCATTTCCTGGCGAACCGAAGTATTCGATTTCGTGAGTCCGAAAAATCGATCGAGTGCTGAGGTCATCATCGTCTACCTTTGGAAAGCGGCCGCATCACGGGCACAAAACAAAGTTGCAGATTTTGGCACAAATAGAACGCCGCACAATCGGCATTGACACCACCATCATCGCACTCCCCTCAGGCTTTTGCGAGCATGGGAAACTCCCATGAGCGACAAGCCCTGCGCCAGCGTCAATGCCGCTGCGCACAGCGGCAGCAATTGCCGTGAACGTTCCTGCAGCCCCATGCAAACCCCTTTCTGACTTCCCCTTCCCCCGAAAGAACGTGGTCACGCCTTTCAAATCCATCCAGTCGGTCTGCGCCGCTTCCCAAAAAAGCGGCAAACCATGATCAAGCACAAACTGTTCGGTCGGGTTTGCGGTTGCCAATGTGACCTGCCTTGCTGGCCTGATCAACACGACGGCCGTGCTGCTCTTGATCCTGAAAAACAACGACTGACTGATTTTGCAAGGAAAAATTCCAAGCGTCTCCGGACGGGCGTATGTCTGCGCATGGCGCCGCCTGGGAGCATCCAACCGAACCGTCTAAAGAATACGTACTTTCCCCAGGAGTGTTTAACCAATGTTTCAGACTAATCAGTCTTTTCTATAATGCGAAGAAACTAAGCCAAAAGGCGTAGTTGCAGGAATTGCCTCTGCGCCGACACAACCATCATCCGGAGATAAACGATGAAGCGTTCCATGACATTTGCGGCCGCACTGCTTGCGGGCGTTTTTGCCGCCAGCGCGAATGCCGCCGTCCAGACCGTTGAAGGCACGGGCGTGGGCAAGCACGGCGACGTGACGGTTGCCGTCACGTTCGACAACAACAAGATCACCGATATCAAGGTCGTCAAGGAGCAGGAAAACAAGGTGCTCGCGGCCAAGGTGTTCACCGAACTGAAGGACAACGTTGTCGCCTCCAACAGCGCAGAGCTCGACGCTATTTCGGGCGCCACGTTCTCCTCTAAAGGCTTTCTCGATGCCGTGAAGGACGCCGCGAAGAAAGCGGGCGCGAACTATGTTGTGGCAGTGGCGCATCTCGGTGATGACAGCGCGAGCGCGCCTTGGACTTCGATGGACGTGCTTGCGAAGACAAGCGGCATTGACGTGCTTTTGGACGGCCACGCGCACAGCACAGTTGTTAAGAGCGTCAAGAACAAGGACGGCAAGAGCATCCAAATGGTCGCGACCGGAACGAAGCTCGAAAATATCGGTAAGATCGTAATCGCCGAGAACGGCGCGATCACAGCGGAATATATAAACGGAGACGTGGCAAAGGATAAAGACGCAGGCGTCACGAAGTTTATCGAAGGCATCAAGGCGAAATACGCGGAACTTGAA
>USAL01000154.1 GCA_900552545.1 uncultured Sutterella sp. | reverse complement strand
CGGCGGATCACGTCGACGCGCGTGCGGGTGTTGCCCGTGATGTTGACGTTGCGCACATACGCGCGGCGCCCCGGGTCGACCGTGTAGACCACCTGCACGTAGTCGGTGTCGGGTACCGGCACGGGGTTGGGCGTGGCGCTGGCAAACGCATAGCCCAAGCGCGAGTACTTGTCGACGATCTGCTGTCCGATGGTGTTGAGCTTTTCGGCGTTGTAGACCTCGCCCTTTTCAAACGTCAGAAGCGGCTCGACCTCGGCGTTGAGATTGAGGAGATCGCCCGCGAGCTTGACCGAATCGATGCGGTATTGCTTCCCTTCCGTGAGATTGATCGTGATGTAGACGTCGCTCTTGTTGGGCGCAACCGAGACTTGCACGCTGTCGATGCGGAAATCAAGATAGCCTTGATTGAGGTAGTAGCTTCGGATCGACTCAAGGTCGGCCGCAAGCTTTTCGCGCGAGTACAGATCCTTGCGCGTGTACCAGCTCATCCAGTTTCGGGGCGCCAACTGCATCTGATCCAGAAGATCGTCGCTGTCGAAAACCGTGTTTCCGACGAAGCGCACCTGCTTGATGGAACTCGCCGCACCCTCGTCGACGTTGATCGTGATGCGAACGCGGTTGCGCTCCAAGGGCGTGGCGGTGGTCTTTACTTCGACGCCGTAGTAGCCCTGCGAGAGGTACTGGCGGCGCAGCTCCTGATCGGCGCGATCAAGAATCGACTGATCGAAGATGCGGCCTTCAGCAAGACCTACATCGCGCAGGCTCTTTTCGACGCCCGCCGCATCAAAGGCCTTGATGCCGTTTGTTTCGATGTCGGCCACGGCCGGGCGCTCGACGAGATTGATCACGAGAACGTCGCCGTCGGCAGACAGATCAATATCGCGAAAGAGCCCGGAGGCGTAGAGCGAGTGAATGGCGTCGCTGCCGCGCTCGGGCGTGTATTCGTCGCCCACGCGAAACGGCAGATGCGAGAAGACCGTACCGGGCTCCGTTCGCTGGATGCCTTCGACACGGATGTCGCGGATGGTGAATACCTGCGCAGCCGCGCCGACCGAAAAGGCGGCGATCACTGCAGCGGCTAGACCCTGGAGGATAAATCTTCCCTTCATTTTCTTATTCAGAAGTGACCTGTGGCTTCAATTGGCTTTTTTAGAAGAAGCACCGCAGGAGCGATGCACGCGGCGATCCCGCAGACACAAATTGTTGAGAGTTTAGCCCAATATCCTTGTCAAGTCATTGGACATCCCGATCGCAAAGAGCAAAAGAACAAACAAAAGTCCGACTTTCTGGCTCACGGCAAGCGTCTTGGGTCCGGGCTTGCGTCCAGTGATCGCCTCGATCGTAAAAAAGAAGAGGTGCCCGCCGTCAAGCATCGGAATCGGCACGAGGTTGAGCAACCCCAGATTGACCGAGATCATGGCCAGAAACAAGAGGTAGCTCAGAAGCCCGAACTTCACCGCCTGCCCTGCGATGTCGCCGATCATCAAGGGTCCGGAGATGTTGTCGGTGCTTGCGGTGCCGACCACGATATTCTTCAAAACGCGGCCCGTGACCTCAACCATTTCCCAAGTCTTGGCGATGCCCACGCCCGCGGCCCCGATCGGGCCCTCGCGGGTGAGCACGAAGTCGGGCACGGCTCCGAGAACCGCACCGATGCGCCCGATCACCTCGCCCGACTCAAGCGTGTGCTCGCGGGGAACGATCGAGAGAACGTCGCGCGTGCCGTCGGCATGCTTTACCTCAATCTCAACGGTGCGGCCGGCGCTCTTGCGCACGTCGGCAATGAAGGCCGAGGCGTCCGTCACGGGCTTTCCATTCATCGCAAGCACCGTATCGGTGGGCTTCAAGCCCGCGGCTTCGGCGGCGCTTCCCTTTTCAACCTCGCCCACCATGATGCTGCCCGTCCAGGGGATGAGCCCCAAGTGCTGCGCGGCGTCGCCCTGATTCATTTCGCCCGCGTAGGCCGAAAGGTCAAAGGTCGCCTCGTGCGGGACGCCGCCCTCGTCGGCAAACTTCACGCGCACGTTCTTTTCGCCCTGATAACCCACGACCTGAAGCCGCAGCGCGTTGAAGGTGTCGACCTCGCGGCCGTTCACCGACACCACCTTCCAGCCCTTCTGCACGCCCGCTTGTTCGGCCTGCGTGGCGACCGGGGGCTCCGCGAGGCGCGTCGAGGGCTCGTAGGTCCCCACCATGGCGATCCCGGCGTAGATCACGACCGCAAGCACGAAGTTCATGAAGGGGCCTGCAAAGACGACCGCAAAGCGCTGCCAGACGCTTTTGCTGTCAAAGCTCTGGCGCTCGAACTCCTCGTCGGTGACCTGGATGCCCATCTCGGCGGCGCGCTCGCGGCTATCCTTTTCAAGCATCATCACGTAGCCGCCGAAGGGGATGGCCGAGAGCCGCCACTCGCAGCCGCGGCGGTCGGTTTTCTTCAAAAGCACCCGTCCAAATCCCAGCGAAAACGCGAGCACGCGCACGCCGCACAGGCGCGCCACGATGTAGTGGCCCCATTCGTGAATCACGACGAGGATCGAGAGGGTGACGATGAAGGCAAGAAGCGCGACCATCGGAAAAACCTTTTTGAAAATCGTTCCTGCCGATAGGCGCTCCGAAGCCAGGCGGAGCGCCGACGGCAGGCGCTTTGTATAAAGCCTGCGACAAAACGGGCGACGGGAACAAAAAAGGATGGAAACGGACTCTCCGCCTCCATCCCCCAGAAGCACTTGTACAGCAAGGCTCTACCCTGCCGGTGCTTGACTTCAAACCGTTCCCAACCGGCATACCGTCCGGGGGTTGTCCCGGCCGGCCTATTTTGCCTGATCAGGCGGCCTTCTGAGTGCCGTCGTCCTGCGCTTTGCTGCAGGCGGCGCAATTTTTTTGCAAGCAAATGATTCTCTGGTTGGTGCTCCCGAACCACTTGCCCTGCTCCTCGACCTTGAGCCGCTCGATGAAGGGGCCGTCGACCACGACGTCGACGTACTTGAAGATCTCAAGGTCCTTGACGTGCTCGTACTTGCGGCCGGTCCAAAGCCAGATCGTCTTCGTCGACCCGAATTTTTCGCGCACGCGCTTGCAGAGCGCGGCAAGCACGGGCTCGTTTTCGGGCTCAAGGGGATCGCCCCCGAGGAGGCTCAAGCCCTCGACGAAGGGCTCTTCGAGAGCCTTGAGAAGGCTCTCCTCGGTTGCCTCGTCGTAGGGCGTTCCTGCGGCGAAGTCCCAGCTTTCGGGATTGAAGCACCCGCGGCAGTGCAGCCGGCAGCCCGAGCAGAAAAGCGAGACTCTCACACCCGGGCCGTTGGCCGTGTCAAAGGTGCTGATGCCCACGTAGTTCATAGCGCTTGCGCCCTCATTGATTGACGTGCGTCGTGAAGACTACATGCTCACGCGGTTCTTGATCTCGGCCATCTTGCCGTCATTCATGCGGCTCATGCCGTTGACGTTGGAGTAGCCGAGGTAGCCGCACACGCGGCTGATCACCGAGAGGTTGGAGCTGCCGCAGTGCGGGCACTTGAAGAGCACGTTGGTGCTGTGCGTGCCGCAGTCGCCGCAGTAGGCGCTGTCGAAGTTGACGCCCTGATAAAAGCCCTTCTTCATGCCGCGCACGATCATCGCCTTCACCGCCTGATAGTTCTCGGGGTTGTCAAGGCGCACGTACTGGATGTGGCCGCCCTCGCAGAGGTGGAAGTCGAGGAACTCCTTGTCCTGCTTTTCAAAGGGCGTGATCTCCTCGGTCACGTTCACGTGAAAGGAGTTCGTGAAGTATTCGGCGCTGTAGTGCGGCGTATGCGCAAAGACGTTGTCGATGCCCTCGTCGCGGCAGAACTTGTCGTACTGCTTGGCCTGCGTGGCGCACAGACTCTCGGCGGGCGTGCCGTAGATGGCGTAGAGGTACCCGTCCTCCTTCTTGAACTGCGCAAGCTTCTCCTTGAGGTGGCGCAGCACGCGCGAAGAAATTTCGCCGCCCTCGTCAACGAGGCGCTTGCCCGTCCAGAGGTAGGTGAACTCGTCGATGGCCGTGATGCCGAAAGACGCGGTCATGTAGCGC
>USAL01000153.1 GCA_900552545.1 uncultured Sutterella sp. | reverse complement strand
CCCGGATGCCGCGTGGTGACCGAATACTTGAAGAAGACGGGGCTTCTGCCCTATCTCGAGAAGCTGGGCTTCTCCGTTGCGGCCTACGGCTGCACGACCTGCATCGGCAACGCAGGCACCCTTACCGACGACGTCAATGAAGCGATCCGCGACAGGAAGCTCGCCGTGACGGCCGTTCTGTCCGGCAACCGCAACTTTGAAGCGCGCATCCATCCGCTTGTGCGCGCAAACTTCCTTGCAAGCCCCGCGCTTGTCGTTGCCTACGCGATCGCCGGCAGCATGAACGTCGACCTCACGCGCGACCCCTTGGGTCAGGACGTCGAGGGCAACCCGATCACGCTTGAGATGATCTGGCCCACGCCCGAAGAGATCAAGGCGTTGATGCCGGCGGCGCAGGACCCAAAGACCTTTGAAGCAACCTACATCAAGATCAAGACCGATCCGGGCGAACTGTGGCAGTCGATCGACAGCGTCCCCGGCCCCTGCTACAACTGGCCCAAGTCGACCTACATCGAGCGCGCGCCCTTCTTTGATGCGGCCGCCCCCTTGGCCGACATCACGGGTGCCCGTGCTTTGGGCATCTACGGCGATTCGGTCACGACCGATCACATTTCACCCGCCGGGCGCATTACGCCCGACAGTGCCGCCGCCGACTGGCTGCACGGCCACGGCGTCGAGCCCAAGGACTTCAACAGCTTCGGCTCTCGCCGCGGCAACCACGAGGTTATGATGCGAGGCGCCTTTGCCAACGTGCGCATCAAGAACCTGATGGTGCCTTTGAAGGACGACGGCACGCGCGTTGAAGGCGGCTGGACGGTGCTGCAGCCCGAAGGGCGCGTCATGCGCATCTTCGAGGCCAGCCGCGAGTACATCGCCCGCGGCACGCCCTCGATCGTCTTTGGCGGAGAGGAATACGGCACGGGTTCGAGCCGCGACTGGGCGGCCAAGGGCACCAAGCTCTTGGGCGTCAAGGCTGTGATCGTCAAGAGCTTTGAGCGCATCCACCGCTCGAACCTGGTCGGCATGGGCGTGCTGCCCCTTGAGTTCCTTCCCGGGGAAGGCGTCGAGGAATTGGGCATCACTGGCGCCGAGACGTTTGACATCAAGGGTCTTGAGACGCTGGAGCCGCAGGGGCGCGTCACCCTCGTCATCCACCGTCCCGATGGGACGACGGCCACGACCGAACTCAAGGTGCGCGTCGATACGCCCGTTGAGCTCACCTACCTCAAGGCCAACGGCATTCTGCCCTTCATGCTCGAGCGCATCGCGCACGCTGCCTGATGGAGAATCCGGCTCAAAGCCTTGACGACATGACAAGCACGCAGGAGGTGATGCAGAACGCCGCACCCCCTGCGCGCTTTCTTGCGCTTTCCGCCTGGCCTGCCGTCGTCGCCGCCCGCGAACGGGCCCTTGACGTTGAAACGATGAAAGCGTCGCTCGCGGCCGCTGCCTCCCGCGCCCATGAAAACGAGCAACCGCTCACTGCGGTGCTCGACACCAACGTCGTTCTCGACCTCTACTACTGGAAGGACGCGCACTGCGAGGCACTTGCCCAAGATCTCGCCGCAGGAAGGCTCATTGCCGTCACCAGCCTCGCCTGCCTTGAGGAGCTGGCAGACGTCCTCTCACGTCCGCACTTCGGGCTCTCTGAGGGCGAGCAGCTTGCGGCGCTTCAAGCCTATGCCGAGGCGGCACGCATTGTTGCGATGAACGCCTCGCTCAACCCCGCATCAATCGAATGCCCCTGCCCCGCACGCTGCCGCGACAAGGACGATCAGAAGTTTCTTGATCTTGCCTACGCCGTCGGGGCCGAGCTTCTCTTTACGAAGGACAAGCTCGTACGCCGGGCAGCAAAAAAGCTTGCCCGATTCGGCCTGCGGACACTGTCGCCGGCCGACTGGGCAAGCTTTTAGAGAAGCGCTTTCAAAGCGCTCTTAAAGCACTCGGAAGACCCGCGCCCGCAGGCGCGGTGAAGTTCAAGACTTACGCCTTCACGGATTCAAGCTGCGACGGATCGGCGTCGCAGCCGCGGCGCACGGCCTGCATGAAGGAAAGGATCTTGTCGTGATCCTTGATGCCTCGGGCGGTTTCAACGCCGCTTGCAACATCCACAGCCCAGGGGTGCAGGAGCTCAATCGCCTCGCGCACGTTCTGCTCGCGCAGGCCGCCCGCGATGATAAGGGGCTTATGGATCTGGCTGCGGACTTCGGCCACCGCCTTCCAGTCGAAGGTCTCTCCGGTGCCGCCGTAGACTTCGCTCGGCGTGTCGGCCACAAGGGCGCTTGCCATCGGATACTCTTCCTGGGCCTTGATGAGATCGCGCGGGCTCTTCACCTGCACGGCCTTCACGTAGGTGGCATGGAACTGATCGCAAAACGGGCGCGATTCGTTGCCGTGAAACTGGAGAATCGCCGTGGGAAAGAGTGCAAGGTGTTCGCGGACTTCCTCGCTCGTCGGATTGACGATGACAAGGACAACGGAAACGGAATCAGGCACAAGCGAGGTGAGCGCCATCAGACGCGAGGGCGTGACGTAGCGCGAACTGCCGGGATAGCAGATGAAGCCGACGGCGTCGGCTCCGGCTTCGATCGCAGTGACGACATCATCCTCACGCGTGAGTCCGCAGATCTTGTAGCGGATGCGGTCGGTATCGTCGGCCGCCTTTTTGGAGTACAGCATGGTTTTTTCTTCTGTCTTATTGTTCTTCGCACCCGTCATTGCCCCTATTTCGTCTACTACGCGAAAGCTCTCGGCATGAGGCGTTACCGCAGCTTGTCACGCATGGTCTGAAACGAAACGGCCGCAGAGGACGCTGCCGTCGGCAGGCCCTCGGTCGATGTTTACCCTGATTTCGATGATGGGCGCGAACTCTTCGCCATCAATTTTTCGTTATCGTAAAGAGACGGCACAAAATTACAATGGCGTGGAAATCCCTAAGGCGTTTACCTGACCGTGAGTGTGCTGACGCGCTTCTACTGCGCTCCCTTCAGAGTCCCTCAGAGGCCCCACAGCCCATACGTGTGCCGCGCGCGAGGTGCAATAAGGAGGTAGAGCGTCGCCGCCCCCGAGAGGATCGCAAGGGACGCCAATTCGCCCGGCGTCGGACCGTCTCCCCCGATGAGGACGGGCTCGACCCACGCATAGACGACCGACGAGAGCCACATGGCGGCAATGGCTGCGGCTGCCGCAAGCGGCCTTCTGCCGCAGGCAAGCCGATGGCAGCCGATAAAGGAAATGAGAGCCGCAAGGGCCGCGGGGCCCGCAAACTTCATGTTCATCACAAGCGTTGCGGCCTCGCCTCCGACGGCATTGAGATAGGCGACGATGTTGGCGGCCGACGCGAGCCGAAAAAGCCCCAGCGCCAGAAGATAGGCCGCGACCAAGAGAAGCCCGCCGCGCACCCCGTTGGGGCGCTTTTCAACCGCCGCGGGATGGTCCTGCGCGCTCTTCCAGACCGAGTGCAGAATGAGCGCAAAGAAAAACGCCAGCACAAGGACGCTTACGACGCCCCAGAGAACGTCGGTAAAGCTTGCGGCTTCAAAGAGCTCCTCAACCTCCTCGACGGCGGCTTCGGCCGCATCCCCTACGTGCAGTGTCATGTGTCCTGATCTCCGGCTTCAATGACTTGTTATGCCGAAAGCAGTGTACCTGCGGCAAGGAGCACAAAGATCACGGCGCTCACGCGATTCATGAAAAACTGGACGCGCGGCGTGCGCAGCTTGTCGGCGAGCTTCCCCGCAAAGAGCGCAACGGCGGCAAAGACAATTGCCGTCGCGAGCCCAAAGGTGATCCCCATCACCACCATCTGACCGGCGGTGCTCCAGGTGTCGGACCCGGGCGCGACGAACTGCGGGAAGAACGCAAGAAAGAAAATCTGCACCTTGGGGTTGGTGACGTTCATCACGAATCCGCGCTGCCAGCGCGAGCGCGCCGAAAAGGTCTCATAGACATTAGCCTTCCCTGCAGCGCCCGCCCTCCAGGCAGGCCACAAGCTCTTGAAACTCCGGCAGTCGAATTAAGGCGGCAGTAAGCAATTTCATGGGAAAAACCTCAATTTTTGTTTGTTTGCCGCAACGCGGCAATGCCCCTGCCCCCAAAAGGGGGAGGGGTTTTCTTTAGTATATCCAGCTGAAAAAGGCAAGTCA
>USAL01000152.1 GCA_900552545.1 uncultured Sutterella sp. | reverse complement strand
CTCGAGGTCGCACAGACGGGCGTTGGTGCACGAGCCGATGAAGACGTGCTGGATGGGAAGGCCTTCAAGCGGAGTGCCGGGCGTGAGATCCTGGTACTTCTGCGCGCGCACGGCCGCCTGATGCGCGATGGGGTCGGAAAAGACCTCGGGTTCGGGCACCACGGCCGTCACCGGCGCGCACTGATCCGGGCTCGTGCCCCAGGTGACCATGGGTTCGAGCGTGCTTGCGTCGATCTCAAACTCCTTGTCAAAGACAGCGCCTTCGTCGGTAAAGAGCGTGCGGCCGTAGTCGCGCATCGCCGCGGCCTCCGCGTCGGTGAGTGCAAGCGCATGATCCTCGACCCACTTGTAGGACTTCTCGTCGGGCGCAATGAGCGCGCCGCGCGCGCCCGCTTCGACCGTGAGGTTGCAGAGCACCATGCGCTCTTCAACGGTAAGTGCGTCGACCACCGGGCCGCAGTACTCGACGACGGCGCCGAGCGCTCCGCGCGCCGAGATGCGGCGCAGGATCTCAAGCACAAGGTCCTTGGCGCAGGTCCCTTCGGGCATCGAGCCCGTGATGCGGATGCGCATCGTGCTCGCTAGGCGATAGACGAGCGTCTGGCTTGCGAGAATGTGCTCAATTTCCGAGGTGCCGATGCCGAAGGCAAGGGCGCCCAACGCGCCGTGGGTGGTGGTGTGGCTGTCGCCGCAGATCACCACCATGCCCGGCCGCACGAGTCCCTGCTCCTCCATGACGACGTGCTCGACGCCCTGATAGGGGCTCTCGGGACCGTAGAAGGCTTCGATGCCGAAGTCCTCGCAGTTCTTCTTCATGTTGAGCGCCTGCACGCGGGAGGCCTCGTCGTAGATGCGGCGCGGCCACTCGTCGTGGGTCGGAATGATGTGGTCGACGACGCACAGATGCGCGTCGGGCACGAGCACGGGGAGTCCCCGTTCGCGCACGCCTGAGAAGGCCTGCGGCGAGGTGTACTCGTTGGCAAAGTGGATGTCGCAGTAAAGAAGAACCGTGTTCTCGTCAATGCGGCTCACGGTGTGTGAGTCGACGAGCTTGGCGTAGAGCGTTCTGGCCTGTGCCGTAGTGCAGTTGGTCTGAGTCATGGCCTGTGAAGTCTCTCTGAGGTCGGCGCCTGCGGCGCCGACGGGTGTTTGAAAATGCGGCAGGAATGACTTCCGGGGCTGCCGATGACAACTGCATCGCCTTTGCTGAAAGTCCCGGCAGATCCTTCCTGCCTCTGTCTTCTGAAGAGAAGATAGGCAACTCACGATTGTGTTCAAAGGCGACAGGTTTTGCAAGACGCCGCAGGCGAGGTTTGTGCCGATTTTCCGAATGCGCCCGCAAGGCTAGAATCAAGAACGATTCAAGGACTGGTCTACCAGCCGCGTTCACTTTTTTACAGGCATGGACACAAGGGAGGCAGGATGTTGAAGGATCTTGTTGCCGCACTTGAGGCGGCGCCCGCCGATCCAATCATCGGCATCAGTGATCGGTTTCGCAATGATCCCCGCAGTGACAAGGTGAATCTCACCGTCGGCAACTATCTTGGCGCCGACGGCCGCATTCCGCTGCAGGCAACCGTCAACGAGGCCCAGAAACGGCTGCTTGCGGCAGACACCGTGCACTCCTACCTGCCGATAGAGGGGCTGGCAGGCTGCTGCGGGGCTGTGGAGGAAATGGCCTTCGGGGCGCAAAGCGAGGTTCTTTTGTCCGGGCGTGCGGCAACCTGTCAGGCCGTGGGCGGCACCGGAGCGCTTTATCTCGGAGGCGTGCTCGCGCGTGAGACGCTCGGTGTTGAACATGCTGCAGTGCCCGATCCGACCTGGGGCAACCATGTCTCGCTCTTTAGAAAGGGCGGACTCACGGTGCACGCCTATGCCTACTACGACAGAACGACGGGAGAGATTGACCGGGCGCGGATGCTTGCCGATATTGAGGCGCTGCCTGCGGGAAGCCTCGTCCTTCTTCAGGTCTGTTGCCACAATCCGACCGGCATGGATCTCACGCACGAGGACTGGCGCGCGGTGCTTGAGGTCATCCGGCGGCGGGATCATCTGGCGTTTCTCGACATGGCCTATCAGGGCTTTGCCGAGGGGCTTGAAGCCGACGCCTGGCCCGTGCGGCTTTTTGCCGACTCCGGTCTGGACTTCATGCTCGCCGTGTCGCTTTCCAAGGGATTCAGTCTTTATGGCGAACGCGTCGGGACGCTCACCTTTGTAGCGGGAAGCCGCCGCGAGGCGCAGGTGATGCATTCGCTGTTCAAGCGCCACATCCGTGCGTTGTATTCCAATCCGCCGCGCTGGGGCGCGATGGTGGTCGATCTCGTCTGGCACGATGCGGCGCTGCGCGCGCAATGGCGAACCGAGGTCGACGGGATGCGCGAGCGCGTCAGGGCCATGCGTACGGGACTTGCCCGAGAGGGCGAGAAGCTCGGCGTGGCTTTTGACTTTGTCCTGAAGCAGCACGGCATCTTTTCCTTCACGGGCTTTACAGCCAAGGAAATGGAGCGGCTCAGAAGCGAGTTCGGGGTCTATGGCATCGACAGCGGACGCGTGGCCATGGCGGGGCTGACCGAATTGGTTCTGCCTCTTGTGGCCCGAGCGTTTGCCGCCGTATTGAAGGCGCGCTAGGTTTGCTGTTGCGGCAGAGCGGGGCCTTGAGCTGCGCTTTTTCTTGTCGTCGTTCGCCCACAAATGGCGCCGGGCAAAACGCTGCGGGACGACCCGCAGCGTCTGTTCATTACCTCGGGGACGGCCCCGTAGTGCAAGAGAGTTGTTCCCATAGGTTGGATCTATGTCGTCGTCGCCGGTTTTCTTGAGGTCGCCTGGTCTCTGGCGCTCAAGGCAAGCCGTGGCTTTACGGTACCGGCGGCCTCGGCTGCTGCGGTCGTGCTGATGATTGCCAGCTTTCTGCTGCTTGCGCAGGGCATCAGGACGCTGCCGCTGGGGACGGCCTATGCGGTCTGGACGGGAATTGGCGCGGTGGGTGCGGCGTTGGCCGGCATCGTCTTTCTCGGAGAGGCGGCCTCGGCACAGCGGCTTTTTTTCATTGCGCTCATTGTGGCGGGCATCGTCGGACTCAAGTTTTCGAGCTAGGCAGAATGTCTGACGCGATTCGACGTTTTGTCTAAATTTCGCGAAAAATCCGGCCTTCTTTTCGTCTTTTCCGCAAAAGACGAGCGGCTTTCGAATATTTAAGGCCTACAATCGGGGACGTGCTGCTCCCCTAGCATGGAGCACTTTTCGCCCCCGAGGGCGAACCGAAACAATCCTGTACAACAATAGGAAAAGGAACCTACGGTATGTCCAAACAGAAACTTGCGGCGGCAGCCTTTGCCGTTGCAGCCATCTTCTCCTCGTCCGTTGCCATGGCAGAGACCCTGCGCGTGGGTTCGGAAACCGTCTATCCCCCGTTTGAGTATCTCGACAGCAAGTCCGGCCAGTATGTGGGCTTTGACATTGATCTGATCAATGCCATCGGAAAGCGTGCGGGCTTTGACATCAAGATTCTTTCCATGGGCCTCGACGGTCTGATCCCCGCGCTCATGAGCTCGAGCATCGACGTGGCGGTCTCGGCGCTCACGATTACGCCGCAGCGCGCTGAAAAGGTCGACTTCACCGATCCCTACTACAAGAGCGGTCTGTCGATCATGACGCACAAGGACAATGTGGACAAGATCAAGAGCGACAAGGATCTGCACAACAAGACGCTTTGCGCTGAAATCGGCAGCGCCGGCGCGCTGTACTCCTCGAAGCTTCCCGGCGTGTCGGTGCGCACCTTCAACAGCGCCGCCGAAGCTTTCATGGAAATCGGCCTCAAGGGTTGCTACGCCATGATCAACGACAAGCCCGTCAACGAGTATTTCCTCGTGCAGAAGGCCTCCCAGACCATGAACCTGGCTGAAGCGCCGGTGATCCTTTCGGCCGACAACTACGGCTTTGCCGTCAAGAAGGGCAACAAGGAGCTTCGCGAACGCCTCAACAAGGGTCTCAAGGAAGTCATTGCTGACGGCACGTATGAAAAGATCCACATGAAGTGGTTCGGCGTCAAGCCCGATCTGCCTTAACCTTGATGCGGGAGCTTGAGGCCCTCTGCTTGAGAAGTTAGATAAAGCAAACCCTGCTTTCGGAGTGATTCTGAAGGCAGGGTAAATTTTTCCCGGAGTGTTGCACGACAGCATAAAGTACCCACCAATCGACAACCGAAATGACCCACCCCGGTTGTCGAAGGAGGTACTTTC
>USAL01000151.1 GCA_900552545.1 uncultured Sutterella sp. | reverse complement strand
GCGACGGCGAGCTCTACTTGTGCAACGCCAACATGACGCCCACCGATCAGACCTGCACGCACGAGCACCCCGAGGCGCTGCGCACCCGCAAGGTGCTCATGCACCGCAAGGAGATCGAGCGGCTCATCGGCAAGGTCGAACGCGCGGGCTACGCATTGATTCCGCTTGACCTGCACTTCAGCAAGGGACGCGTCAAGATGCAGCTGGCGCTTGCACGCGGCAAGCGCGAGTTCGAAAAGCGCTCCGACGAAAGCAAGAAGGAGTGGAAGCGTCAGCAGGAGCGGCTCATGAAAAACGACATGACCCGCGGCAAGCCCCGGCAGAACTACAAGGACGTTTAGTCCGCACACAGGAAGCGTTGGAAAACGAAAATGCTTGAATCCATTCCCGAAGACAAGGATCTCAAGGAGGCCGTTCTTTTCGAAGAGGACCTCTACACCGGCAAATTTCTTCATCTGATGCGCCGCACGGTGCAGCTGCCCGACGGTCGCACGACCACGCGCGAGATGCTCGCGCACCCAGGGGCGGCCGCCATGGTCGTGATCGACGAGGAAAACCGCGTGGTCTTCGAGCGGCAGTGGCGCGCGCCGATGGACGCGGCCTTCTGGGAGATTCCCGCGGGCAAGATTGATCCGGGCGAGGATTCTTTTGAGACTGCCCGCCGCGAGCTGCACGAGGAAACCGGCATGAGCGCCGACGAGTGGGTCGAGCTCGGCACGATTCACAACGCCATTGGCTACAGCAACGAGCACATCGACATCTTCCTTGCGCGCCGCATCACCGAGGGCGGTGCCCGGGAGCTTGATGAGCATGAGTTCATCGACGTGCACAAGTTTTCCTTTGAGGAGGCGCTTGCCATGACCCGCGACGGCCGCATTACGGACGTCAAGACGATCATCGGCCTCAACTGGGCGCAGCAGTATCTTGAAGGAAAGCTCCCGCAGGCAAAGAAAAGGGAAGTGCGCTGAGCCGACAACCCCAACAAAGCCGCAAGCAGCAAAAAGCCCGCGAAGGCCGAGAGAAAATTCCCCTCGAGCCTCAGCGGGCTTTTTCGTGCCTCGAGTCTTTTCAGGCGCACGCTTGGTTAGTTCATCGTCGTCTGCGCGGGCTTGTTGGCTTCGATGATGCGGCGCGTGTCGCGCTCAAGATCGAACATGCCGAGCTCGTGGTAGCTGTCGGCTAAAAGCTGCAGCGCTTCGTCGCGCATCGGCGTCTGCTGATAGTCGGTGATCACGACCTTGGCGCGGTTGATGCAGGCGATGTAGGCCTTGCGCTCGAAGTAAAAGCGCGCGGTCATGATCTGGTGACGGGCACCGGCGAGAACAAGCTCATGCATGCGGCGGCGCGCTTCGGGCGCGTAGCGCGAGTCCGGATAACGGCCTGCGAGCTCCTTGAAGATGTCGAAGGCGTCGCGCGCGGCCTGCGCATCACGAAACGCGATGTCCTGGCGCGTCATCGAGGCAAGCCACCCGTCGCGCTCGTTGAGCGTGGCAAGGGCCTTCAGATAGAGCGCGTAGTCGCTGTTGGGGTGGTTCGGATAAGCGCGCAGGAAGCGATCCAACGTCTGCACGGCCGAGGGCGCATCGTCGTCCTTGTAGTAGACGTAGGCGAGATCGATCTGCGCCTGCTGCGCGTAAGCGCCGAAGGGGTAGCGCGCCTCAAGCTTGGTATAGTAATCTTTCGCGACCTCCCAATTGCCGTCGCTGACGGCTGCACGGGCTTCGCTGTAGAGCTGGTTGGCCGTCCAGTCACGGGTGGGATCGATTTCGATGCTTTCCAGCCAGGAGCAGCCGGCAGTGAGTGCAACGGCCGCTGCAAGAACTGCGCACCTCACCGGCCGCAGCACGGTTTGTATATTCATGGCAACAACAAAAGGTAAGGACTTGGGCGATTATATCGTTGAACCCGCTGCCGAAACGCAAGCAGGAGAGCCTTTGACGGGCTCTGAGAATGCGGATGATATCGAAGTTTGCGACAAGGGCGCAGCTCTCGACATGGACGAGCTCTCCGAAGACGCGCTCGAAGAGGCTCCGGCCGAACACTTTGAGCTTGACGTCACGGCCCCCGACGAGCGCCTTGACAAGGTGCTCGCGCGCCTGATGCCCGACGTGAGCCGCGCCCGCATCCAGAAGTGGATCGAAGAGGGCGCGGTGTGCGTAAACGGCGAAAAGGCCGCAAGCGTCCGCCAGAAGGTGGGCGGCACCGACGAAATCGACGTCGTGCGCATGTCGTCGCCCGAAGAAAACGCCTACGCGCCCGAAGACGGCGTCGTCTTTGACGTCGTCTACGAGGACGAGGGGATCATCATCATCAACAAGCCCGCCGGGCTCGTGGTGCATCCGGCTGCGGGCCACTGGTCGGGGACGCTTTTAAACGGCCTGCTTTTTCGCTATCCGGAGCTTGCCCGCGTGCCGCGCGCGGGCATCGTGCACCGCCTCGACAAGGAGACCTCGGGTCTCATGGTGGTGGCGCGCACCGAAGCCGCGCAGACCGATCTCGTGCGGCAGCTGCAGGCGCGCACGGTCGGGCGCGAGTATTGGGCGCTGGTGCTGGGCGTTGCGCCCGAGGCGGGGTACGTTGACCGCGCCATCGGTCGCGATCCGCGCAATCCGCTGAAGTTCTGCTGCCGCGGCGGCCAAGGAAGCCGCCCGGCCAAGACCCACTGCCGCCTGGTCGACGTTGCTGAAGTCGCCGGCCGCACCATCAGCTGGGTCGCCTGCCGGCTTGAGACGGGCCGCACGCACCAGATCCGCGTGCATCTCACAAGCGTGGGGCTCCCGCTTCTGGGCGACCCCGTTTACCGCACCAACGCTTCGAAGCTGCCGCCCGAGGCGGGGCTTGCCGCGCAGTTTTCGCGTCAGGCGCTGCACGCAAGCCGCCTGCGGCTGCGGCATCCCGTGAGCGGCGAGACGCTTGAATGGTTTGCGCCGCCTCCGGACGACATGTATGAGCTCATGCAGGATCTGGGGTTTGGGCCGCTTGACGAGCCCGTCACCGTGTTTGACGAAGAATAACGTTCATTAAGCGGCGGGCTTTTCTGAAAGCTCGCCGCTAAATAGGTATAAGAGACGCCGAGACGAGAGTCGCCATTGGACATTGGAAAATCAATGGCGATGCAAGGAGCGCCGCCTGAGGCGGAAAACGTCGCGGCACATGGATTAGGCAAGGAACATGTCCATCTACAAGAAAGAGACTGAAGCACTGGCCCCGAACTTGGGCAGCCGTGTCGGCGCGCTTTTTACTGAGCGCTTGGGCGGCGTCTCCTCGGGCCCTTGGGGCGGCCCGGAGGGAGTCATGGGGCTTAACGTCGGCACCCGCGTGGGCGACAATGCCGCCTGCGTGCGCATGAACCGCGCTATGGTCGCGCAGCTTGCGCCCGAGGCGCCGCGCTGGATGACGCTGGTGCACGGCGTGCGCGTGGGGCACGCCGACGACGTGGCCGACGATACGGTTGAGGCCGACGCAAGCTGGACGATGACCCCGGGCGTGGTCTGCGCGGTGCAGGTGGCCGACTGCCTGCCGGTGCTGATTGCCGAAAACGACGGCCGCATTGTTGCGGCCGTGCACGCGGGCTGGAGAAGCCTTGCCGCGGGCATCATTGAAGAGACCGTGCGCGAGATGCGCCGCGCGCTTGCCGCTGCCGCAGGCGATGAGGCGGCTCAGGCCGCGGGCGTTCGTGCGTGGTTGGGGCCGCGCATTGGGTTTGACGACTTTGAAACGGGCCCGGAAGTGGCCGCGGCCTTCAAGGAACATTTCGGCGGCGCTCCCGAATGCGTGCGCCAGGGCGAGGGCGATCGCCTCTACATTGATCTCGCGGGCTACGCGCGCCGGGCGCTTGCGGGCGTCGGCGTGACCGAAGTCGAAGACTGCGGCCTTTCGACCGTGGCAGATCCCGCGCGCTTTTACAGCTACCGCCGCGACGGCGAAAAGACCGGGCGCCATGCCGCGCTCATCTGGATTCGTCCGCAGCAGGCCCCGGCGGCGGCGTGAGCTTCTCGAGGATAAACAAATGAGTCAAACGCAAGAGAAAACACGCGCGCGCATCGGCCGCGTGGGGTTCGTGAGCCTGGGCTGCCCCAAGGCGCTTGTGGATACCGAACGCATCGTGACCGAGCTGCGCGCCGAAGGCTACATCATCGCCGCCGACTACAAGGAAGCCGATCTCGTGATCGTCAACACCTGTGCCTTCATCGACGCAGCCGTGGCCGAAAGCCTTGAGGCGATTACTGAGGCGATGCGCGAGAGCGGCCG
>USAL01000150.1 GCA_900552545.1 uncultured Sutterella sp. | reverse complement strand
TCATGAAGGCGCCGTTGCTCATGTAGATGCCCGAGAGCGCGGAGTTGGCCTGGGGGCTGAAGCGGTTGACGATCGTGATGCGCATCTTGCTTGAGACGTCGCGGATCACGAGGCCGTCGCTTTCGACCTTCCAGCGCGTTTCAGGAATCGGCTGACCGTCGATGAGAACCTTTTCAAAGAAGAGCTCTTCGCCGTTGAGAACCAGATCGGTCGTGTGCGCACCTGCGCGGGGAACGACCGTCATCGTGTTGGTGACCAGCGTCGATTCGGGATCAAGTTCGAAGTCGAGCTCGACCTTTTCGATCGTGTGCGTGTAGGGACGGTAGTCCTTGCGGTAGATCGTGTTGTGTTCTTTGTTGGTGGGCATGAACGCGCTCTGGAAATGATGCCAAGAAAGGATGTGCGAAACTCCCCGCCGCGGGCGCAAAAAAGAAGGCGGCAGGCAGGGAACCCCGGATTTTGAATCGACTCATTTTAGCGCGAATGACCGGGCTCTCCGCGCGTGGTGGAAACACCCAAAATCGGGCGGCAGGAGGCCGGCAACAGGAAGGCCTCAAGCCGGTTTTCTCGCGCCAACGAAAAAGCCCGCGGGCATCGCGCAAACGATGCTTCCACGGGCTTTGGCGCCTCAAAGACAGCCGCCAGCAACAGGGACGCCGGCGGTGCTTACGAGCCGATTACTTGTACTTGTGACCGGCTTCGGTGTGGCAGGCAACGCAGTCGGTGGCGGGGTTGTTCGCCATCGCCTTGTGCATCTGCGCAACCATGGGCTTGTCCTTGGACGGCTTGAAGTTGTTGAGGTCGTGGCAGCCGCGGCAGGTGACGTAGTTCACCGACTTCATCCAGTCGGTCACGTGCTTGGCGAGCTCAGGACGCATCGCAAGCTGCTTTTCCGGCGTGGACATCGTGCCGCGGATTTCGCCCCAGAGCGAGGTCGAGCCGCTCACGGCCTTGTGCCACAGAAGGCCAACGACCTGAGCCTGACTGATGCTCTTGACGGATTCATACTTGAGGTGGCAGTCGACGCAGCCCACTTCGAAGCCCGAGTTGAGCTGGGCGTGCTGGCCCTTCTGATAGGAGGCGTAAGCCGCATCCATCGAGTGGCAGAACGTGCCGCAGAACTTGGTCGAACCGGACCAATGCACAACGGACGTACCGGCGCTCACGAGCGCGACGCCCACCACGACGCCGACCAGAACCAATGCGCCGGCGTACCACTTGCTGTTCTTGTTCATGAGAAAGACTCCTTGGGATTTGCGATCTTGTATCGATTGTTTTTTCTAACGTGCGCTTTTGTTCCCTCTGTGCCCGACCGAAGCTTCGATCGGGAAAGGACGCACCTATCGCTTCAGACGAAGACCCGAAAGTCTTCCAACGGCCGGCTCCTGAAATTTTTCTTCCGGCCCCCCGACGATGCATGCCGCGGGCTCCCTGTACCCGCAGACAAATGCGAATCTTAAGAAAATCCGATCATTTTTCCTTAAGACTCTTTGATGGAAATCAATGCAGATCGCCTCCGTAGGATCATCTCCTACGAGAGAATAAATATTTTCTCGTAAACACTAAATCTTCCGACTGAGGGTCGCTCCGGGGGTATGCGGGATTGTTCGCAGACGCCCTCCCTCACAGGAGGATAATCCCGCCGCAAGACGAGAAATGGGTCGAAAGACCCTCCTGCGGCGCCCAGTGAAGAGCTCGTGCGTCAGCTAAAGAGCGCCACCACCACGGCCTGGGGCGAGACGAGCGCCTGCGCGGCGTCGCCCAGATGCAGGCCGTGTCCCGCGCGGCTAAAGCCCACAAGCGATGCGCCGCCCGCAAGGCGAATCGTGACTTCGCCTCCCTTGTCGTTTCTTGCCGAGCGCACCACGGTGCCGTGAAGAATCGACATGCGCGCATCGTCAGACTTCATTTCGCGGGCGATTTCAACGGCCGTTGCTTTCGTCAACGCCAGCACCTTCGAGCCCCGCGTGATGCCGAGCAACTGCGCGCTTTCCTGCGTGAGGCTAGCGCGAAGGCTGTTTTCCGCGTCGATTTCAAGCGTCAGATGCACCATGGCCGCGCCCCGGGTGATGCGCGTCACGGTCGCCGGAAGCTGGTTTCGCATCGAGGTGCGAAGCGTCGTCGCCCCCATGGGAAGCAGCTGCGGCAGGGCGGTTGAGGCAAACTCCTCGAATACCTTCTCTCGGGCTTGTGCAAGCTTTTCCGAGAGCTCAAGCACGGTCAGGCCTGTGGCCGTCAGCTGCGTGCCGCCGCCGTGGCTGCCGCCCGCGGCTTTTTCAACGAGCGGGGCGCCCGCGAGGTTGCCCAACGTCTCAATCGCCTGCCAGGCCGCCTTGTAGGAGACGTTGGCCAGGCGCGCCGCCTCCGAAATCGACCCGGGCTCATGAATGCGCCGCAGGATGTTGATGCGCTTGTCGACCATCTGCCCGAGCTGCCGGGTAAGCGCAATGGGCGCGGCAACGAGCTGCGGATCAGGGCCCGGCTTCTGTTGGGCTTCTTGATCGGTCGAGGTTTCCGGAGCCTGGGTGAGAGCCTGCTGCGCTTGGTCAGCGGCGGAGTCTTTGTTTTGCGGCGGCATGACGTATGTAGTGAGCTTGAGGAATTTTTTCTTCTGACCGTACGAGTCTAACAATGCTCCCGGCAGGCGCAACGACCGAAAGACGTAGAAGAGGAGCAGAGAAGGGCAGGAGCGGGGGCTGAAATGGGGTGAGAAGGGTTTTCTTCGGGGCTATTCAAAAAATGAATAATGCGTGGTAATCTAGCGCTATTCATTTTAGAGAAAACGAGCCGGAACGTCCGCAGCTCGTCAAGGAGGATTGAGCGATGAAGAAAACTTCCACCCTCAAGCTTGCATGTGCCGCCGTGCTCGCGGCGGCAGCCTCGGCCGCAACGGCTGCCGACGTGTTCGTTGCCGTGGCGGCCAATTTCACGGCGCCCGCCAAGGACATCGCGCCGCTTTTTGAAAAGGCGACCGGCCACAAGCTCGTTTTGAGCTTCGGCGGCACGGGCACGTTCTACGGGCAGGTCAAAAACGGCGCCACGTTCGACGTGCTGCTCGCGGCGGACGCCGCCACGCCCAAGAAGGCGATCGACGAGGGCTACGGCGTACCCGGCACCTCCTTTACCTATGCCGTCGGAAAACTTGTTTTCTGGAGCGCGGACGCCAAGCGCGTCGCCGACGGCGAAAAGCTTCTGGTTTCGGGCGACTTCAACAAGTGCGCCGTCGCCAACCCGAAGCTTGCGCCCTACGGGCTTGCCGCCTATGAAACGCTCAAGGCGATGGGGCTTTTCGAAAAAGTCCAGCCCAAGTTCGTCGAGGGCGACAACATCGGCAAGACCTTCAACTTCGTCAAGACCGGCAATGCGGACGTGGGCTTTGTTGCGTTGAGCCAGGTGGCCCGCGACGGGCGCATCACCTCGGGCTCGGGCTGGATCGTGCCGCAGAACTACTACCAGCCGATCCGGCAGGACGCGGTGCTTTTGAAAAACGGCGCCAATCCCGAAGCCGCCCGGGCGTTTCTCGAGTATCTCAAAGGCCCCGCAGCAGCCAAGGTGAAGACTGCCTACGGCTACGGCGCGGAATAAAGAGAAGAGGGGCAAAACCGGCACATCGGATCGGGGGCGGTCTTTTGATGTCGGTGGGTACAATCACCGAAATTGAGTCTGAAAAAACGGTCCCGATCCGAAGGCGCCGACGCGGCGCATCCGCAGGCTGCCAGTCTGTAGGCTCCCCAATAAGGACCGAACAGGGACCGAATCAAAGGTGAAGAAAAGGCGTAGTACAGGCAATGTCGGATATCTCTCTTGAGCCCGTATGGCTCAGTCTGCAGCTTGCGACGATCACGACGGCGATTCTGATCGTCATCGCCACGCCTCTGGCGTGGTGGCTTGCCCGCACGAAGAGCCTTCTGCGTGCCCCGATGACCGCGCTCGTGACGCTGCCGCTAGTGCTCCCGCCCTCGGTCCTCGGCTTTTACATCCTTGTCGCCCTCGGGCCGCACGGCCCGCTCGGGCAGCTCACGCAGTCGCTCGGAATCGGGCTTCTGACCTTCACCTTCCCGGGGCTTGTCGTGGGCTCGGTCATCTATTCGCTTCCCTTCGCCGTGCAGCCGCTTCAGGCCGCCTTTGAGTCGATCGGGCCGCGCCCGATGGAGGTCGCGGCGACCTTGGGCGCCAAGCCCCTTGACGCCTTCTTTTCCGTTGTGCTTCCCCTGGCAAGGCCCGGGATCTTCACGGCGCTTGTGCTTACCTT
>USAL01000149.1 GCA_900552545.1 uncultured Sutterella sp. | reverse complement strand
GCCGCCCAGCCCGCGCTGAGCAGCGCGGCAGGGGTTGCTGCTCAGAATGCGGCGCCGCAGCCGGATGCGGCCAAGCCCGCAGCGGCAGGCGCCGCGACGCAGACGGTTGCGCCCGCGCCTGCGCCGGGGCCTTCATGAAGGCCGCAAAGTTGCCCTGCGCAAGCAGCATCGAGCGGCTGAACTGATCGGCGCCCATGCCGGTGATGGCTTCGATTTTTGCCGGAATTTCACTCATTTTCGCCGGCAGCAGGTCCCACTCGCCGGTGGCGCGGTTGAGTTTTGCGAGCTCATGCGAGGCGCCCTGCAGACGTCCCTCGGCCTTGCCGCGGGCGCGATTCTGGCTCCAGCGGGCGCGGTAACGGTCGCCTGCCGCCTCGAAGGTCACCTCCGAGGTGCACGTGCCCGTGCCGCGGGTCATCACCTCGTTGCTCGTGCTCGTGATGTGTCCCTGGCGCGGCGTGCACTGGTAAAGCGCAAGCGAGACCGCATCAAGAAGCGATGATTTTCCTGCGCCCGTCGGGCCGCAGATGGCAAAGATGCCGTTGCTCACATAAGCCGGGTCCTCGAGGTTGATCTCCCACGTGCCTTTGAGGGAGTTGAGGTTGGTGAGCGTGATCTTGAGAATGCGCATGCTGTGTGTCTCTATTCGTTGAAGCTCTTTGCGATGGATGCCTTTATTCCTGAAAGCCCTCAGGCTCCCGGCGCGGCGCTCTCGGCGTTGTTTCCGACCGCGCTTTCGACTGTCTTTTCAGGCGTGCTTTCGGCCGCGTTTTCAGTTGTTTCTTCGGCGTCGTCGTTTCGGATTTCAAAGAGCACCTGCGCATAGGCGCGCCGCAGACCTTCGCGGTCTTCGTCGGTGAGGTCCGGCGTGCGTTCAAGCTTGAGCTCAAACATCGCCTCGGGCGTGAGGGTGTGCACGTCGCTGATTCTGTCTTCGGCGCTGATGCGGTTTTCAACGACGGCGCGGCTCATGATGCGCACGAGCGCCACGGGGCTTTGCCCGAGCGCGTTGCGGCAGACCTGCGCAAGGTGCGGCGCGTAGGCGCCTTCGTCGTGAATCACCTCGCAGAACATGGGCGTGTTTTCGTCTGCAAGGGCCTGAAGGCGCGTGAGGATTTCATCGAGTGACCCCGTGACCTGCTCAAGCCTGTCGAAGGTGGGAACGGGGACAAGCTCTATGGCGGGCGCTTCGCCCGCACTGGTGAGCTCGGCAATCACCACCGACTTCTGTTTGCCTTCGCCGAAGTCAAGCGCCAAGGGCGAGCCCGCGTAGCGCCGCGCGGCGTTTCCCGCAAGGCACTGCGCGCGGTGCAGGTGCCCCAACGCGAGATAGTCGATCTCCTCGGGAAAGACGTCGGCCGAAATCTGCCCGAGGCTTCCGATGTAGAGGCTGCGCTCTTCAGTGCCGCAGTCGCAGTGCGCGGCAAAAAGGTGCCCTGTGGCAATGAGCGGAATGTCGTCTCGGCCGCAGTTTTTGCGCAGTGCGAGCGCCCCGTCGACTGCCTCGCGGTAGTGCCTGCGCGTGCCTTCAATCACCTGGCGGTCCTTTTGCTCGTCGGTTTCGTGCTCGATGCTCTTTCTGATGTCGGCTTCCCGCAGGAAGGGAACCGCGGCCACCACCGCCTCGGGCTCGCCCGAAGCGTCGCGCAGCAGCAGCGCTTCGTCTGCCGGGTCGGAGAGCGCCTCGCCCACCACCGTGACGCCGATGGCAGAGAGGAGCCGCTGCGGGGCGTTCAGAAACGAGGGCGAGTCGTGGTTGCCGCTCGTGATCACGATGTGCCGGCAGTTGGTCTTGCCCCGTACGGCGGTGAGAAAGTCGTAGTAGAGGTTCTGCGCAAAGTGCGAGGGCGTGGCGTTGTCAAAGACGTCGCCTGCGATCACCAGGCAGTCGATGTTTCTTTCGGCGATGAGCTCGCAAAGCCAGTGAAGAAGCTTTTCAAACGAGTCGTCGCGCCGGGCGCCGTAAAGAGACCGCCCCAGGTGCAGGTCCGAGGTGTGAAGAATGCGCATGAGAAAAATAAAAGCAAATGGGTGACGATGGCTGCTCTTTTCAGGTGAGTTTCAACAACTTGCGTGCAAGTTGCGCCGTTCATGCCGCTTGGTCAGCCTTTGGGGATTGACGCGCTCGACTGCGTCAAGGCTCTCTGAAAAGTTCCCTGACTATAACGCCGCAGCCTTCCGTACCGTGAGGGTGAAATGACGACGTAATAAGGGCGTCAGAGCCCCCGGCCGCAAGCCTGCGGGCGATTACAGAGATGTACGGGAAGTGTAGGGATGGTTGCGACGGAGTTTGTCGCTGCCGTGAGCAGCTTTTCCCACCTTGGCGGCAGGGCTGAGGGTGGGAAAGAGCGAAAGAAGGGGAAAAGAGGGGGAAAAAAGAGGAATCAAGCGCCGTGAAAAGTGCCCTGAATTCAGGCGACGCTGCGCCACCAGCGGTTTTGGAAGTCCTTGAGGCGATCTAGCCGCACGGGCTCGCCGATGCGAGGCGACACGAGCGTCATCTTGAGCGTCTCGGCGCTTGCAGCGGCCGTTTCCATCGGATCGGTCCAGACGTGGCGGCTCAAGTCGAACTTCGAGTTGTGCGAGGCAAGCACCGCCGTAAGTTCCAGATCAAAGGCGGCCTTCCTCCAGTATTTGGGAAGTAGATGAATGCCCGCCCAGTCGGTGTTGTACTGGCCGTCTTCGAGCACGGCAAAGTCGATGTGCGGCCACATTTCGCCGATCTGCGCAAAGTGCCGGTCGTAGCCGCCGTCGCCCGACAGAAAGATCGTCGCACCGTCAAGCTCAAGCATGAACGCCGCCCAGAGCGTGGTGTTGCGCCTCATGGTGCGGCCTGAAAAGTGCTGTGAGGGCAGGCAGGTGAGAACGCCGTGGTTCCCAATCGTCGTCTTTTCCGACCAGTCAAGCTCCGTGATCACCTCCGGCGCATAGCCCCATGCTTCAAGATGCGCGCCCACGCCGAGCGGACAGATCACGCGGCCCACCCGGTCGCGGATTGCCTTTGCGGTGAGCATGTCGAGATGGTCGTAATGGTCGTGCGTGATCAGAAGAACGTCAAGCGGCGGAATGTCTTCCGGCTGATGGATGTCCGAGCCCGGAAAGGGCTTGAAGAAGCCCCCGATCGGAAAACAGGCGTGAAGCGCCGGGTCGACCGCAATCGAAAGGCTCCCAAGGCGCAGATAAAACCCCGAATGGCCGAGCCAGACGAAACTTCCTTCGTCGATTGAGGAGAGAGGCGTCTTCACCGAGGGGATGGGAGCGCTTGGACGCTGACGGCTCTGGTCTTCGAAGAGAAACTGAAGCATTTTCGTCGTGCGCCCGTCGCGGTCGATCGGATCGACCACGGGCTCGAGGTTGCAGAAGGCGCCGTTGGCAAAATTGGGCGAGGCCTGCATGCGCTCAAGGCGCTTCCCGGTGGTCGTGCCGCCGAAGGCTTCAAACGCATCGGCCCCCGTTTTGACGGCAGCGCCCGCGGCCGATGCGGTCGCAAGGGCGGCGCAGGAGAGGATGAGTTTGCGGCGATTGAAGGTGGTGCTCGGCATGGCGAGGGTTCAAAAAAAACTTCCTTGGTGAAGAACTTCTGCGAAAGCGTACTTTACCGACGCCGCCCGTGGGATGTGGAGACCGTGTGCAGCAATTGAGAAGAATGCGCACGAAAGTGCGAATCAAGAAAAAGGGACGAAAAAGGCGCGCTGAAAGCGCGCCTTGATTGAAAAGAGGCCAAAGAGGGGCCAAACAGAGGCTTGGGTTTTATTGCGCCGCGCTCTTTTTCTGCTTCAGATAGGCCTTGATGGCTTCGACCACTTCAAGGTCGGCCGGAAGCCACGCCACCGAGTCGAGTTCGGTGTCGGCGAGCCATTTCATCGCCTCGTGCTCGACGAGCTCGATCGTGCCCTCGACGATCGTCGAGAAGAAGCAGTGCATCGTGAGGTGAAAGTTCGGGTAGTCGCATTCAACCGTGATGAGAAGCTTCTCGGGCGCGATGCGCACGCGCAGCTCTTCTTCGATCTCGCGGATGATGGCCTCTTCGGCCGTTTCGCCGGGCTGCATCTTGCCGCCCGGGAACTCCCAGCCGTCCTTGAACTCTCCGTATCCGCGCTGCGTGGCGAGGATCTTTCCGTTGTCATGGATGATGGCGGCGACGACTTCAATGGTTTTCATGATGGTGAGTGTCTTAATCTATGGGTGTGATTGGTGTAGATGGCGGTGCGCACCGGTTCGTCGAGCCGGTAGCGGATTTCAAAGGCGGGCTTGTCCGCGTCGATCT
>USAL01000148.1 GCA_900552545.1 uncultured Sutterella sp. | reverse complement strand
TAGCCCGAGCCGTAGATTTCATACACCGAATCCTGAAAGAGAACGCCGCACTCCTCAAGCCACGCCACGGTCTTGGGTGTTTCGCTTACCATGGTCTGCACGAGCTGCGGGTTGGCCCGGTTGAGGCCGGCCTGCATCGTCTGACTGAAGTGAAGCTCCTCGGAGTCGCGGATGCCGTTGAGCGTCTGTCGGCGCGGTTCGACTCATGAGAGGTATCCCGTGCTTCGAAGCGTTTCGCCGCCGAGAAGGGGCATTTTTTCAATGAGGCACACCGAGGCCTTCTTCTGGGCGGCCGCAACGGCAGCCGCCAGGCCGGCGCCGCCTCCCCCGACGACGATGACGTCAAACGTTTGCGCCCATTCCTGCGGCAGCCGGGGCGCTGCGGCGGGGGGCTGCGCGGCATGGACTGAACTGAGTGCCGCGGCAAGGCCGATGCCGTTTAGAAGGCTTCGTCTCGAAATCATTGCCGCCCCCTGAGCCAGTCGTTGACGATCACCGCCACCTCCACGGGATTGATGGCGTCGAGCTTGTGGTAGATCGACGAGCGGTGCGACTTCACGGCCTGTTCGCTCACTTCAAGCGCCTGCGCAATAGTCTTCACTGTGAGTCCCTTGGCCATCATCTGCGCAACCTGCAGTTCGGCAGGGGTGAGTTTCGCCATCAGTTCTTCGATTTCCCGAGCCTCTCTGCGTTCGCGCCGCAGGGTTTTGCTCAGTTCCACCGCCTTCGTGACGATCGCGAGGAGCCGCTGCGGATCGGCGGGCTTCACCAGAAAGTCAAAGGCTCCCTCGTGCAGGGCCTGCACGGCCATTTCGATGTCGCCGTGTCCAGTCAGGAAGATGACGGGCAGCTGCAGATCCTGATTGCGCCTGAGTTCCTGAAAGAGCTCCAGACCGCTTTTGCCGGGCATCTTCACGTCAAGAAGAATGCAGCCCGGCCGCAGTCCCGAGGCCTGTGACAGGAACTGATCGGCGCTGTTGTAGGAGACGACGTCAAAGCCTGCGATCTGAAGCACGAACGTCAGGGAGGCGCAGGCGGTGGGATCGTCGTCGACGATGCGGATGAGGTCGGAGGGCAGGTTGCTCATGACGGCGTTTTTATGGCGGCGGTTGCATTGGGCTCAGTCCTTTCGGCTGCAGGCATCACCAGCGTGACGGCAAGACCGCCGCTCGCGGAACGGCTGAACTCAAGGTGTCCGTTGTGATTTTCGGCGATGCCCTTGGCAATGGCAAGTCCCATGCCGAGGCCTTCGGCGCTCGTGACGCCCCCGATGCGCGAAAGCCGCGCGAAAAGATCGTCATTCACGCGCGGGCCGTTGTCGGAAATGGTGAGCCGCACCGACCGCCCGAGGGTCTGCGCCCGGATGAATATTTTTCCTTCACCGGTTTTCGCCGCGGCCCGGGCGGCGTTTCGCACGAGGTTCAGTAGCAGCAGCTCAAGCGCCACCGGATCGGCAACGACGCGAATGTTCCCGGCAACCTCGACGGAAACGGTGCATGCGCTGTTTTGCACCATGCGGAAGTTTTCAAGCATCGCCTGCACGATGTCGGCCAGGACGCAGGGGGTCTTGGCCAGAGGCTGGTGTCTGGCATAGGCCCGGACGCGGTCGACGATCTGCGCAATGCGCTGGGCTTGATCGCTGATGGCGCCGAGCGCCTGATCAAACGTCGGACCGTTTTCCCGGCCCGATTGACGCAGCATCTGCAGGCCCGCCGCATAGTTGATGATGTTCGTGACGGGCTGCTTCATCTCGTGCGCAAAGAGGTTCGAGAGCTGGCTCACGATCGTGTTTCTTTCAAGCAGCTGCAGGTACTCCTGCGTGCGCTTCATGCGCTCGACGAGCGCCTCCTTTTCATGAACGGTGCGGACAAGCTCCCGGGTGCGCTGCATCACGAGGCTGTCGACGCGAAGGATGTGGAAAATCGTTGCGGCGATGAGTGCGAGCACCAGAATCACTTCGCGGTAATAGCGCCTTAAGAGCGCTTCGAACGTGAACTCCTTCTGGTAGGCGAAGCTTCCGAGCGAAAGCCGCTCCATCAGTCCGGAGACATTGACCAGATCGTTGACCGTGACCCATTCCCAGTCCGCATTGTTCCCTTTTCCGGGAGGCATCTGCAGCAGAGCGATGGTGGTTTCCTTGGCGAGCACGGGATTCGTGTGCGGAAAGACGGCGATGATTTCGGCTGGGTACAGGTCGGTCGAACGCCGGCAGGCCTCTTCGGGCGATCCCTTGTCGTTGATCACGCGCACGGCACCGGGCTTGACGAGTCCCTGCGCGAGCATTCGCTCGAGTTCGCAGCGCGTGAGAATGCCCGCGTCCGTCTGGCCGGCAAGCACGCGGCTGATGACGTCGGGGAAGTTGTACTCGGTAAAGTGCACCGAGGAAAAGAACTTCTCGGGATTGAAGTCGGCCTGTGCAATGGCATCCTCAGCAATGAGCCAGCCGTCGAAGCTCTGCGGGCTCGTGGCGCTCACGCTTTTGCCGCGCAGGTCGGCAAGCGTGCGGACGGCTTCGTTGTCGGAGCGGACGACAAAGACTGAAGCCACGCTTCGCGAGGCATCCTTGACGTCGGAGCGCTTGAGAATGACGATGTGCTCGGCCGCAAGCGCCTCGGCACGGATGCCGAAGGTGCCCGCGCTGCTGACGAGAAAATCGAGTTTCCCGGCTTCCGCGGCGGTAAGCAGCTCGGGACTGGCGAACTCAACCGACTCGAAGCGGTACTGCGGCAGGCGCCGCTTGAGGTACTGCACGGTGGCCGCATAGGTGTGGATGTAAAAGCCCGGGGAGAAGGTGTCGATGAGGCCGATGCGCACAACCGGCCTCCGGTCGGCATCAGTCACATCAGGCGTGCCGTGGATGCTGGTCTCCTCAGCGGCGCGGACCGTCGAAAAGAAGGACACGCCAGCAGCCAGAATGAGGCAACAGGCAAGACCAGCGAGGCGCGGGAACAGACGTCCGTGCGCAGCGGATGCGGACAAGGAGCGGGGACGGATCACTTGACGTCTCAGGGCGTGTTTGCGGGGTTGGCAGACATTATGAATCAGATGAAATCGGAGCGTCTGCGCTGGACTTCACTGATGAGCCAAAGCCTGCGTTTTGGTAGTTGATCAAATAGTGTGGCGCTTCAACAACTGTCTCACTGAAAAATTCAGCAGGAATGTGAGTCCGTTTCAGGCCTGTCGCTACTCTGCGATCATTGATGCATCGTCTTCGCCCCGGCTTGAACCGTTGTCGCATCCTCCAGGCGACAGGCCGGGTTTCTGGTCAGGACATCGCAAACATGAATAAACGCCTTTTCAAGCCGAGCACCGTTTCAGCTCTCGTCAGCTCAATCCTCGGCATTGTTCCCGTCCTCGTGCAGGCTGCACCGACGGGAAATGTCAACCTTGACGCCATCAACGTCTCAGAGGCCTATGAGAAGGGCTTCACGGGCGCAGGCGTGCGCATCGGTATTCTTGATTCAGGGTTTGACACGGGGCACGTCGCCTTTGCCGACCGGGACATCATCAGCATCACGAGTTCCGCCTATGATACGCTTTACGGCGAGGATCCCAAGTGGTCCGAGCACAATCACGGCACCCACGTGGCGGGCATTGCCGCAGGAGGTGCGGCGGTTGACTATGGCGTTGCCAGGGATGCCTCGCTGCTGCTGCTCTCATCGAGCCTGCAGGCGCAGACGTCGATTGAGGAGCCCGTCGAGCTTTATCTCAAGGCGTTCGAGGCCTTTGACGACGTCAAGATCTACAGCAACTCCTGGGGCTGGGTGCGGGGGCTGCGGGCGTACCGGGATGTTCCGCAGGAGACCGAGGCCTTCAACAGGATTTTCTCGAGCGCCGTAAAAAAGGACAAGCTTCTTGTCTTTGCCGCGGGCAATCAGGCCGGACTCGCGCCGGGCGACCCGATTCTTGATCAGATGCGCGACCCGACGAACAACGGCCATATTCTGAACGTCGTCAACATCGAGTCCGATCATCTCTTTGAGCAGGGCAAGTTCGTGCATCCGAACACAACGATCGTCGAAGGCTCCAACATGGGGCTTTTCGCCGGGCTCTGGACGATTGCCGCGCCGGGCACCAACATCGTGAGCGCCGCGGCCGGTACGACCGACGGCACGGTGACGCTCACCGGAACGTCGATGGCGGCGCCGCACGTAAGCGGTGCGGCGGCGCTCGTGCCAGATGCGTACGCGCGCTTCGTCGGTGCGGGCGATGAAGCCCTCGCAGTCCGAGGTGCTCTGGCAGATCGAGACCACCTTCTGCGTGACGCGC
>USAL01000147.1 GCA_900552545.1 uncultured Sutterella sp. | reverse complement strand
ACAGCGCGGATTCGGGCAGCATGTCTGCCGACGAGGGTATGTAATGCGTCCCGTTATCGACATCCGCAACGTGCACCGCATCTTTGAGAGCGAGGCGGGGTGCGCCCATATCCTGCACAACGTGAGCCTGGCGGTAAATCCCGGCGAATTCGTCGCTATCACTGGCCCCTCGGGCTCGGGCAAATCAACGCTCATGAGCCTCCTAGGCTGCCTGGATAAGCCGACGGCGGGCGACTATTACCTGCAAGGGCTCAACGTGGCCGAGCTCGATGATGACGAGCTCACCGAAGTCCGCGCCCTGAGCATTGGCTTTGTCTTTCAGAGCTTCAACCTGCTGCCGCGCCTGTCGGTTATCGAAAACGTGATGCTGCCGCTGGCCTACACTAATGTACCCCGTAGCCAGCGTGAAATGCGCGCCGTGCACGCCTTCGTCCTCAAAACGCTCGCCTGGCTCAGAAAGCCCGTGAGAAACCAGCGGCTCGCGCTGCAGGCGGGCGCATCTTCAGTCGGCGCCTCTCCTTCAGTACCCTTCCTTGATTCCCGGATTCTCGACGGGGGATTCGTTTATTTCTTCGGCCGCAGACTGACGTTGCGCCAGGGCGCGGGCGCTTTGTATCGATTCAATCTCCAGACGATGACACTTGAAATCCCGGCGCTCACCGGTGCGGGAGAGCTTTCGGCCAAAGACGAGTTTGCCAGCCGCACCGCCCTGTGGCTCATGGATGCGTTCGAAAACGTTCTGGCAGGTTTCGCACGCCGCTTTCGCGCGAGGCTAGCAGCCGCCCCACAGGCGCACCGCGCGCTGCGGGAGGTGCGCCTGTCGCAGGCGACGACGCGCTGGGGCTCGTGCACGATCAAGGGCAGCATCCGCATCAACTGGCGGCTTGCACTCTTGCCCGTCTTTTTCGCTGATTATGTGTTTGCCCATGAGGCGGCGCATCTGACGCACTTCAATCACTCGCCGCAGTTCTGGACCTGCGTAGAGACGTACTTTCCCGACTGCAGAAGGGCGCGGGGGTTGCTCAAGAATTTTCCGATTTCGCGGCTTTTTGCCACGCCCGTTGCCTCAAGCGACGTCCTTCGCCGTCTGGGGCGGGGGAAGGCGCTCTACCTTGAGCGCACCGCGTTCGTGGATGGCAGCGGGGTGCCTTGCCTCCCACCGTCGCCCGAGGATCTGGCGCGGACGTGGTGCCGAAATGAAGAAAACCTAGGGTTACCACGAAAAATGGCGTAGGGAAGCTTGTCCTCGCTATTCATCTAGGGTATAACGTCAGTGCATCTTCGAGAAAGACTGCGGTGTCGGATGCACCAGGGGTTGCGGTTTTGATTTGAAGAATGCCGTCGGTTGCCGTCTTTTCTCTCGGAAGGAATTGAAGGGCGGAATTGATCGGTGATCGGCGATCGAGTCGGGCTTCTTTTTGCCCGCCAATGACTCTCCTGACATTGAAGCCTCGTCGGGCGCAGCGGCCATCAGCGCGAAGCACGTTGCGTCGACGAGGCATTTTTTGTCCGCAATTTTTGCGCAGGGGCACTAAGACGGCCCTGGATCGGCGATGCGGCTGAACGCAACTGGACGTGGCCGAATGGGGACGATTTTTCTCGGGCGTCGGCCTTAGGGGAAAATACCAAATCTTGAAATCGGCGCCTCGTCGGGGGCAAGACGAAGATCGGTGCCGGAGAAGGCGTCCGTCTGCAAAGCGTGTGCTAGAGTGTTGGTGTGGAAAAGTGGGGGAAAGTGGGGCGTTTCTCCCGCTTCAGTCATCGGGCTGAGCACTCACAAGCCGTGCGGATGGGGCGCGCGGCGCTGCTGCTTTCGCCTCGAAAGTTAAAATTCCGGCGGAAAATCAACGTGTTTCAAGGCACTTCACTCTTATCGCTTGATGCCAAGGGGCGCATGCCGATGCCTAGTCGTCATCGCGAGCTCCTCGCGCAGCAGTGTGCCCTTGAAGTCACGATCACGCGGCATCCCGACGGGTGCCTGCTCATCTATCCGCGCGACGTCTGGCAGGAGCGCCGTGAGGCGCTCTCGCGTCTGGGCTATGCCGCGCGCGTGCTGCAGCGCATCGTGTTGGGCAGCGCCGCCGATCTCACGATCGACGCGGCCGGCCGTCTCTTGATTCCGGCCGATCTGCGCGTGCTCGCAGGCCTTAAAAAGGAGGTCACCTTGGTCGGCCTCGGAACGCATTTCGAGCTCTGGGACGCCGAGGCGCTTGCGCGCCAGGAAGCCGAAGCGCTTGCCGCAGGATTCGAGGCCGCTGCCGGCGGCTTCCAGTTTTAAAGGGGAGGAGAATGTCATGCAGGAACTAAAGGACATTGAACCTCCCTACAGCAGGGCCTCCGATGCAGCCGCCCCCGAGGCAGCATCGGATGTGCAGCATCCCGCCTACATTCACCGTTCGGTGTTGGCCGACGAGGCGCCCCGCGAGGTGCTCACGCGCGCCGATGGCGTCTATGTCGACGCGACCTTCGGCCGCGGCGGCCACAGCCGCAGGATTCTCTCGCAGTTATCCGACAAGGGGCGCCTTTACGCCTTTGACCGTGATGAGGAGGCCGTGGCGGCTGCCCGTGCGATCGAGGATCCCCGCTTTACGATCATTCATGCGCCCTTTTCCGAGATGGCCTCGGAGCTCGAGCGCCACGGTGTCACGAAGGTCGACGGCGTTCTCATGGACATCGGCGTCTCTAGCCCCCAGATCGACGATCCGCAGCGCGGCTTTTCGTTTCGCTTTGACGGGCCACTTGACATGCGCATGGACGCCACGAGCGGCATCACGGCCGCCCAGTGGCTTGCTGAGGCGCCGGCCTCCGACATCGAGCGCGTGATTCGCGACTACGGCGAAGACCGTTTCGCGGGCCGCATTGCGCGCGCGATCTGCGAGCGCCGCAAGATGGCGCCCTTTATGCGCACGGGAGAGTTGGCCGACTTCATCGCCGCCACGATCGGGCGCTCGCACAAGGATGCGGGCCAGCATCCGGCTACGCGCACCTTTCAGGCGATCCGCATTTTCATCAACGGCGAGCTCGACGAGCTCTCGGCAGCGTTGGCCGAAGCGGGAAGTCTTCTCAATCCCGACGGAAAGCTTGTCGTCATCAGCTTTCATTCGCTCGAAGACCGCATCGTGAAGCGCTTCTTTGAGGCGGGCGCACACCCCGAACGCGCGATCGACGCGCGCATCGCCCTCAAGGCAAGCGACCTGCCCGAGCCCTTGTGGCGCGACGTGCGCCGCATCAAGCCCACGAAGGCCGAGTGTGAGGACAATCCCCGCGCAAGAAGCGCCGTCATGCGCAGCGCTGTGCGCACGTCCCGGGCCTGGAGCGACGGAGGCGCGGCATGAAGAATGCGCTCGCCTTTTTCAGCGAACGGCTCCTATTCGTGATGGCGCTCATCTCGGCCGTGGTGCTCGTCCTGAGCGCCGGGGCGCTTGTGACCACGCAGTACCGCGTGCGCATGCTCTTTGTGGAAATCGAGCGCGCCAACGACGTCACGCGCCGCTTGTCCGACGATTCAAGCCAGCTTGCGCTTGATCTCTCCAAGGCCGCGCTTCCTGCGGCCGTAAGCCACCGAGCGCGCGCGATGGGCTTTTCGCCCGCGGGCGTCACCAACACGGTGCTTCTCGAAGTCGCGCCGATGGCCTTGATCCAGGGGCACATGGAGGTGCGCAAATGACGCTCTCCGAACTCTTTGAGGGTCTGTGGATCATCACGCGCGACAAGGTGCGCGCGTTCTGGCGCGAGGACAGCACCCCCAAGAGCAAGAACCGGCACGGCGAGGAATCGCTTCTTCTGGTTCCCATTCCCGCCGCACGCAGCAAGCTCGTCTTCTTTTTATTCTTCGTGCTGCTCGTCTGCGTGGTGTTGAAGGCCTTCTGGCTTCAGTGCGGAATTTCGACCGACTTTCTGAAAAAGCAGGGTGAGGCGCGCTACGCGAGAACCCTGCCCGTGCCCGCGCAGCGCGGCCAGATTCTCGATCGCAACGGCGTGGTTCTTGCCTCGACCATTCCGGCTCGAAGCGTCTGGGCTGATCCCGAGGAGGCCCTCAAGCTCAAGCGTGAGGATATCCAAAAGCTTGCCGCGGTTCTGGGAACCGACGCGCGCACCATCTACGACAAGATCCTCGAGCGCAAGGGAAAGAGCTTCGTCTACATCGACCGCCAGCTCGAAGTCGAGCAGGGCGAGGCCGTGCGCGCGCTGCAGCTCTCGGGCATTCACGTGAGCAACGAGGTGCGCCGCAACTATCCCGACGGTCCGATCTCGGCGCACATCGTGGGCTTTACCGACTCGGACAACAATGGCCGTGAAGGCAGTGCG
>USAL01000146.1 GCA_900552545.1 uncultured Sutterella sp. | reverse complement strand
CGACTTTCCCAAAGCGCCTCACCATCTCGGGTAGATCCACCTCACGCAGCTCCTTGGCGGGCGAAATCCCCATGGCGTGCATGGATTTCGCCGTCGCCGGCCCCACGCCCCTGTGGTGCGCGACCTTGAGCTGATCGATGAATTTGAGGGCCGCGGCCGGGTGAATCGTGCAAAGACCATCGGGCTTTCGCCAGTCGCTCGCAATCTTCGCAAGAAGCTTGTTGTAGGAGACGCCCGCGCTTGCGGTAAGGCCCAGCTCCTCCCGGATGCTTTTCTTGATGTCGCGGGCGATGTCGACGGCGAGTTCCATTCCCATCTTGTTTTCGGTGACGTCAAGAAACGCCTCGTCGATGCTGATGGGCTCGATCACGTCCGTGTAGCGCGAAAAGATCTCGTGTACGGCGCGGCTGACCTCCTTGTAGCGCGCCATGCGGCCCTCGACGAAGACAAGCTCCGGACAGAGCTGCAGGGCTCGGGCGCTCGGCATGGCGCTGTGCACGCCGAAGCGGCGCGCCTCGTAGCTTGCGGTCGCAACGACCCCGCGGCCGTCGGCATGACCGACGGCAATGGGCCTGCCCTTCAACTCGGGGTGGTCGTGCTGCTCGACGGAGGCAAAAAACGCATCCATGTCCACGTGGATGATGCGCCGCCAGTTCGGCTGCTCGGTCATGAAGAAACGGATTGGTGATGTGAAGAAAAAAGGAGGAAAGAGTCGGTGAAGACTCAGCCGGGTCCAACCTGGAAAATCATTGTAGCCGCCCGCACCCTTACCGCCGTAGGGTGAAGGACTCGGCGCAAGCACCGTCTCCACGCCGGTCGTTTTTGAGTATCCTTCCCGACGGGACGAATCCGCCGCTTGCGACGGAGAGAATCAACAGACAATCCTTGACGCAAAGGAGTTGGGCATGACTGAAGCCTCTACCGAGAAGGCGTCCGTACGGGCGCTTCCGAGTCCGATTGAAATGACGATGCCGCTGGTGCAGGCGCTGGGACGGCGCCGCTCGGGCCGTGAATTTTCGCCGGAATCACTCGACGCCTCAATCCTTTCGGCGCTTCTGTGGGCCTGTGCGGGAAACAACCTCCCCGACGGCCACCGCACGGTGCCATCGGCCCGCGACTGCCGCGAAGTTGAAGCCTATGTGGTCGACGCAACGGGTGCCTGGCGCTACGATCCAGCGGCCAATACGCTCACGATGGGCGCCGCGGGCGACCTTCGCGGCGCCACGACGGGCGGGCAGGATTTCGTGAAGACCGCTCCCGCGACCATCGTCTTCGTGCACGACGCCGCCAAGAGCGAAGGCGTGCGTTCTGGCGACACCGGCCGCTTGTGCGTGTGCGTCGACGCGGGCTGCATGGTTGAGGCCGCGCAGCTTGCCTGTGCCGCCATGGGGCTTGTGAGCGTGCCGCGCGCCTGGTTTGATCCGAAGACGCTTGCCAAGGCCATGGGGTTGTCGGAGACGCAGACCCCGATCATGGCGCTCACGGTGGGCTTTCCCGCGTCCATGAAATAACGCAATGCGCGGGCTGACGGAAAAATCCGGTGGCCCTAGCAGGATTTGAATTTCCTTTTGTTTTTGCTTTTTGACCTTTTTTTGATTTTTTGCCGCGACGATGGTGACTTTCAAAAAGAAACAGCAGCAAACCGATGATGCCGCTTTGGTGCGCGAGCTCCCCGAGCCCGACGACATTGCGCTTTCGCTGACGCAGTCGCTCATGCGCAGGCGCACGGCCTACGATTTTTCCGACGAGACGATCAGCGACGAGCACCTCTCGACCATCCTCTGGGCGGCCGACGGCCGCAACGGCAAGTCCCGCAAGGACGATCACCGCACGACGCCCACGACGCTCAACTGGAAGGAGATCGAGATCTACGTCGTCAAGGCCAACGGCGTCTGGCTCTGGGATCCGACGCAGTCGGTGCTGCGCTTCATCCACGATCACGACCGCCGCAAGGACATGTGTCTGCTGCAGCCGCTCGTGCGTCAGGCGCCGGTACATCTCGTCTACGTCTTCAATCAGGAAAAGACGCAGAACTTCGTCACCGACCTCGCCCGCAGCATCGCCAAGTACACCAAGAGCGAAAAGATCGCCGCGCTCACCGATGAAATGACCGAGCGCGCGCCGCTTCTTGATACCGGCGCCAAGGTGATGGCGGTCTACCTCGCCTGCGCGGCGCTTGGCATCACCTGCATGGCGCGCCAGACCTTTGATCCGGCCAAGGTGAGCAAGGCGCTGCTTTTGAAGGACACGCAATTGCCATTGTGCATCCAGACGCTGGGCTACAAGCCCAAGGGCCTTCTGGACCTTGCGCTGTAAGTGAAAAGCCAAAAAGCGGCTACCCCCCATACCTCGTCCCAAATCTCCCACGCCCAAATACGGCTTTTATCGCTCCACCAACAAGAAGACCGGGATCACCTACCTCTACATGAGCAGAAGTGAGTAGGATCCTGAAAAGCAGCTGCCGCGCATCAAGGAGCGCCATCACGTGGGCGCCCTTGAAGCCGACGGCAGAGTGCGCGTGAGTTCCAAATTCGTGGAGAAATTCTCCGAGTATGCCGATGCCGCCTACTTCAAGGACGGCAGGCTCATGGATGCCGAGACGTTTTTTGCCAAGGACGGTAAGCCCGAACGCAGTCTCTTTGACGTGGTGACGCGCATCTCAACGCTTGACGAGTGCGATGAAGAAGACGAGATCGCGCCGCGTGCTTTGGGCAGCAACGTGCGCGCCTTCGGGGCGGTCTATGCGCTTCTTGCCGTTGCCGAACAGACCGACATCTACAGGACGCTTCAGACGGTGTTCGGGCACCCGGGGGATCAACTCCTCGCCATGGCCATGTTCGAGATGCTCGAGCCCTATGCGACCCGTGCGGTCTAAGACGATTGGCATCGCGACAACCTCGTGACGTTTGCCGAGCCCCTTTCCGGAAAGCAGTGCGCGCAGCTCCTTGCCGCCGTAACCGAAGCGCGCATCGACGAGTACTAGAGCCTTCGCGCCTGTGCGCATCAGCTCGCAAACGACGCCGGAGAGTCCGGCCTCACCGTACTTCAAGCCGCAAGCTTCTGCTCCTATCCAAAGAGCAGCGCCCTAGCCGACGACTTCGACGACCACAGCCCGCGGTTTCTTACCCTCGTGAGCAGCCGGCGCACCGGCGAAGTGATCTACGGCTGCACGCAAAGCTCCCCCACCCCTAACATGGCCGCCTTAAGGGAACGGTTCGCCGACATGACGGGACTGGACTTCACGCAAAAAGATCTAGTGCTTGTCACGGACGGAGTTGATGGGTTTAGGGAAAAGAACGGCGACATTCGCAAGCGCAACCTTTTTGAAAGCGCCTACAACATGCACGAGAGCCTCGAAGAACGCGAGCGGCTCTACGGCAACTACTGCAACGCAAGAAGCCGCCGCGAACGACTCTTCGTGCATCTGCTCGCGCAGTCGCTCACGCTGATTCTCTTTCACCAGATCGATGAGGCTCTTCAAAAGCAGCCGTCGATCCTTGCGGCCGAGGGCGAGGATCTCGAAGGCACGTCGGTGATGCTTCTTCTTGCAAAACTGCGGCTCATCAAGGCCCGGCGCGCGGCAAAAGACTCCGACGCCTGGCTCGTGGATGACTTGAGCGAGAGGCAGCGTGAGCTTTTTAGAAGGTCCTCAAAATCGCGCTCCCGCCCCACGAAGTCCCCTGAAAATTCCCTGATAGGGAAAAAGAATATCGCGCACTTTCGACGCAAAAAGCCGGCAACTCACGAAAAGCTGCCGGCTTCTTCGTCGATTTTGGCGGGCTTCGCCTACTTGTAGAGTTCCGCCATTTCCTTGGAGCGTGCGATGCAGGCCTCGACCGCGCGGCCGATGAGTCCGCGCAGATCTCCCGCCTCGAAGGCCTCGATCGCGCGCGCCGTCGTGCCGCCCTTGCTCGTCACCATGGCGCGAAGCTCTTCAAAGCTTGCGTCCGACGAGGCCGCAAGGTTTGCCGCGCCCGAGACGGTCGCGATGGCAAGCTTACGGGCCGCTTCGGGCTCGGCGCCCGCTTTGACCAACGCCTCGCTCAGACCCTGCATGAAGAGAAAGACGTAGGCTGGGCCCGATCCCGGGCCGGCGGTCACGAGGTGCAGCGCATCCTCCTTTTCAAACCAGGCGCACTCGCCCACGGACTGCATCACGGTCTGGGCGCGCTCACGATCGGCGGCGTCGGCCCCGGAGCCCGCAAAGAGTCCCGAAAAGCCCGAGCCCACCATGGCAGGCGTATTGGGAAGGCAGCGCACAATATGGCTCTTGCCCGACCAACGGACGAGCGCCTCGACGCTCACGGCCGCAGCAATTGAAAGCACCGGCGC
>USAL01000145.1 GCA_900552545.1 uncultured Sutterella sp. | reverse complement strand
CGAGCGCCACCGCAGCGCGGGGCTTCTGGTGCCGCTCTTTCTCATTGCGGCGAGCCACGTGCTCCTGGTGACGGCAAGCGCGAACATGGTTTCGCTTTCGGTCCTCATCTTCATTTGGGGCGCGGCGATGACGACGGTGTGCCTCGCGTTTCAGACGCTGCTGCTCTCGGCAGCGCCCGATGCGGCCGACGTCGCCACGAGCCTTTATTCGGGGATCTTCAACGTGGGCATCGGGGGCGGGGCCTTCATCGGCAGCCGCGTCTCCGAGCACTTCGGCTTTTATCCCGTGAGTTACGTGGGCGCGGGCCTTGTCTGCGTGAGCATCGCGGTCATGCTTCTCGTCTGGCTCAAGACCGGTGCGGCGGTCTTTCGCACGGGCTTTGAGGACAGCCGCCCGCAGAGTGGAGATCCGCGGTGACCGAGAGTTATAAAGTTCCTGATCTTGCCGACGGAGAAATGCACCGCGCCGAAGAGGTGATCCGCGGCTCGCGCTTCATCGTGAGCATGGCGCACTGCGACAGCGAAGAGGCCGCGCACGCGTTTCTTGAAAAAATCCGCGCCGAACATGCTCACGCCACGCACAACTGCTGGGCGTTTCAAGCCGGGCGCCCGGGCAGTACCGCGCATATCGGCGCAAGCGACGACGGCGAGCCCAAGGGAACGGCCGGGCGCCCCATGCTCACCGTGCTGCTGCACTGCGGCGTGGGCGAGGTCGCAGCCGTCGTCACGCGCTATTTCGGAGGCACGCTTCTGGGGACCGGGGGCCTTGTGCGCGCCTATCAGGGGTTGGTCAAGCTGGGGCTTGAACCGCTCCCCGTACGGGACAAGCGCCCGAGCACTGTGCTGCGGATCCGGTTTGAGCACCGTTTTACGCCGCACGTGCTGCGTGTGGTCGAACGCTGCGCTGGCCGCATCATCGAAAAGCGCTTTGAGGCCGACGTCCTGCTGCGCGTGGAGACGGCTTTGGACGACTGTGAGAGCCTTGAGAAGGCCGTCACCGAAGTCTGCGCTGGGCGCGTAGGAATTGAGCGCGAGGATGAGTCGTACCTGATCCTCAATGCAAAAGATGCTTGATAGACGCCCCATAGATTCCCTGCCGAAAAACGATGCGTGAAGTCCCCCGATTGAGGATTGGTCAAAGTCCAGCAAAGCGCGGCGGCCTCTGGCCCTGGCCCGCTTTGGTGGTGCACCGCGGCGGCGGCCTTCTGGCGCCTGAAAATACGCGTGCGGGTTTTGACGAAAGCGCCCGCCGGGGCTATCGCGCCGTGGAAACCGACGTGATGCTCGCGCGCGACGGCGTGCTCATGCTCTCGCACGACGAGGTGCTCGGGCGCACGGTGGCTGCCGTCGGCCGCGTTTCGGAGATGACAAGCAGCGAGCTCATCGCGCTTGATGCGGGAAGCGCCTTTGACGCACGTTTTGCGGGTGAGCCCATGATGCGGTTTGTCGACGCGTACCGCTTTTGTCGTGCGCACGGGCTCTGGATGAACATTGAGATCAAGCCTGCCGAGGGAGCCGATCGCGAGACGGCGCTCTCGCTTGCCCGGGAGCTTGAGGCCCTCGGTCGGGAAGCAAAAGAAGAATCAATAGAAGACTCAATAGACGGAAAAGAGGGGCTGGGGAAGCCGCAGGCGCAGTGGAGTCTGCCCTTGGTGTCCTCCTTTAGCCGCACGGCGCTTGCCGTCTTTCGCGCTGCGGCACCCGTCTACCCCTGCGGGCTTCTGACCGAAGGCCACTGTCCTGATGCAATCGAGGCTGCCTGCGCCCTTGGGTGCGTGAGCTGGCACGCCGATGTTGAGAGCGTGCGCGCCGAGGATGTGAAGCGTGCGCACGCGCAGGGGCTTGCCGTCATGGTCTATACGGTCGACGATGCGGCGTGCGCCCGGGCGCTTCGCGAGATGGAAGTTGACGCCCTCTGCACCAACCGTCCCGATGTGGTGGGCGCGGTTTTTGATGCGATTTGATGGGGTTTGATGCGGTTTGGTGAGGCGATCCCGTCCAAGGGCCTCGGAAAGTACGCAAAAAGGGCTCAGGAAGGCATCAAGAAGGCCTAAGAAAGGCCTATGAGAGGTCTCTCATAGGCCTGAGAAGCGCCTTAGAAGGCGCCGACGCGGTAGCGGATGTCCGAGCGCGGACGGAAGGATTCGATGGCAATCGAATTGGCTGAGGGAGCGCCCTGCGCGTCATCTGCCGAATATTTGTCGATGTAGAAGCGGCACACGGGGTTGGGCGTGTGCACGATCGTGAGCCCCGAGTGCCAGCTGATGGCGCTGCGCTCGGAGAGATTGAGCTTCGTGCTCTGCAGGCAGTCCGCTCCCGGGATGTAGTGCAGCGCCACGGCGGCGTTCTTGACTTCGGCAGCGATGCTGCGGTAGGTGCGGTTGCTGTCGATGGCGGGCTCCCAGAGTCCGATCATCGTGATCCACAGCACGGTGAGACCCACGGCAGAAAGCCACGGGCCGCTCCAGAACGCAATCGAGCGCTTCCACAGACGCCGTACGCAGAGCACCCCCCAAAGCGCGAGGGCTGCCAGTGCCGCGATGATGCCGTACCAGGCGCAGTGCGCCTCGGATTCATCGGCCACAAGCCGCAGGATCGAGTAGTGCATCTTCGTGGGCCAGCCGAGCGTCCAGGCGATCCAGTAGACCCACACGCCGATGAGCGCAAGCGAAAAGACCGCGATGGCAAAGCACTCGAGCATGCTCTTAGATTCCGCCCGGGTGGACATGAGGCCAAAGGCGGCAAGCGTGCAAAGCGGCGCAATGATCACGCACAGCAAGGTTTCTGCGCTGATCTGATCCGAGAGGCAAAAGCCGAGCACCCAGGCCGCGCAGAACGCAAGCGGCATCGCGATCTGCGTCACCGACAGCGACTTTCTCCACACCCAGACGGCCCAGACGGCAAAGGGCCAGGTCGGGCACAGGTACCAGATGAAGTGCTTGGCAAGCCAGCCTAACTCCGCCAGATTGATGAAGCCGAAGATCTCGGCCTGCGTCTGCGCCCAGAGGTTGAAGTAGTCGCCAGCGACCTCACGTGCAAAGAGGTAGCTTGCCGCAGGCCACAGGGAGAAGACGACGAACGCGGTGGCAACCGTCGTGATCACCTTGCGGTCAAGCCGTCCGATGCCGTGCGCAAGGATGTAGGAAAGCACGCACCCCGTGAGCACCGTTACGCCCGAGAGCAGGCTCGAGGACAGAATGAGCGCGCCGCTCGCGAGGCCCGCGAGCGCCGCCCCCCAATAGGGGCGCGTGAGCGACCAGGTGCATCCAAGATAGGCGAGGGCGCCGAAGGCAAGCTCAACCGTCTCGACCGTAGCCTCGTGGTTCTTGATCACCAGCCCAAAGATCGAGACGAAAAAAAGCGTCGCGGTGTCGGCCACGAGTCTGCCGTATTCGCGGTAGGCCGCCTCCCTCCCGAAGGGCTGCATGATGGGCTGCGCCTCGCGGCGGCGGGCAAGAAACCAGGTGCCGTACCAGATGGACGCGGTGGTGATGATGAACCAGACGATGGCCGCAAGCCGCATGGCCCAGATCTGCGAGATGAAGTCGGGCGTGATCGAGACGAAGAAGGCCGCAAGCCACGCCGCAAGCGGCCCGTGCTCGGTGATCACCTCGCCTGAGGCAATCGGAAAGAGCCAGGTGGCCGGATCGCCCGAAACCATGGCGAGCACTTCGGCGAGCATCCGCGATTCCTGGCTCGACCACAGATCCCGCGAGAATAGACCCACGAGGATGAAGACGGTGAGCAGGGTGAGCAGCACCAGACGGGGCAGCTTGCGGGCGGCCTCGGTGGAGACGCGCACGGGGGACGGGTTGAGATTGAGCATCGCGCGAAGACGGCGGGAAAATGAAACTTGTTTGATTTTAGTCGCCGATGATGTCGATTGTCGGCGAAATGGTCGACGGATGATCGACGAAGTGCCATGAAAAAAGGCAGTCGGCTCGCAATTTCGGTTGCGGAACGACTGCCTTTTTCGTGCGGCTCGCTCTTGATCATCGTCCGGCGCTGCCGGAATCTCAAAAGCAAACCGCGCCCAGGCTGAGCAGACGGAATCAGCCTGCGAAAGACGGGCTTTCGCAGATGAGGGCTTCCGATTACTTCTTCGCCTTGGAAACGTGAGCGTACTTGGCGCGGAACTTTTCCACGCGGCCGGCTTCAACGATACGGGTCTGAGCGCCGGTGTAGAAGGGGTGGCTCTCGGAGGAGGTATCAAGCTTGAAGAGCGGGTAGGTCACGCCGTCAATCTCAACGGTCTCACGGGTCTGCACGGCAGACGGGATGATGAAGGTCTTGTTGCTCGAGAGGTCGACGAAGGCGACGGGACGGTATTCGGG
>USAL01000144.1 GCA_900552545.1 uncultured Sutterella sp. | reverse complement strand
AGGCGCGCCGCCCGATGCGCGACCTGGGAGGCCGACTCTTCGCCCGAGACGTAAAGCGCGCTCATCCCCTGGCGCACGAGGCGGTTCATCACCTGAAGAAGAAGCGTCGACTTGCCGATGCCCGGGTCGCCGCCGATGAGGCCCACGCCGCCCACGACGAGGCCCCCGCCCATGACGCGGTCAAATTCCGAAATGCCCACCGGGATGCGCGGGACTTCCGCGGCATGAACTTGGGCCAAGTCCACCACCTCGGTGGGAGCGACAAGCCCGTGCCGCTGACTGCCGAAGCGCGCCTGGGAAGCCGTTGGCTCGCGAAACTCCTGCATGGTGTTCCAGGCGCCGCAGTGCGGGCACTTGCCCTGCCACTTGACCGTGGTGCCGCCGCATTCGCTGCAGACGTAGTGAATTCTTGCCTTTGCCATTTTGAAAGAAAAAGCTCGTGCCGAGCCGTTGGGTTGGAGAAATGTCGGGCGCGTGAACGCCGCCCAAGATTGCCGCCCAAAATTGCCACTGGACGGCGGGCCGCTGCAGCCGTCTGCGGGCGTGCGTAGATGATAAACTGCCGGGGCTGCGGCCGAGAGCTTCGACCGGGGCGCGGCTCTTTTGAGGCATCCGAACGATGCCCATCGACGGATCACGCTCGCCGCAAGGGCGATGAATGAATTCCCCTTGCGGTCGCAATTTATGTTTTAGGACGGCACCTGGCGGCGGTCGGTGCGTGAGGAAAGAAACGCTTCTTTCCTGCGCGCGGGACGCCCCGGCTTTTTGTATGAAACGCGGCTTTTACAACATTCTTTGTGCGCAGTCTCTATCGAGCATCGCCGACAATGCGCTGCTTATTGCTGCCATCGCACTTCTGGCAAGCCTCCAGGCTCCGGAGTGGATGACGCCGCTTCTGAAGCTTTTTTTCGTGGTGAGATACGTGCTTCTTGCGGCCTGGGTGGGAATCTTCGCCGATCTGCTCCCGAAGGGCCACGTGATGTTCATTACGAACGCCATCAAGGCCGTGGGCTGCCTCATGATGCTCTTTGGCTCGCACCCGCTTCTGGCCTATGCCGTCGTGGGCATCGGAGCGGCGGCCTATTCGCCCGCAAAGTACGGCATTCTCACCGAGCTCCTGCCGCCCGAAAAGCTTGTGATCGCAAACGGCTGGATGGAGGGCCTCACGGTCGTTTCCATCATCCTGGGCGTGCTCCTGGGCGGCGTACTGGTGCACGAAGACGTCGCGCAGTTTCTGCTTCATACCGTGGGCCTATCTTCCTTTGGCATGACGCTTGAGGCGCAGGCCGCCATCGCCGTCGTTGTTCTCGTCTACGTGCTTGCCGCCATCGTCAACCTCACGATTCCCGATACCGGCGCGCGCTACCCCAAGCCCGACTTCAAGCCCGTGGCAAGCATCGTGAACTTCATCGACTCGTGCCGGCTGCTCTGGCATGACAAGTTGGGCCAAATCTCCCTTTCGGTGACGACCCTTTTCTGGGGCGCGGGCGCCGTCCTTCAATTTCTCGTTCTCAAGTGGGCTGCCGAAGCGCTCGGCATGAATCTCTCGCAGGGCGCGGTCCTGCAGGCCGTCGTCTCGATCGGCATTGCGCTTGGCGCCACGGGAGCGGCGGCCTTCGTGCCGCTTAAGAAGTCGCTCGTCGTGCTTCCGATGGGCATCGCCATGGGCCTTGTGGTGGGCGCAGCAAGCTACTTCAATCAGACGATGCTCCCGGGAAGCCTTTCGATCATGGGCGTTGAAGTGCGCTGGGCAGTGCTTGCCGCCTGCGCCATCATGATCGTCGTGGGCGTGCTCGCAGGCTTTTTCGTCGTGCCGATGAATGCGCTGCTGCAGCACAGAGGCCACGTGTTGATGAGCGCGGGCCGCTCGATTGCCGTGCAGAACTTCAACGAGAACCTCTCGATTCTCACGATGCTGGGCGCCTATGCGCTTCTCATCAAGTCGGACCTTTCGGTCCAGGCGACGATGCTGATCTTCGGGCTTTTCGTTGCGGCGAGCATGCTCTGCGTCATCCTCAAGCACCGCAGCAATCAAAAGAAGGGCGACAGCCTGCACTTGATCGGCGAAGACATCCGCCACGAGCGGTTGGACCGCAGCAAGTAAAAACGCAGAAACTCAAAAAAATCGAAGCGGCCAGGAACTTCAGCTCCGGCCGCTTCTTTTTTACTTCGAATTTTGTTCCCCAGTTGCAGCCTTATGCCAGAAGCTGCAGCACGCACGGGATTCCGGCGGGCAATTCGCCCTGCGCGCCGGGCGTGGGTCGTTCGCCGCTGGGGCTGTGGTAGTCGCTTCCGACCGACCCGTAGAGGTGGTAGCGCTTGGCCCACTCGATGCAGCGCGGCACAAACGCCGGGCTCTGACTGCCGCTGACGATTTCAATCGCCTCGCCCCCGGCGTCGACAAAGCCTTCAACCAGGGCGTCGAGCTGCCAGCCGTTTTTAAAACGGTAGCGCCCGGGGTGCGCGAGCACCGCGACGCCCCCAGCGCGGTGAATGAGCGCCACGGCCTCGGCAACCGAGGGCCAGGCCGCCGCAACGTAGGCGGGCTTTCCTTCGGTGAGGTAGCGGTCAAACGCCTCCTGAATGTTCTTCACCGCCCCGACTTCAAGCAGCGCCTGCGCAAAGTGAAGGCGCGAGACGTTGGCCTTGACGCGAGTCTTCCCAAGCGCCTTTTCAAACATGCCGGGATAGCCCAGCGCCTCGAGCTTTCTGCCCATCTCGACGGCGCGCCGGTCGCGCTTGTCGCAGAGGTCGGCCGTCGTTTCAAGAAGCTCGGCGTTGTTGTCGTCGACACCAAGGCCCACGATGTGCACCGAGCGTTGCGACCAGATGGTCGAGACCTCGATGCCGTTTACAAAGCGCATGCCGCAAAGCTGCGCCGTGCGCCGCGCTTCGGCCACGCCCGCCACGGTGTCATGGTCGGTGAGCGCCATCGTCCCGACGCCGCAGGTCTCAAAGCAGTAGCGGACAAGCTCGGCCGGGGTCTTCGCCCCATCGCTTGCCGTGGAGTGCATGTGCAGATCAATGCGCACCGCCCGGTCCTCCCAAGAAGTTTCTCGTGTTCTTTGTTGATGCGCCGATGCCGGCCCGCCCACTGAAAGCGTCCTCCCTAAAACGGCTTTCTAGCGGCAGCTCCTGGGCCTTTATCGGCTTGATCGGCCTTCGCAGGCATTGCCCCGCTTTCCCTTGCGCCGGCGCCTTTTCAGGCAGCGGCTAGGAGCCTTCATTAAAATGATCCTTTTTTTGCAGCTGGCGTGCTGGCGCCGCTCTGACCGGCTTTTGTGTATTTACCAAAAGCCGGCATGGCGCAGAAGGCCTTCTTTTTCCTCAAAGCTAGTAGATTATGGCAATTTTTAGCTTCAACGAATACGTTCCGTCGGTTGACGCAACGGCCTGGGTGGCGGAATCGGCACAGGTGATCGGGCGCGTGGCGATCGACCGCAAGGCAAGCATCTGGCCCGGCGCCGTCCTGAGAGGCGACATTGCCGACATCCGCATCGGCGCCGGATCGAACGTTCAGGACAACGCGGTGGTGCACGTTGAGACCGAGCACCCCTGCGTGGTGGGCGAAAACGTCACGATCGGGCACTCGGCGGTGCTTCACAGCTGCACGGTTGCCGACGGCGCCTTGATCGGCATGGGCGCCGTGGTTTTAAACGGCGCGCGCATCGGACGGCACGCCGTCGTGGGCGCTGGAGCCCTTGTGGCTGAAAACAAGGTGATTCCTGATCGGGCGCTCGTCGTGGGCACGCCCGCGCGCTCCGTGCGTACGCTCACCGATGAGGAAGTGGCGGTGCTTGAAAAGAACAACCGCCGCTATCAGACGTTGAAGGACGACTTCCGCACGGGCCTCAAGCGCATCGACATCCCGCAGGTGAAAGATGAATCTCAAGGCTGATTAAGGCTTGATTTTTCAGGCTTTCGCCGCCAAATAGTGCTGTATCAAAAACGAATTTTTTTCCGACCCAAGGATTCTATGGCTGACAAACTCGTCAAACTGCATTTCAAGAAACAAAGCTGCCGCGCGGTGGTCCTGCACATGGATCAGGCCTGGCAGGAGATCATCGAGCATCATGAACTGCCCAAGAGCGTGCGCCACATGCTGGGCGAGCTTTCGGCCGCAGCCGTCATGCTTGCCGCGAGCCTCAAGTTCGACGGCGCGCTCGTGCTCCAGATCCAGGGCGACGGTCCGGTGAAGCTTGCGATCGTCGAAGTGCGCACGGGCCTCATCGTGCGCGCGACGGTGCAGCTGCGGGTGCCGGCCGAGACGATTGCCGAGGATGCCGACTTCAAGAGCCTCGTCAACGCCAACGGCAACGGCCGCTGCGCGCTCATTCTCGA
>USAL01000143.1 GCA_900552545.1 uncultured Sutterella sp. | reverse complement strand
AGGCGCTTGAGCGCCGCGGGATGCCGCTTGCGGCCGTGGTCTACAACGCGTTCTGCGGGGTCGAGACGCCCGACGTAATCGTCTCCGACACCCGCGATTACCTCAAGGACAAGCTCGCAAAGCCCCATCCCGAGGCCCTCTGGGTGGAACTTCCGAAGCTTGACCTCGGCAAACCGTACGGCGCCTGAGGCACCAGGCCAAAAAACGGCCGCAGCGCACGTTTTGATGCATCTGCGGCCGATCAAGGCTGACGGGAACTGACAGGAACCGGTTGGAAGTCCTTCAGGTCCCTTGCGCCTCTTTTTAGAGCGACTCTCGGAAGATCTCTTCAATCTCCTTGGCGTCAAGCACGCGATAACCGCCCTTGAGGATGAAGGTCGCGCTCACCATGCCGGGAATCATCTCGGGCGTTGCACCAAGCTCCGTGATCGTCATCGCAAGACCGAGCTCCTTCATCCAGGCCTGCATCGCCGCAAGGCCGGCCTCGGCAACCTCGACGTCGCTCTTGCCCGCAGGATCAACACCCCAGACATTGACGGCAAAGCGCTTGAACTTGGACAGGCCCGCCTCAAGGATGTGCCGATAGTACGGCAGCGACACCGCGGCAAGCGTCATGCCGTGCGTAGCGTTGGTGTAGGCGCCCACGGCCTGGCCCAGCATGTGCACCATCCAGTCGGTGCTCTTACCCTTGGCGATGAGCGTATTGAGCGCCCAGGTGGCCGTCCACATGATGTTGCTGCGCGCCTCGTAGTTCTCGGGATCCTTGTTGGCGATGCGGCTTGCGGCAAGAAGCGAGCGCATCAAGCCTTCGGCGAGATAGTCGCTCGTGTTGTCGTCTTCGCCCGAGAAGTACTGCTCGCAGATGTGGTTGAAGATGTCGTAGATGCCCGCGACCATCTGATAGTGCGGCAGCGTCATCGTGTAGCGGGGATTCAAAACGGCAAAGCGCGGCATGATCTTTTCATCGGCAAAGACGTGCCCGACCTTGGCCTTGGTCGCGGTGTTGGTGATGACCGAGCCCGCATTCATCTCAGAACCGGTACCCGCAAGCGTGAGCACGCAGCCCACGGGAAGCGTCTCGCAGTCGGGCTCTTCAAAGCGCACGAAGTACTTCTCCCAGGGATCCTCGGTGCAGTTCACCGACACGGCCACGGCCTTGGCGTAGTCGCACACCGAGCCGCCGCCCACGGCAAGAAGAAACTGCGCCTTGTTCGCACGCGCGATCTCGATGCCCTCGTAGAGCTTCTCGAGCGTCGGATTGGGCATCACGCCCGAAATCTCGGCCACGTTCTTGCCCGCATCGGCAAGCTTTTGCTTGACCTCGTCGTAGAGGCCCGTCTTCTTGATCGAGCCGCCGCCGTAGATCAAGACGACATTGGCGCCGTACTTGGGAAGCTCCGCGTCAAGGCCCTTCAAGGCGTCTTCTCCGAAGTAAAGCTTGGTCGGATTGCAGTAAGTAAAGTTGCCGAGCATGTATCGAACTCCAAAAGATTATCTTTGCGCGCGGCCCTCGTTCGTCGAGGCTCACGCAAGGCGAGCGCATGATTTTTTACGCTCTTCACTATATCCAAGCCCACGGAGGGCGGCGCGGTCAATCGTCGCAGAAGATTGCCCGATTTCATCTGCCCATCATTGAAAAGCTGCCAGCGCGTTGCTGCGTCAATCAAAAAAATGAACGCCGTGCACGGCAAGCGAAAAGAAACTCTCGTCGCGACACGGCGTCTTCAAAGCCGACGAAATCGATGCTTTAGGAAGCGTTCATCGTCTCGGGATTCTTCTTGATCAGCATATCCTCAAGCGAGAAGCCCGCTTCGAGCGCATCAACGATGGCGCGGGGCTTGCGGCCGCGGCCCGTCCAGTACGAGCCGTCCGGAGCCATGTACTTGGGCTCGACCTTCTTGCCGGCATCCGAGCGCGTACGCTTAGCCTTGGCGGGAGCAGCCTTGGAAGCACGCGAGGGAGCCTTGCCCGAGAAGTCAAGCTCGCTTGCCTTCAGGCCGAAAATCGCAATGACTTCGTTGATTTCAGAAATGGCCGAGCGCTTGGCCATGTCCTTCCTAGCCTGAATTCGGGCCTCCTCGGCCTCAAGATCCTTGATGACTTTCTTCAGATTGGCGTTCATATTGAGTCCTGATATTTCAATGATTGATTCAAAGGCCGGGAAAGCGAACTGCCGGTCAAATCTGGTGAATCTCGCGCAGATGCAAAACATTTCCCTCTGACGGAAGAAAGAATATCACGACTTTGAATCAATCAGCGCATTCTTTTTCAAAAAAAGATAAAAATTCTTTTCACGATTCGTTTTTCTTATTTAATCCGGCACCACATTGGTGCGCCCGCATGCACCACGCCGCGCCGCGCCACGCGCGGGGCTCGAGCAAGCGATCATCAGCGCATTTGATTTCCTATGCGCCCGGTAAAAAGATCCGCCGCGGCTTACAGCAGTGAAGAAAGAAAACGACGGTGAAATGGTGAGCATCCGGCTGTTCAGCGACAACGGGCGCTACAAGGGCGACCTGTTCGTGAGTGTGAACGGCGTGAACTACCAGATCAAGCGCGGTGTGACCGTACAGGTGCCGCCGGAGGTGGCGGAAGTGATCCAGCACAGCGAGGAGCAGGACGCCCAGAGCGCGGCGCGGATGGAAGCCATCATCGCACGCGGGGAGTGACCTTGCCCTCTCAGCGCACACAAAATCGAACCCCGGCCCGGCGGCACCGCTGTGCCGGGGATTTTTGATAACCTCTCAGTCAGCGCTCCGCGCTGCCAGCTCCCCTAGTAGGGGAGCCCTTGGCAGGACGGTGGGGCTGTACTGGACGAAAAAGTTTATGGTGTCGGGAGCGGGAGTGCTCCGCGACAGAGAGGAGCTGCCCAATGACGGTAGGAAAAGCAATTGAGCTGGCGGACAAGCTGCGGGCCAACAACGGGTTCGACCGCGAGCTGAAGATCTTATGGCTGCGGCAAGCGGATGCGGGGCTGCGGAAAAGCGTGGTGGAGAAAAGCGACACCGACGCCTTCGACGCTGTGGGCGCGGATGTGCTGTACGACCGGGAAGAGGAGATGCTGCGGCAGGATGCCGAGCTGATGCTGCCCCAGCCTTACGATGACTACTACCCGCACTACCTGAGCGCCCAGATGGACCTTGCCCTCGGCGAGACCGACCGGTATGCCAACGAGATGCAGGTGGCGAACAACTGCCAAGAGGAATTTGCCATCTGGTGCCGCCAGCATTACCTGCCGAAAATGGACACGAAATGGAGGTATTGAAATGGCGCTTCCGAGCGTATACAGCCTTTCGACCGGGCGGAGCAGCCTGACGGCCTTCGGCGGGCTGAATGAGAGCTATGCCTGTGCGGAGGCGGAATTTACCCGGATGCAGAATTTTTCCAGCCGAGGCTATCCGGCGTTACAGACCCGGACGCCCCGGCGGAAGATGGAAGCAGTGGAACACTGCAACGGGATGTACCATCTGAACGGAATGCTCCTGTGCGAGGGGACGACGCTGCGGTACAAGGCCGACCACGAGGAAACGCTTGCCACGCCGGCCGCAGAGGAAGAGATCGTGCTGAAAAACGCCGTGAGCGACAGTGAGAAGATCATGGTGGGCATGGGCACGAAGATCATCCTCTTCCCGGACAAAGCAGCTTTTGACACCAAGACCGGCAGCCTGACCCCGCTGGGCGCTGGGTGGGAGAGCACCGGCACCGTGACCCTGACGCCCTGCGATGCGGCGGGCCGGACTTACACCGCAACCGGGCACGCCGCAAAAGAGCCGGACAATCCCACGGACGGGCAGGTCTTCTTGAAAGTCATAAACAGCCAAGTGCCCTACAGCAGCGAAAGCGTGCTGGAAGTGTACAACGAGACATTGGGGAGCTGGTCGGCGGTGGAGCTGAACTACTGCAAAATCGAGGCAACGGGCATCGGAAAGGATTTTGCGGTGTGGGACACGGTGACGATCAGCGGCATCGGGGCCAACGAAGACGGGTACTGGAAGGAGCTGACGGGGGACCGCGTAGTGTATGCACAGGGAGACGACTTCGTGCAGGTAAAGGCGGAACCCGGTGGCGATTATTTCTACGGGACCCTGACCAAGGAGGGAGATCGTCTCCGCTGGCAGAGCATCGACGGAAAGGGCAGCGGCTTGGAGGGCAGCCTCGAACTGTTCCGGGTGGAGCGGCGGGTGCCAGACCTCGACTTCCTGACCGAGTGCGACAACCGGGTATGGGGCTGCTCCAGCCGGGAGAACGTGATCTACGGCTGCAAGCTGGGCGACCCGACCAACTGGTTCTCCTACCGGGGAACGGCTGCGGACAGCTACGCTGTGACCGTGGGCAGCGACGGCGAATTCACCGGCGCCGCCACCTGCATGGGCT
>USAL01000142.1 GCA_900552545.1 uncultured Sutterella sp. | reverse complement strand
CCTTCGCTCGCGAGGTATTCGCCCAGGCGCAGACGGGCGCCGTAGACGCTGATGCCGTCGATGAGGCTATCCGGACGCGCAAAGTACACGAACTCGAACGCGCAGGGATTGAGCTGCGGGTTGTCCGCGCACTGGGCGCTGTAGAACTTGCGATCCATGCTGATGAAGATTGCCTCGCCAGGCGCGACGTCGCGCTCGAACTGGAACTCAAGGCCCACCATCGTGACCGACTCGGCGCTCACGAGGTAGTCCTTCGTGCCGTCGACCTGTTCCTGCGTGCCGAAGCAAAGCGGGCGGATGCCGTTGGGATCGCGGAAGGCAAGAAGGCCCTTCCCAGCAATCAGCGCCACCACGGCGTAGGCGCCCTTGACGCGCTTATGCACGCCGTGCACGGCCTTGAAGGCGATCTCGGGGGTGAACTCTTCACCGGGCAGGCTCACCTTCATGAGCTCGTCGGCGAGAACGTTCAGAAGCACTTCACTGTCACTCGAGGTGTTGATGTGACGGCGATCAAGCTTGTAGAGCTGCTCCTTCACCTCGACGGTGTTGGTGAGGTTGCCGTTGTGCGCAAAGAGAATGCCGTAGGGGGCGTTCACATAAAACGGCTGGCTTTCCTGGTTGGAGCTCGCGCACCCCTGCGTGGGATAGCGCGTGTGCCCGATGCCGGCGTTGCCGGTCAAGTCTCGCATGTTGCGCGTTCTGAACACATCACGCACAAGGCCCATCGCCTTGTGGACGTGAAAGGTCAGTCCGTCGTCGAGCGTACCGATACCCGCCGCATCCTGACCGCGGTGCTGCAAAAGCAGCAGCGCGTCGTAGACACGCTGGTTCACCGGTTTGGAACTGATCATGCCGACAATGCCGCACATAGTTGAAGTGTCCTTGAATCCTTAATGAAGGAAACGAATATTTGGGAAATAGGAATAAAAATTGCGCCGTTCACAGAGGCCGGCGGATTTTAGCGAAATTGCGCGCGGCTCGCCTTGAAGGGGCAGGAAAGATTACAGCGCACGTCCCCGTCGTCTTAGATTCTACTCGCCCAAGGACGCGGGGCCGGAAATGTGCTTTCAAGGGACTTTAAATGATCCCTGCGCCCTGAAGCCCCCTTAGGAGTCAAAAGGCAACGCCCCCGCTGCGGCGCAGATCCGCGATCGTCTGCGGCATGTAGGGCATGCAGAAGCCGAGCACGTGCTCGCAGGGCACGATGAGAACCGAGTTGCGCCAAAGGCCCGTCTTCGTGGCCGACGTAAGCCCCAAGACGAACACGCAAGCGCACACGATCACGACGCCGCGCAGAAGTCCGAAGATTGCGCCAATCGCGCGATCTTCAAAGGTGATGCTCGCAGCCGCCATGAGATGCGCAAAGATCTTGCCCGCAAGGCCGATTACGACAAGGGTCGCAACGACGACCAACACCGCGCCCAACGCCGTGCGCACGAGGATTGAGAGCGACTCAAGCGGAATCGCCTCCCCCACCATGGGCGCGAACTTGAGCGCGAGAAGAATCGCAAGCACCCAGCCCACGATGGCAAGAATCTCCCGCACGAGGCCGCGCGAGACGCCCACAATGGTCGAAATGCCGAGAACGGCGAGAATTACCCAATCGATTTCGTTCATGCTTAGCGTTTGTCTGTTGAAGTTCTTTTTCTAGCCTTGCGCCTTAATTGCTCTTGGCGTGCGGTTCCTGGTTGACGCCGCCGTTTTCGATGGCGTTCAAGGCGAGGATGTCGAGCGCCCGGCGCGCTTCCTGTTCGCTTGCGAAATGTCCCACGCGTACGCGCCAGAGATCCGTGCCGCGCCGGTGCACGATCTCGGTGTAGGCGGGCAGCCCCAGGGCACGGAGCTTTTGCGCCTGCTTTTGCGCGGAATTGCGGTTGCTCGTGGCGATGACCTGAATGAAGTAGGTGCCGTTGGCCACCGCCCTAATCGGTCCCGTGGCGGCAGGAGCCGAAGGAGCCGCAACGGGCTCCTCGCTCTTGGCAGAGGCGGTATTCGTCTGTCCCTGCGGCTTGGCGCTGGTCGAAGTCGACTGCTTTCCTGCGCCCGCATCCTTGGCGTTCTCGGCGGCAGCGGCCACCGCAGCGGCCTTTGCGGCCTTCTCAACCTTCTGCGCGGCGGCATTCTTCACGACCTGGGCAGCGGCCGTACCTTGCGCACCCGTGGCTTCCAGCGGCTGCGGAGCTTCAAGCGCGGGACGGGCGCCGGCGTTCACCGTATTGGCAGCCGACAGGGCCGCGGCCGAGCTTGGGGCCTTCGGAACGACGACGGCCTCGGGAAGAGGCTTTTGCGCTTCGGGCGCGAGCGACACGACCTTTGCGGGCGCTCCGCTTTGCAGCGCCGGGATTTCGAGCTTGGCGCCGCGGTTGGCGTAGTAGTCGTTGGGCTCAAAGACGCTCGGCGCAATCACCGCAGCGGCGACCACGAGCACCATGATGCCTAAGAAACGGCGCTTGTTTCGCAGGCGTGAGACCTGGCGGCGGTGTACGTCGTCTTCGCCCGTTGCACCGTACCCGAGCTGCTGGGTGCCCGCGGAAGTCGAGCGGGGCGGATTGGGTCCGAAAAGTTTCTGAAACTTGTCGATCATGCGAGCTCAGGACGGCCGACGATGTGGCGAGAAAAACGTTGGAGATGGCGGATTGCCCTGCGCGCTCTTTTCTTTTCAGAAAAAAGAAACAGCAACCTGAGGCTTCCCGCAGGGAGAAGTTCCGGAAATCGCAGATTCAAGCGCAGATGCAGGCTGCAAGGGCGCTTGGAGAGGCACTGATGAATGCGTCTCCGGCTCTCAGAGTATAGGGAATGTTGGGCTTGGAGCAAGCCCCCGCGCGTGCGGATTTTGCCTTAAAACACGCAAAAAAGAAACCGACTTCGAGAGGACTGTTCCTTCCTGCGAAGTCGGCTTCGTTTTGTGCCTGGCCTGTGCCGGGCCCCTGCCCCCTTTGGAACTCTTTGTTCCCTGGGAGCGAGGCCCGTCTGTTTGGCAAGCGATTAGGCGACCTTTGCCCCCTCGCGTGCGTCGTGGCGCAGGCATTCGATCGCGGCCGCGGCCGTGACGAACGACCCGAAGGCGATGATGCGCACGCTTCCCTTGTCGAGCTTGGCGCTTTCGGCAAGAGCCGTCGCCAGAGCATCGGCCACCGTGTCGTTCCTGACGATCTTGGTGCTGTCGATGCCGGCCTTGGTCATGGCCTCCGTCAGTTCCTCAAGCGAGGCGCCGCGAACACCGGGAAGTCCAGCGACGAACCAGCGGTCGAAATGGCGCAGCAGCGTGTGCGCCACCTCCTGCATGTCCTTGTCCCGCAGCATGCCGAACACGGCCCACGTCTCAACGTCGGGGTTGCCGCTTGCCGTGAGGTTGGCGGCGAGCACGCGCGCAGCCTGCGGGTTGTGGGCGACGTCGACGGTGACGCTTGCGCCCTTGTCGTCGGCTTCGCGCATCTTCTCGTAGCGCGCATGAATCGTGACGTTTTCAAGACCCTCGACCACGGCATTGCGCGTGATCGGAAGCACGTCGCTCAGGCTTGCAAGCGCGGCAAGAGCGCCGGCGGCGTTCTGAAGCGACGCCGCGCCGCTTAACGACGGCATCGGGATGTTGCGCCAGTCGACCGTCTCGGGCGTCGGATGGAACATCTCCATCTCGAAGTCAAAGAGCCCGTGGTGCTTGTAGGTATGAAACTCGTGCCCGTAGGTGTAGAGAGGCGCAAGGATCATGTGCGCATGCTCAAGAAGCGACTTCGGGGGATTGGGATCCGTGCAGATCGCGGGCTTGCCTGTGCGGTAGATGCAGGCCTTCTCAAGGCCGATCTCCTCACGCGTGTGCCCCAAATAGGCCACGTGGTCGATGTCGATGCTGCAGACGACGCTGCAGTCGGGCTCGATCGCGTTCATCGCGTCAAGACGCCCGCCCAAACCGATTTCCAGAATCACCGCTTCAAGATGCGCGTGCTGGAAGATGCGCAGGATCGCCAGGCCCGTGAACTCGAAGTACGTCAAGGGCAGATCGCCGCGGGCGGCTTCAACCTCGCGGAAGGCCTTGATGATGGTCTCATCGTCGGCCTGACGGCCGTCAATCACGACGCGCTCGTTGAAGTGCAGCAGATGCGGCGAGGTGTGCAGACCCGTGTGGTAGCCCGCATAGCGCAGGATGCTGTCGATCATCGCGCAGGTGCTTCCCTTACCGTTGGTGCCGGCAACGGTAATCACCGGACAGGCGAGGTCGATGTTCATGCGCTTGATCATCGTCTTCATGCGCTCAAGTCCAAGCTCCATGGGCTTGGCATTGATATTCGCGATGTACTCAAGCCATTGGTCGAGATTGGCATCCTCCCCAGGGGCCTTCATCACAACATTTTCATTTGTCATAGTTTTACATCCAATACAGGGCGGCATTCCTGCACCCGCTGCCCTTGGGTGTCACAG
>USAL01000141.1 GCA_900552545.1 uncultured Sutterella sp. | reverse complement strand
GACGATCTTGCCCGTCTGGCCCACCTGGGTCTCGTTGGGAACAAGGCCCATGTCGACCACGGCGCGGGTCGACCCCACGGCAGCGCCGAGCTTGTCGGCGAGCTTGTCGAGCTCGGCAAAGCCCGCCTCATCGATGAGGCCGCGGCCGCCAGCGACGACGCAGCGGGCGGTGAGAAGATCAGGCTTGTCCGAGAGCTGGGCTTCTTCGGTCACGAATTCAACGCCGCGGCTCTTGAAAGCAACGGAAAGCGCCTCGACCGGGGCGCTGCCGCCCGTTGCTTCAACGGCGGCAAAGGCCGTCGGCCGGATGGTGGCGATCACGGGCGAAGCCGCTATCTTCACCGTGGCGAGCACACCGCCCGCATAGATGTAGCGCTTGAAGGTGTCGGCCGACTCGACGCCGCAGACGTCGGTGAGAGCCGAGACCCCGAGCATGCCCGCAAGGCGCGGCATGGCGGCCTTGCCGGACGTGCAGGACACGAAGAAGACGTGCGTGTAGGCGTCCTTCTTCATGGCTTCGGCAACGGCTTCGGCCATGGCTTCAGGAAGACGGTGCGAAAGCGCCGGGGCATCGGCGCAGTAGACCTTGCGCACGCCCGCGGCAGCGGCGGCGGCCGTTGCGGCAGCCGCGCACTGCTCGCCGCACACGAGCACGTCCACATCGGTGGAAATCGCGCGGGCGGCGGCGATGGCATTGAGTGTTGACGCCTTGAGCGAGGCGTTGTCGTTTTCAGCAATGACAAGAATCGGCATTTGAAACTTTCCTCGCCTCTTAGAGAACCTTGAGCTTGTTCTTCAGAACATCCACGAGCGCATCGACGCTCTCGAGCTTGACGCCGGCGGCGCGCGCCTCGGGATCGACGACGCTCACAAGTTCGAGCGTCTTCGCGAGATTGGGTTCGAGCTCGGCGGCAGCGACTTCCTCGATGGGCTTCTTCTTGGCCTTCATCATCTTCGGAAGCGTCACGTAGCGAGGCTCAGCCAGACGCAGATCGGCCGAGACAACGGCGGGGAGGTCTGCCGCAACGCGCATCAGGCCCGCGTCGGTTTCGCGAAGGACGGACAGACGGGTTCCGTCGAGCTCAAGGCCGCTTGCGTTGATCGCCACGGGCATCTCGAGCATGGCCGAGAGCATCTGCGGCACCTGGCCCGCGTCGTTGTCGACGGCCTGCTTGCCCATGAGGATCAGGTCGGGATTTTCGCGGCGCGCAACGGCCGCAAGGATCTTGGCGACGTTGATCGGCTCGATGCGCTCGTCGCAGACGACGTGCAGCGCCCGGTCGGCACCCATGGCCATCGCCACGCGCAGCGTATCAGCGGTCTTGGCCGGGCCGATGCTCACGGCAACGATTTCGTCGGCCTTGCCGGCTTCCTTCAGACGCACCGCCTCTTCCACGGCGATTTCGTCAAAGGGGTTCATGGACATCTTGGCCGTGGCAATGTCCACGTCCGAATGATCGGCGAGCGCATGCACCTTGACGTTGTAGTCAACGACGCGCTTGACCGCTACAAGGATCTTCATTAATTGGGACTCCGATAAGAGCGAATGCCCCACGTGTGTCAGGGATTCGTTTTAAGAACGCCCGTGAATATACGGGGCGCGCACCGGTTTTGACGTCTGACGAACGCATGATCCCGTGCGGTTTCTGATGCATTACCGTAGCGCAAACGGCACGACTTTCTTTAGCCGTTCGCTCTATTCTCGGCTCATTAACAAATGTTTACGAATTCTGAACATCATTCAGTTTCACTGAATAGGTATTCAGCCTTAAGTACTACCCTCCTTTCCCTTTGAGATCAACGTATTGAACGGCCATTCAGAAATCATGCCAGGCCGGGGATTTCTGAAACATTCGAAAACATTTCCATTACGTGAATCTTAAAGATGAGATAATTGAGATACAGAAAAACAAAGAATCAATGAGATCGACAAAGTCCGGGAAAAGCTTCAAGCTTCACCGGACGGCAGTCTCAAAGGAGGTTGCTATGTTGACGCGCATTACTCCGCATGGAAAACAGCTTCTCGTCTGGTTGCTCATTGCGTTGATGATCGTGGTCGGCCTCCGGCTGCTCGGCTGGGGCATCGGCGAAGTCTGCGAAGGCACGGTCTGCACCCTCATCTAACGGATCAGGTTCAGCCGCGTGATCAGATTCCGAAGGCTTAGTCCGCTCGTATGACTGACAGGCTTTGTTGCACCTTCGGGCGTTTCGAGACAACACAACCACCGATGTTTGTGGCATAGTAAGCGGGATGCGGACGGCGGACTTCTTGCGGGGACGACGGACGCTTTTCGAAGGATTTCGGCAGCTTGGGCTGCAGGACGCGCCAACGAAGATCTGATCACATTCAAACCGAGCAACGGGCCGCTTGGGCCGCCAAAACGACCCAGCGTCAGGCGACATGAGCGGCCGTCGGCTAAGCCGCTAGCGGGATTCTTGTGATCCCCTCCGGCAGATTCATATCCTGTGATCTCAGGCCTTCAATGAAGAGACGACGCCGTTTGCGGCGCCTCCCCTACGAATCCAGTCAGCGTGCTGCCGAAATCCCTCGAAACACTTTCCCCAACTCAAAAAGAGAAAAAGAACGAACGAGCAAAAAGCGCTTGAGTCCAGAAATTACAGCGCTGCAGCCTTTTTCGTTTTCTCCTTTTTTGGTTCGGGCAGGTTCAGAAAACAAAAGCCATTTTCCCCTTTTTCGTTTTTCAACCTTTTAGGAGCACATAGTTCATGCTTTCCGATATTGAAATTGCCCAGCAGGTCAAGCTCAAGCGCATCGACGACCTCGCCCACGAATGGGGGCTCGACGACACAGAATTCGAGCCTTACGGCTGGGACAAGGCCAAGGTGAGCCTCAAGGACGACCGCAAGCAGGAGGGCAAGCTCGTCCTCGTCACCGCGACCTCGGGCATGCCCGCGGGCTCGGGCAAGACGACGACCTCGATTGCTCTGGCGCAGGCCATGAACCGTCTAGGCAAAAAGGCCGTGCTCGCGCTGCGCGAACCGTCTCTCGGTCCCGTCTTCGGCATGAAGGGCGGCGCGGCCGGCGGCGGCTACTCGCAGGTGCTGCCGATGGAGTCGATCAATCTGCACTTTACCGGCGACTTTCACGCCATCACCGCGGCCAACAACCTCATCGCCGCGCTGATCGACAACGCCCGCCACAAGCGTCAGGTGGATCTCAAAGAAGTCACCTGGCGCCGCGTGCTCGACGTCAACGACCGCCAGCTGCGCTTCATCGTGGATGGCCTCGGCGGTTCCGCCAACGGCATTCCCACCGAAACGGGCTTTGACATCACCGCTGCGAGCGAGCTGATGGCCGTGCTCTGCTTGGCCGACGGCGAAGCCGATCTCAGAAAGCGTCTTGCCCGCCTCGTGCTCGGCATCAAGCAGGACGGTACGCCCTACACCTGCGGCGAGCTCGGCGCCACCGGCGCCGTGATGGCGCTTTTGCTTGACGCCATGAAGCCCAACCTCGTGCAGACGATCGAAGGCACGCCCGCCTTCATCCACGGCGGTCCTTTCGCCAACATCGCCCACGGCTGCAACTCGGTTGCCGCCACCCGTGCGGCTCTGACGCTTGGCGAATTCGCCATCACCGAGGCAGGCTTCGGTTCTGATCTCGGTGCCGAGAAGTTCTTCGACATCAAGTGCCGCGAGTGCGGCCTCACCCCGTCGGCGGTCGTGCTCGTCACGAGCCTCAAGGCCCTCAAGTGGCACGGCGGCGTGGCGCTGCCTGAAATCGGCAAGCCCAACATGCAGGCCCTCAAGGCCGGCATGTGCAACCTCGATGCGCACGTCGCCAACCTCAAGGCTTTCGGCGTGAAGATCGTGGTGAGCATGAACCACTTCGCGCAGGATCCGGAAGACGAAGTGGCCGTGCTGCGCGAGCGTTGCAAGGAGCTCGGCGTGCGCTTTGCCGTGAGCGACGGCTTTGCCGAAGGCGGCAAGGGCGCTGAAACGGTGGCCCGCGAGGTTCTCGCTGCCTGCGAGGAACCCGCCGTTGCGCTGAACTTCCCGTGCGAAGCCGACGATCCGGTCATGGTGAAGGTCGAGAAGATTGCCCGCCGCGTCTACGGCGCGGGGTCGGTGAGCATGTCGGCCGCCGCCCAGAAGGATCTCAAGCAGATCGAAGCCATGGGCTTCGGCAACCTGCCGGTGTGCATCGCCAAGACCCCCTTCTCGCTTACGGCCGATCCGAAGGCCCTCGGCGCCCCCAAGGGATTCGATCTCCCGGTGCAGCGCCTGATCCTCAACGCGGGCGCCGGCTTCGTGGTCGTCACCACGGGCGCCATCATGCGCATGCCGGGTCTGCCCAAGGCTCCGGCCGCCTTCAACATCAACGTTGAAAACGGCAAGATCACGGGCCTCGCTTAATTCTTGATTGCCGACGCTGCCCGAAAGCATTTTCAGGCGGCGCGCTCCCCGATCAGGAGCCCCGGCGGCCTGTCCACGAGCGCTCGGCGC
>USAL01000140.1 GCA_900552545.1 uncultured Sutterella sp. | reverse complement strand
TCTGCAAAGCCTTCCTCTTCGGCGGTCTTGGCAAAGCCTTCGTACATGTCCGTCCATTCATAGTTTTCGCCGGAAGCGGCAGCCTTGAGGTTCTCGGCCGTGTTGCCGATGCCGTCGAGGTGCTTGAACCAGATCTTGGCATGTTGGCGCTCGTTGCTCGCGGTCTCTTCGAAGATCTCGGCGATCTGCTCAAAACCTTCCTTGCGGGCGACGCCGGCAAAGTAGGAATACTTGTTGCGGGCCTGGGATTCGCCGGCAAAAGCGGCCCAGAGATTCTTTTCGGTTTGCGTACCGGCAAATTTCGTCGTCATCGGTATTCTCCAGTTTTAGGGGATTTCGGGCCCAATGAGCCCGGGGAAATCATACGTGAAAAGGGCGCTGCAGATTTGCTTCACGCTGCGAAGAAATCTGCCCGCTCCCTCATTTTTGTTCATCAAGAGAAGAACTTCTTCATCTTGTCGAGAAAGCTCGTGCTCTTCGGGGAGTGCTTGTCGCCGCCCTCCTTGAGCGAATCGTCAAACTCCTTCAGAAGCTTCTTCTGCTTGGCCGAAAGATTCACAGGCGTCTCAACGTAGACATGCACGTAGAGATCGCCCTTTTGCTTGGTCTGCAGATTGGGCACGCCCTTGCCGCGCAGGCGGAAAATCTTGCCGGTCTGCGTCCCTTCGGGGATCGTGATGCGCGCCTCGGTGTCCATGGTGGGAACCATCACCTCGCCGCCCAAAGCCGCCGTTGCAAAGCTGATCGGCAGATCCGCATGCAGATCGTCGCCGTCGCGCTGGAAGATCTCATGCGGCTTGATGAGAATCTGCACGTACAGATCGCCGTTGGGGCCGCCGTTTAAACCCGGCTCGCCGCGACCGTGGATGCGGATTCGCTGGCCGTGATTGATGCCCGCGGGGATGTTGACTTCGAGCGTCTTCGTCTGGCGCACGCGGCCGACGCCGTTGCAGTCCGTGCAGGGGGCGCTGATCACCTCGCCCGTGCCGTGGCAGTACGGGCAGGTCTGCTGCACCTGCAGGAAGCCGCGGTTGATGTTGATCGTGCCCGTACCGCCGCAGTGCGAGCAGGGCTTCTTGCTCGTGCCCGGCTTGCAGCCAGTGCCGTGGCAGGTCTGGCACTCCTCCCAGACCGGCACGCGGATGTCGGTCTTGGCGCCGTTGACGGCCTGCTCGAGCGTGATCTCAAGCGAATAGTTGACGTCGTTGCCGCGGAAAGCCTGCGGACCGCGATGCCCGCGACGTCCGCCGCCGGCGCCGCCGCCGAAGATTTCCGAGAAGATGTCGCTGAAGTCCGAGAACCCACCCTGGCCGAAGCCGCCGAAACCGCCGAAGCCGCCGGCTCCGCCCGCAGCGCTCGGATCAATGCCGGCCTTGCCGTAGCGGTCATAGGCAGCGCGCTTCTGCGGATCAGAGAGCACGGAGTAGGCCTCGCCCACCTGCTTGAACTTTTCTTCAGCAGCCTTGTCGCCGTTGTTGCGGTCGGGGTGATACTTCATCGCCAGACGGCGATACGCCTTCTTGATTTCGTCATCCGTGGCACCACGGGCTACTCCGAGTACCTCGTAATAATCCTGATCAGCCATAGGTTAGTTGCTCACTCGTTACAAACAGTTTGAAGGTCGAAAACACGCCGCAGCTTGTTGTGCGGTGATCTTCGACCTTCTTCGTCGGCACGACCGGCGGCTTGATGCAGTCAAACCGCCGATCGCCTCCGAAGTCCGTCGCCGGACCCCGGAGAGGCTGCATTAGTGCTTGACTTCCTTGTAGTCGGCGTCAACCACGTCGTCCTCGGGCTTGCTCGAAGACGAAGCACCGGCGTTGCCCGGAGCCTGCTGGGCGCCAGCAGACTGCTGCTGCGCGGCGGCAGCCTTGTTGAGCTTCTCGCCGATCTTCTGCGCGGCGGCCATCAGCGCCTCGACGCTCTTGTCAATGGCTTCCTTGTTCTCGCCCTTGACCTGCGCCTCAACGTCCTTGATAGCGGACTCGCAGGCAGCGCGATCAGCGCCGTCAACCTTGTCGCCGAGATCCTTGAGGGTCTTCTGCACCTGCGCCACGGCGGCATCAGCCTGGTTGCGGGACTGCGCGAGCTCGAAGCGACGGTGATCCTCGGCCTTGTTGGCTTCGGCCGCGGCAACCATGCTCTTGATCTCCTCTTCGCTCAAGCCGGAGCTTGCCTTGATGGTGATCGTGTTCTCCTTGCCGGTTGCCTTGTCCTTGGCGCCGACGTGAAGAATGCCGTTGGCGTCGATATCGAACGTCACCTCAATCTGAGGCAGTCCACGCGGAGACGGCGGAATGCCTTCGAGGTTGAATTCGCCGAGCAGCTTGTTCGAGGCGGCCATTTCATGTTCGCCCTGGTAGACCTTGATGGTCACGGCAGGCTGATTGTCTTCGGCCGTCGAGAACACCTGCGAGTGCTTGGTCGGAATCGTGGTGTTGCGCTTGATCATCGCGGTCATCACGCCACCCAGCGTTTCAATGCCGAGCGTCAGAGGCGTCACGTCAAGCAGCAGCACGTCGTGGCGCTCGCCCGTGAGAACCTGACCCTGAATGGCCGCACCGATGGCGACGGCCTCGTCGGGGTTGACGTCCTTACGGGGTGCCTTGCCGAAGAACTCGCGCACCACTTCCTGCACGCGGGGCATACGGCTCTGGCCGCCCACGAGAATGACGTCGGAGACATCCGAAATCGACAGATGCGCATCCTTGAGCGCCTTGCGGCAGGGCTCGATCGTGCGCTGCACCAGATCCTCGACCATGCTTTCGAACTTGGCACGGGTGATCGTGATGTTCATGTGCTTCGGACCGGTCTGGTCTGCCGAGATGTAGGGCAGGTTGATTTCCGTTTCCTGACGGCTGGACAACTCAATCTTGGCCTTTTCAGCAGCATCCTTCAAGCGCTGCAAAGCGATGATGTCTTTGCTAAGGTCAACACCCGTGTCTTTCTTAAATTCGGTGATGAGATAATCAACGATACGTTGGTCAAAGTCTTCGCCACCCAAGAAGGTATCACCGTTTGTTGAAAGCACTTCAAATTGCTTATCACCATCGATATCGGCCAAATCAATGATGGAAATATCGAACGTGCCGCCGCCCAAGTCGTAGACGCAGATCTTGCGGTCTTCGGAGCCCATCTTGTCAAGGCCGAAGGCAAGAGCCGCAGCCGTGGGCTCGTTGATGATGCGCTTCACTTCGAGACCGGCGATGCGGCCGGCATCCTTCGTGGCCTGACGCTGGCTGTCGTTGAAGTAGGCGGGCACCGTGATCACGGCTTCCGTCACCGGCTCGCCGAGGTAGTCCTCAGCGGTCTTCTTCATCTTGCGCAGCACTTCGGCCGCGACCTGCTGCGGGGCGAGCTTCTTGCCGTCGAGCACCTCAACCCATGCGTCGCCGTTGTCGGCACGCACGATCTTGAAGGGAGCGCGCGAGATGTCCTTCTGGACCTCGGCGTCTTCATAACGACGGCCGATCAGACGCTTCACGGCAAACAGCGTGTTCTTGGGATTGGTGACGGCCTGACGCTTGGCGGTTGCGCCGACCAGAATTTCACCGTTGTCCATGTAGGCAACGATGGAGGGCGTCGTACGGGCGCCTTCGGAATTTTCGATCACACGAACCTTGTCGCCTTCCATGATGGCTACGGCCGAGTTGGTAGTGCCAAGGTCAATGCCAATGATCTTTGCCATGTTGTCGAATCCTTTTACTTGTCTCTGCCGGGCGCCTCACCGTGAGGATCGACGCCCGCAACCAATAGGTATCGTTGAATGAAATCCTTTGTCCGACGACCTTTCCCGGGGCTTTATCCCGGGGGCCGCCGTCGCTCATAACCCCTATATGGGGACGGCCCTGAAAAATTCAACGGGGCAAACCAAAAATTTCGCCCGGAGGCCTTTTCAAGACTCCGGGCGGTGTGTTCCAAGGGGCGGATGAGCGGGGCGTCTAGCCCTGCACGACGCTCACCATGGCCGGGCGCAGCACGCGGTCATGGATCTTCCAGCCGTGCTGGAAGACCTGCGCGACGTCGCCCGAGGTCTTGCCCTCGGTGGCGGGAACCATCGAGATCGCCTGCTGGGTGTTGGGATCGAACTTGCCGCCCGCGGGATCGATCGGACTCATGCCGCTCACCTCAAGCGCATGCATGAACTGACGGTGCGTCGCAAGCAGACCGTCGCGCATCGGGCCTTCGATGTCGGCACAGGCCTCGAGCGCCTTCTCCAGGCTGTCGACCACGGGCAGAAGGTTCTGCGCAAACTTCTCGATGCTGAACTTCTGCGCCTTCTGCACGTCATCGGCACAGCGGCGGCGCACGTTTTCCATTTCGGCCACGGCGCGCACGTAGAGATCAAAGTTCTCCGCAGCCTTGGCCTGCGCGGCCGCAAGCTGCGCGGCAAGGTCGACGGCCGGATCAGCGTCGCCGAGCTCGGGTGCGGGCTCGGCGCCTGCGCCCTGCGCGGTCTTTTCAGCAGCGGCGGCTTCGGCCGCCTTGTTCTTCTCG
>USAL01000139.1 GCA_900552545.1 uncultured Sutterella sp. | reverse complement strand
GAGATAGGGGAGAAACACGACGCCGTTGCTGCCCGCGGGCACTTCTTCGGCTTTCTCCGACAGAATGCGGTAGTAGCTAGAATCGACAGCTTTCTGGCAGATGTTGTCTTTGAACCAGCGAAGTGACAAGCCGCCTGTACGGATGAATCCCCAATAGAAATAAGTGTTTTCAAGCGTACCGCTGTTAAAGATCAGACCAGAGCCCTTCTTGGAGAGTTCCGGAACAATGCCTTTGGTGGATACGCAGAACATGGCGCAGGTGCCTGCCACGTCAACGCCCTGGCCGGCTTCGAATACGCCCGATCCCAGCATCGACTGCATGGTGTCGCCTGCGCCCGCGCACACCGGGGTGCCTGCGACGAGGCCCGTACGCTCGGCCACCTCCTTGCTGATGCCGCCCACGACGTCCCAGGGCTTGAGAATGCGCGGCAGGTACCGCTCGTCGATTCCAAGGATTTCAAGCTGCTCGGGCGACCAGCACTTTTCCTCGACCTTGTATCCGAGGCCCCAGCCCGACATCGCGCCCCAGTCGATGAAGGCGTCCGCGGCCTTGAGCCCCGCGAGGTTCATGAGAATGTACGGGGCGTTGTGCACGAACTTCACGCCGCGCTCGGCGAACTTGCGGTCGTTCTTTAAGAGCCAGCGCGCGAACATCGCCGGGAACATGCAGTTTGCCTCGGGGTTGCCGGTCTCGCGCCCCCAGATGTCGAGGTTGAGCGCGTTGATCGCGTCGCAGTCGGTCTGCGTGCGGCTGTCGAGATAGTTGATGTAGGGGGTGACGGCCTTGCCGTTTTCATCGATGCCGGCGATGCCGCAGATGATGCCGTCGCCCATGACGGCTGCGATGTCGGCCGGATCGTAGCCCTTGCCGCGGATGTCTTCGACGCACTGCCGGATGCACTCGACCGTGAGCTGAAAGAACTCCTCGACGTCCATCTGCACCCAACCCGGGTGGGGATAGTGAAGGGTCGTGGAAAGACTGTGCGAGGAGAGCGCCTTGAAGGTTTCGTCGTAGACGGCGACCTTGACGCTCTGCGTGCCGGCGTCAAAGCCGAGATAGAGCTTGCTCATCGTAGGGTTATTCCTTTGTGAGGAAAGTGCGTCAAAAAGGATGCGTGCTTGAAAAAGGCGCGACTTGTCGTCGATGACTGCCGAAGAACTTTCGCAGGTCTTTTCGCCTTTTAGCCTTCGCATCCGTACGTGCGCCGGGCGTCCGGCGACTGCGGTGCGCCCCCCGTGAGGAAGAAATCCTCACTCGGGCGGCGGTCCATTTTAACCGACGAGCCCCGGCGCTCCCGCGCGGACAGGGGGCAATTGAAGGCAAGAGGGGGAAAATTGCGGGCCGGCGGGCTTGGGCGGGGTTTGACTGTCTTCGGCAGACTTTGGCGGGCGCGCCGCCTCGGTTATGCCGGGCCGTCACCGAAAAACGAGTCGATTTAGTATAATGCGGCGTTTCAGGCGCATGACTCATGCGCCGACTTTTGTCGCCCGCAAAAAGACACAGGGTGCTCGCGGCGGATTTTCCCGACGTTTTGAGAATCATCCGGCGTCCTTTTGGCGGAAAGAATTTTTTAACCCTAGCTTCGCAGCGCTGTCGCCGGACTCAGAGCTTGTGTCCGCGTGGCGGATCGGTTGTTCTCTCAGACCCAACGGCTGCGGGCGCATGCATGAAGAATCAAGTTCCAATGACTGACAATGTAGAAGCCGTCAAGGCCGAAGAAGCTGCCAAGACTGAAGCCGCCGCTCAGGCTCCCGAGGCGAAGGCTGAAGAGCCCGCCAAGAACCCGCTCGAGAAGAGCGTGGAGATCACGATTGATCAGGACAAGCTCAAGGACGGCGTCAAGGCCGAATTGAAGCGCATCGGCAAGACCGCCAAGATGCCCGGCTTCCGTCCCGGCCACGTCCCGGCCAAGATGATCGAGGCTGCCTACGGCTTTGAGGCGAACAACCGCGTCCTCAACCGCCTGATCGACGAGGGCTACCGCGCCGCCGTCGCCAAGGAAGGCTTCCAGGTCGTGGGCCAGGCTTCCGCTGAACCCGTCGAGGGCGAAGGCATGAAGTTCCGTCTCACCTTCGAGACGATGCCCGAGAGCAAGACGCCCGACTTCAGCGGCGTTGAGCTCAAGCGCTACACCTGCCCGGTGACCGACGAAGCCGTGCAGAAGACGATCGACATCATCGTCAAGCAGCGCGCCACGTACGAAGCTGAAGACGGCCGCAAGGCTGCCGCCGAAGACAAGGTGACCGTGGATTTCGCGGGTTCGATCGACGACAAGGCCTTCGAGGGCGGCTCCGCTCAGGGCTTCCAGTTCGTTCTCGCCCAGGGCCGCATGCTCCCCGAGTTCGAAGCCGCCGTGACCGGCATGGCCGCCGGCGAAAGCAAGTCCTTCGATCTGACCTTCCCGGCCAACTACGGCAACGCCGAGCTCGCCGGCAAGAAGGCCACCTTCAAGGTCGACTGCAAGAAGGTTGAAAAGCCCGTCTACCCCGAGGTGAACGAAGAGTTCGCCAAGAGCCTCGGCCTTGACTCGGTCGAGAAGATGCGCGCCGAAATCAAGAGCAATCTTGAGCGCGAAGTGAAGGCCCGCCTCGAGAACCGCACCCGCGGCGAAGTGTTCGAAGCCGTCTACAAGCTGTGCGATTTCCCGATCCCGCAGGTCATGCTGCGCGACGAGATGATGCGCATTGCCGAAAACACGCTGCGCGCCTCCGGCATCAAGGACAAGAAGCCCGAGGACTTACCGCAGGATCTGCTGCGCGAACCCGCCCAGCGCCAGGTGCGTCTGTCGCTGATGCTTGCTCACATCGTTGGCGAGAACAAGATCGGCGCCTCGCGTGAAGAGGTCGAAGCCCGCGCCCGCGAGAGCGCCTCCGCCTACCAGCAGCCCGAAGAGATGGTGAAGTGGCTCATGGGCCAGCAGGAGCAGGCCAACCGCGTCGCCGAAGGCGTGATTGAAGCCAAGCTCGTCGACTTCGTTCTCGGCAAGGCCAAGACGACCGATGAGGCGATCGCCTTCGATCAGCTCATGGGCAACGAAGCCGCTGCCGCCTAATCACGGCAAGCTCAAGCGCTGCGAACGCGCTGCGGCATAAGTTGCCGCAGCACGCTCTAGAGTAGCTGCTGGAGCCGGTCGCATCAGGCGCTTGAAGACAAAAGCGGGGTAAAGGGCGCGAAGTTACATTTTTCCGCTTTTTCGCGTTTTGAGGCGGCCGCCGTCAAGCGACACAACAGTTTTTTCAGGAATTTTTTCAGAGATGAACTATCGTACCAACGACATGCTCATTCCGATGGTGATTGAGCAAAGCGGCCGCGGCGAGCGCAGCTTCGACATCTACTCGCGCCTTCTGCGCGAGCGCATCGTCTTTTTGAACGGTGAAGTCAACGACGAAAGCGCCAACCTCGTGATCGCGCAGCTGCTTTTCCTTGAAAGCGAAAATCCCGAAAAGGACATCTCGCTTTACATCAACAGCCCCGGCGGCTCGGTCTACGCCGGTCTCGGCATCTACGATACGATGCAGTTCATCAAGCCCGACGTGCAGACGATCTGCGTGGGCATGGCGGCCTCGATGGGGGCGTTTCTGCTTGCCGCCGGCGCCAAGGGCAAGCGCTCGTCGCTACCGCACTCGCGCATCATGATTCACCAGCCCTCGGGCGGCAGCCGCGGCATGGCAAGCGACATCCAGATCCAGGCGCGCGAAATCCAGGACTTGAAGGGCATTCTCAACGAGATCCTCGCCGAGCGCACCGGTCAGAGCATCGAGACCATCACGCGCGATACCGACCGCGACAACTACATGAGTCCGGCCGAAGCCCTGAAGTACGGCCTCATCGACAAGATTTACGAAAAGCGCGCCTAAGCACTGAAGGCACGCACCGGGGGCGCCAACGCAAGAGGCACGCGCCCCCATTTCAGTCTGCGCGACAGGAGGGCGGCCATTGAAACGTCCGCTTGTCGCTGCAGTTTTTTGACGACGCAACAGCAGAATTCTTTTTTGGGTCATGACGCAATCTGATGATTCGATCGAGCGCCGCTGCTCGATCTGCGGCCGCCACAAGGCCGACGTGAAGTCGCTCTTTGACACGGGCCGCGGCATTTACATCTGCGACCGCTGCATCCGGGGTCTCTACAAGAGCCTCGGCGCCGACGAAGCCGAGGAGGGGGCCTCTGAAGCCTCCCATTCGGCTGCCGAGGACATCCTCAAGGCGCCGATTCCGACGCCGCAGCAGCTTTACGCGCATCTTGAAAGCTACGTCATCGGCCAGACCAAGGCCAAGCGCGTGCTCTCGGTCGCGGTCTACAACCACTACAAGCGCCTGCAGCACATGAACCGCAACAACGACGTCGAGCTGCAGAAGTCGAACATCCTTCTCATCGGTCCGACCGGCTCGGGCAAGACCCTGCTCGCGCAGACGCTTGCGAAGGTTTTGAACGTCCCCTTTGCGATTGCCGACGCGACGACCCTCACTGAGGCTGGCTACGTGGGCGAAGACGTTGAAACCATCATCCACAAGCTCGTGCCGGCCGCCGAAGGCGACATCGAGCG
>USAL01000138.1 GCA_900552545.1 uncultured Sutterella sp. | reverse complement strand
CCGCACGGAGATGGAACTGTCCACCATCCGCAGCCGTCTTGAGCAGCTCACGCAGCGCGAGCGCGAGGTGATCCGCATGGTCGCCCACGGCATGAGCAACAAGCAGGTTGCCGAAAACCTCGGCATCAGCGAAAAGACGGTGCAGGTGCACCGCGGTTCGGCCTACCGCAAGCTCGACCTGCACAACGCAGCCGAAATCGCCCGCTTGCTGCTGCGCTCGGGCGATCCCCTCTACGAGCGCTCTCAAGCCGCGCCTTTGCGTTTTGGCTTGAGGCCGCTCCCAGATCCCGTTGAGCACGCCAATCTGCCCGCCTTCGTGCGGGCAGATTGCTTTGGCGTGCGACTTGACACCCTTCCAACCACTGCAACTGCCGGGGCATGCCGTTTTATGTCGCGCGAAACCCGAAACTATTTCCTGCTTTTCATCACGGCCGTCATCTGGGGCTCGGGCTTCGTCGCTCAGGCGCTCGGCATGGAGCACGTGAGTCCCTTTACCTTCACCTGGGCACGCTCGCTTCTGGGCGGCTGCTTTCTTCTGGTTCTGATCCCGATTCTTGACGTCTGGACGAGCCGGGAGCGGCACAAGGCCCAAGACCGTTCGCGTGCGGAAAACCGATCGGAAACCATGAAGGGCGTCAAACCTGCCGATGCCTGGAAGAATCCCACGCTCTGGCTCGGGGGCTTTTGCTGCGGCACGGTGCTTTTTATTTCCGAGTCTCTGCAGCAGTTCGGGCTTCTTTATACGGCCGTGGGCAAGGCCGGGTTTCTCACGAGCCTTTACATCGTGATCGTGCCCCTAGCGGGCATCCTCATCGGGCGCCGCACGAGCCTCAACGTCTGGGTGGCCGTGGTGCTCGCACTTGTTGGCCTTTATTTTCTCTGCATGCCCAAGGGTGAATTTTCGCTTTCGATCGGCGACGCACTCGTGCTTGCCTGCGCCTTTTCCTTCAGCGTGCACATTCTCGTGATCGATCGGTTTGCGCCGCTTGTGGACTGCGTGCGCATGAGCTGCATTCAGTTTTTCACGGGAAGCCTCTGGGGCCTGGTACTCATGCTCATCTATGAGCCCCCGACGCTTGCGCAGCTTCTTGCAGCGCTGCCCGCCATCGCCTACGCCGGCATCATGAGCAACGGCATCGCCTACACGCTTCAGATCGTCGCGCAAAACGGCGTACACCCCACCATCGCCTCGATCATCCTGAGCGCCGAAAGCATGGTGAGCGTTCTGATGGGCTGGCTCATCATGAACCAGACGCTCACGCTGCGCGAGCTCGGCGGCTGCGCCTTCATGCTTGCGGCGATCATCATCGCGCAGCTGCCCGCCTCGCTCTTTCGCCGCAGGCGCAAGGCCTGAGTCAGCGAAACAGCCGGCTTGAAGTACGGGGCTTTCAGGGACGTCCTTTCAGACGATCTTTGAAAGCCCATTTTTTTGGCGCTTTACCTTTTTGGAGAGCGCCCCTCTTCAGCCTCTCCACCGTCTTCAAAGTCTCAGGTTCGATCCTTGCCGCCGGTGCGGGTGCGGCCGCCAATCCCCTCACCCGGTCGCGACGGGCGCATCCTGCAGTAAAGGCGATGATGGTAATAAGGGCGATAAAAGGCGCCGGACACCGCCGACGATTCCTCACCGATTTCAAACACCCCGAACACCCATAAAATCGCACAGGCCGCAGACACGAAAAACGCCCCGAAACCGGGGCGTTTTTCGTGTCTGCTAAAGACCAAAGCCGCTTAGTTCTGCGCGGGCTTCTGAGCGGCGTCGGCCGCTTCAGTCTCGGGCTTGTACTGATCGCTCAGGATCACGGCCTCGTGCTTGGTGCGCAGCGCGTCGTAGTACATGGTGAGATCCGACGGGCCGAACATCTGCGCGAGTTCGTTGGCGCCGAGGCTCAGGTCGCCGTCGGTCGCGGGCGGCAGATCGGACTTCGTCACGTGCGCGATCTGGAAGCCGTCGGCCGTACGCACGCCGACGTAGGCCGGCAGTTCCTTGGCGGGCACGCGCATGACGGCGTTGATGAGCTCAAAGCTCTGGTTCTGCGGTTTGCCGCGCGAAAGCGTCATCGTGTCGCCGAACTTCACGGCATCGGCCTTGCCCGAGCGCAGGCTCTTCAAAAGTTCACCGCCCTTGGCGGAAGCCTCGTCAAGCGCACGCTCCCGCGTGAGGCGCGCCATGATGTCGCTGCGGGCTTCCTCAAAGCTCATGACGTGCGTCGGACGATAGGCCGTCACGCGCGCGGCAACGAGAGTGTTGGAGGAGACTTCGATCGCCTGGGTGTTGCGCTTCTCGCGCAGGCACTCTTCAGCAAAGAGGCTCTCGACGACGTGCTGGTTGATGAGCTTCTTCACCGCGGGATCCGAGGGACCTTCGGCGGTGAGGCCCTTCAGAATCTGCGCCTTGATGCCGTACTTCTCAACGACGGGAGCAAGCGTATCGCTCTGCTCGTAGACCATGTTGCTGAAGTTCTCGGCCTCTTGGGCAAAGCGCTTCTGGCTTTCCTGCTCCTGATAAAGGCGCACGATCTCGTCGCGTACCTCCGAGAGCGGACGCACGCTCTCGGCCTTGACGTCGGTCACCTTGATGATGTGGTAGCCGAACTCGCTCTTCACCGGGCCGACGATGTCGCCCTTCTTGGCCTTGAAGACCGCCTCTTCAAACTGCGGCACCATCATGCCGCGGCCGAAAAAGCCCAGATCGCCCCCGTCCTTGGCGCTTGCCGGGTCGGAAGACTTCTCGCGGGCGATCTTTTCAAAGTCGCCGGGCGCGGCTTCAACAGCCTTCATGATCTCGTCGGCCTTGGCCTTGGCCTTTTCCTCGCCCTCGGAGAGATCGACGAGGATGTGGCTTGCGCGGCGCTCTTCAGCCGCACGGAAACGGTTGGGATTCTGCTCGTAGAAGCTCTTGATGTCTTCTTCGGTGGGCTGCACGTTCGCAAAAAGCGAGGGCGTGAGCACCACGTACTCGATGTCGATCTCGTCGGGACGTTCAAAGAGCTTCTGATTGTTGGTCCAGAAGCTGCGGGCGTCCTCGTCGGTAATCTTGATCGACTTCATGAAGTCGGCGCTCGGCACCGTGTAGACGGCCACGTCGCGCTTTTCGTTCAAGAGATCAAAGAGCTGCTGGGAGAGCGTCTTCGGAACGATCACCGAGCGCGTCACGCCCGAGGTGAGGAGTTCGCGGGCGATGTCGCCGCGCATGATCGACACGAAGTACTCGTCCGAGTAGCCGCGGCTTGCGAGGAAGTTCTGATAGGCCGTCGGGCTGAATTTGCCGTCCTGCTGGAAGGCGGGCAGCGTCTTGATGAGCTCGATTGCAGTAGCTTCGCTCACCTCGACGTTTTCAAGCGAGACTTCGCCGATCAACGCACGGTCGCTCATGATGCGCTTTAAGAGCGCCACGCGCGCCTCGCGCGAATCGAGCATGTTGCTGCGGAAGTTCTCGCCCAGACGCTCACGCAGCGTCTCAAGCTGCTGGCGCTTCACCTCATCGAACTGCTGCGGCAGGATCGAGACGTCGTCGACCTTGGCAATGGCGCCGTCGTCGCTGATCATGCGGTTGTACGAATAGATGCCAGTGACGACAAAGCTGGGAATCACAAGAATCATGGCGATGAACATCAGCCAGCGCTTGTGATTGCGGAAAAGCTCAAGAAGCATGTGGATTCCTTTGCATTTGTTACGGTCGGCAGAAGCCCTCAGCCTGCCGACGATCTGCACGGATCGACGTAAAGAACCCGGTCCTCAAGCGCACCCCGTACGCGAAATCGGCCGGACCCGGTCGTCGAACCGGGACAATCGACGGATTTTAGCCCAATCAAAGAGCCGCTCTCAACGCCCGCACGGGCTCAGGCCGCGCTTTTTGGCGCATTTTTTGGCCTCTTTCCGGCGCCTTCCTGCAGCATCAGGGCTTTGCGCCCGCATCAAGCCGCGTGTTTGTGGACCGTCGCAGCGGCATGACGGCGGCCGTCTCATTTTGTAGTGATCGTTATTTTTTGCGTTAAAATCGACCGCAGTCAAAACGATTTGCTCTGCGCTTCGGGGTTCAGGGCGCCCGGCTTCAAAACGGCGCCCTGCCCGATATTTTCGATAAGTCCGATGACGATGATGTCCAAACTTTCAGCCAAGACCGCTTCCGCAACAGCCCCCGAAAAGGAGAAGGAGCCCCTCGCCCGACCAGAGCAAAAGGGATCATCCGGCAGCACGAAAGCCTGCACAAAGAGCTGCACGAAAGGACGGCCGCGGACCTTTGATCGCGAAGAAGCGCTTCAGAAGGCGCTTCGCATCTTCTGGGAGCTTGGCTACGAGCCCGCTTCGGTTGCCGCCATCTGCAAGGCGATCGGCATCAATCCGCCGAGCTTTTACGCCGCCTTCGGCTCCAAGGAGACGCTCTTTCTTGAGGCCGTGCGCTACTACGAAAAGACCTACTGGACGGGTCTTTTGACCGAGTTCGAGGAATCCCGTCTTCCGATTGCTCAGGCGCTTCGCATCTTTTTCGAGAAGGCCGCCGCCGTGCTTTTGAGCCCGGCAACGCCGAACGGCTGCATGGTGGTGCTTGCGGCGGTGAACATTTCGCCCAAGGAACCGC
>USAL01000137.1 GCA_900552545.1 uncultured Sutterella sp. | reverse complement strand
TCGTCAACAACCAGATCGGGTATACGCCCTCCGACCCCCGCGACAAGGGCTCGATGACCTACTGCACCGATGCGGCAAAGCTCATTGAAGCACCGGTGCTGCATGTAAACGGCGACGATCCCGATGCGGTCGTGATGGCAACCGAACTCGCGATGGAATATCGCCATGAATTCCGGCGCGACGTCTTTATCGACATCGTCTGCTTCCGCCGCTTGGGGCACAACGAGCAGGACACGCCCGCGGTGACGCAGCCCCTGATGTACAAGAAGATCGCCGTGCATCCGGGTACGAGAAAGCTTTATGCCGATCAGCTGGTCGCGCAGGGCGTGCTCGCGGCCGATGCACCTGAAAAGATGCTCTCGGACGCCCGTGCGCGTCTGCGCGAGGGACTGCCGCCCCTGTCGGTGACGCTTGCCCATGTCAAGAACCGCCATGCGGTCGACTGGGCGACGTTTGAAGGAAAGCCCTGGACCGATGATGCGGCGACCGGCGTCCCCGTCGACGTTCTCAAGGCCATGGGCGAGGCGATCACGGTTGCGCCGGAGGGCTTTGCACTCCACCCCCTTGTTGCGAAGGTTCTCAACGACCGACGCGCCATGGCCCGAGGTGATGCGCCGGTTGACTGGGGCATGGCCGAGCACCTGGCGTTTGCGTCCTTGTTGGCAGCGCACTACCGCGTGCGCATCACGGGCGAAGACAGCGGCCGCGGCACGTTCAGCCACCGTCATGCAGTGCTGCACGATCAAAACCGCGAGCAGTGGGACAAGGGCGTCTACATTCCGCTTGAGCACGTCGCCTCCGATCAGGCCCCCTTTACGGTGGTTGACTCGGTGTTGTCGGAAAACGCAGTCCTTGGCTTTGAATACGGCTACTCGTGCGCTTCGCCCAATGCGCTCGTCATTTGGGAGGCGCAGTTCGGCGACTTTGCCAACGGCGCGCAGGTCGTGATCGATCAGTTCATCAGCTCGGGCGAAGTGAAGTGGGGCCAGCTCTCGGGCCTTATGGTGATGCTGCCGCAAGGCTACGAGGGCCAGGACCCTCAGCACTCCTCCGCGCGCGTGCAGCGGTTCCTGCAGCTTGCGGCCGACCTCAACATGCAGGTCGTGCAGCCCACGAACGCCTCGCAGCTCTTTCATCTGCTGCGCCGGCAGCTCGTGCGCGACTTCAGAAAGCCCTTGATCGTCTTTACGCCCAAGTCGCTTCTGCGAAGCAAGGGCGCGGTGACGACTCTTGAAGAGCTTGCCAACGGGCGCTTCATGCCGGTGATCGGCGACGCCTCGATCAAGGATCCGGGAAAGGTAAAGCGCATCATCTGCTGCTCGGGCAAGGTCTACTACGACCTTGTCAAGAAGCGCGAAGAGCAGGGCAAGACCGACGAGGCCGCTCTCGTGCGCATCGAGGAGCTCTATCCGTTGAACCGCGGGATGCTGCAGGAAGAGTTTGCGAAGTACCCCAACGCCTCCGAATTCGTCTGGTGCCAGGACGAGCCGAGAAACCAGGGCCCTTGGAGCTACATCGCGCCGCGTCCTGCGATGATGATCGGCGGGAGACCCCTTGGTTACGCCGGACGCCCCGAGAGCTCGTCGCCAGCCGTGGGCTACGTACGGCGCCACGCCGAGCAGCAAAAGCGGCTTCTTGCCGAGGCCTTTGGTCCGATCGACGCCATTCTGCCTGCGGGCGACGACCGCAGCATCTGCCAATTTTTAGTGTGATTGATCCATCATGAGTGAAGTTTTAGTCAAGGTTCCTCAGCTCTCGGAGTCCGTGAGCGAAGCCACCGTTTTGTCCTGGCACAAGCAGGAGGGCGACGCGGTCGCCGTCGACGAGGTGCTCGTGGAAATCGAAACCGACAAGGTCATCATGGAGGTGCCGTCCCCGGCCGCTGGCGTCGTGGGCCGCATCCTTCACCAGACGGGCGACGTGGTGCATAGCGACGAGGAGCTCTGCACGATTGCCGAGAAGGCCGCCGCTGCCGCTCCCGCAGCTGCAGCGCAGGCTCAGGCTCCGGCACAGGAGTCGGCAGCGCCCGCTGCCGCCGCTGCAGCTCCTTTCGAGCGCGTCATGCCTTCGGCAGCACTTGCCGCGCAGCGCGCGGGCCTCGATCCCGCCGGCATCGCGGGCACGGGCGTCGGAGCCCGCGTCACGCGCGCCGACGTCGAGGCGGTCCACTCTGCTGCGGCTGCGCCGATTGCGCCCACGAGCATCGCGCCCGATATTCCGACGCTTTCCCAGCCTCTTTCGGTGCCGAAGGCGCAGGCTCCCAAGGCTCACGGCACGACCGTTCCTGCTGATCCCTACGGGCGGCCCGAGCAGCGCGTGCCGATGACGAGCCTGCGCGCGAGGATTGCCGAACGTTTGCTTGCAAGCCAGCAGCAGTCCGCGCAGCTCACCACCTTCAACGAGGTGGACTTGAGCGCCGTGATGGCGCTTCGCGCCCGCTATAAGGAAAAGTTTGAAAAGAAGTACGGCATCAAGCTTGGCTTCATGTCGTTCTTCGTGAAGGCCGCGGTCTATGCGCTTCGCAAGTTCCCGGTGTTGAACGCTTCGATCGATGGGCGCGACGTGATCTATCACGGCTACATCGACGTGGGCGTGGCAGTCGGAACCGAGCGCGGTTTGGTCGTTCCGGTCATCCGCAACGCCGATCAAAAGAGCTTTGCCGAAATTGAAATTGAAATCGCCGACTACGCCAAGCGTGCTGCAAGCGGCAAGCTCAAGCTCGAGGAGATCACGGGCGGGACGTTTACGGTTTCAAACGGCGGGGTCTTTGGATCGCTGATGTCGACACCCATCATCAATCCGCCGCAGTCGGCCATTCTCGGCATTCACGCCACGCGCGAGCGCCCTGTGGTTGTCGACCATCAGATCGTGATCCGGCCCATGAACTACTTTGCGCTCTCCTACGACCATCGTCTGATCGATGGCCGCGAAGCTGTTCTTGGCCTTATGGCGATGAAGGAAGCGCTCGAAGATCCTGCGCGCATTCTTCTTGACATCTAATGGGGGCAGCCGATGCAGATCAAAACGACTGAATGCGACGTTCTCGTGATCGGCGCGGGCCCGGCCGGGTACCCGGCCGCCATTCGTGCGGCGCAGGCCGGGCTCTCGACCGTCATCGTCGATGCGATGGTGAACCCCGACGATGGCGCCTGCGGTGCCTGGGGCGGCGTGTGCGCCAACATGGGCTGCATTCCGAGCAAGGCGCTTTTGGCGGCTAGCCACGCCTACGCGTCTCTTTCCCACGGCCTTGAGGTCTTCGGCATTGACATCGATCCCAAGGGCGTGACGATGGATTATGCGCGCATGCAAGCACACCGCGCCTCCTGCGTCAAGAGCTCCAACAAGGGTCTCTCGCAGCTGTTCACGAAGTACCACGTGCGCGCCGTCGCTGCGACGGCCAAATTCGAAGCCCGCGAGGGCGAGCGCTGGGCCGTGGGGGTGACGCCCGTTGACTCTGCCGACGGTGCCGAACACGAACGGATCCTCGCGCGCAACGTCATCATTGCCTGCGGCACGAAGGCAAGGGCGCTGCCCGGCATCGAGTTCGACGAAAAGGTGATCGTCTCGCACACGGGAGCGCTCAAGTTTACGGAAGCGCCCAAGAGCCTCGGCGTGATCGGTGCGGGCGTGATCGGCCTCGAGCTCGGAAGCGTCTGGAGCCGCCTGGGAACCGAGGTGACGCTTTTTGACGTCGCGCGCGACATCCTGCCCTCGACCGATGCGGTGATGCGCAGAACCGTCAAGGGCGAGTTGAAGAAGCAGGGCCTCGTGTTTCACATGGGCGTGCGCGTGGAGGCCGTTGAAAAGACGACCGAAGGCGTCAAGGTCTCGACCGTCGACAAAAACGGCACCCGAAACGAATACGTCTTTGAAAAGCTTCTTGTGGCCGCAGGCCGCACGTCGCTTGCGCCCAACCTTGCGCCTGAGTCGGTGGGCTTAAAGCTCGACACGCGCGGCTACGTCGAGGTCGACGCTTGCGGGCGCACGAACCTGCCGGGCGTGTGGGCCGCGGGCGACGTCGCCGCAGGGAGCATTCAGCTTGCGCACTACGCGCACGAGCAGGGTGTGAACGTGGCCCGCAGCATCGCTTCTGGCCGCCCCGTGCGCTATGAGTCGCCGGTGCCTGCCGTGGTCTACATCGACCCCGAGGTCGCCTGGGTGGGCGAGACCGAGGAGGCCGCCCGAAGCCGCGGCATTGCCGTGCGCACGGGCGTGTGTCCCTTTGCCGCCAACGGCCGTGCCAAGGCGCAGGCCCAGACGACGGGCTTTGTGAAGGTGGTGTGCGAGGCCGCAACCGACCGGATTTTGGGCGAACACATCGTCGGTGAAGGCGCTGCCGACCTCTGCGCGGAAGCCGCGGCCGCCATGGCCTTCGGAGCCGCCGCCGAGGATCTGGGGCTTGTGATGCATCCGCATCCGTCGTTGTCCGAGGCGCTTGCGATGGCGGCATTGGCAAGCCGGCGCGAAGCGACGGATCTGTAGGCGGCTTTAGCCTGTTGTTGGCATCTGTCGCATGTCGACAACAGCAGCCGGCTTTGAGAGCCAACCGCGAAGGAGGGTGTGCAGGACTCGGTCAAACG
>USAL01000136.1 GCA_900552545.1 uncultured Sutterella sp. | reverse complement strand
ATCCTGCGGCATGTGGATTACGAAGTACCCCGGCCCTAAGGGCGCGCTTGAGTTCGAAGACGGTCAAGTGCTCAAGTACTGCTCGGCGCGCGGCGCCGTCTGCGGGATGCTCGAGGCCCTCAAGGCGGGCAAGCGCGTGAAGACGGTCTGGATGCACGACGTTGCCGACAATGATTGGAAACGTCCCAAGGCCGATACAATGGTTGACGTCAAGGACGCGTGGTTTGTCTACGGTTCCCTGATGAAGGCGGTCATGGGGCCGTCGCTTGCGGCCTTCAGGCAGGAGCGCGACGCGCGCGCCTTCCAGAAGACCTACGGCGGCACGATCTATCGCCTTGAGGATCTCACGGCCGAGGTGCTCGGCTGCAAGGCGAAGTACTAAGGCCGCCGAGGTTGCTGAGGCAGTCCAAAAGAGAAGAAGGACGCGACAAGTAGGGAGCACGACACAAAGTGAAGCGCATGCTGATTCTGGCGGCTGCGGCCGCCATGGTTTTTACGCTTTCCGGGTGCGGAGAGGACGAGCAGAAGACCGTCTACACCCCGCAGCCCATCGGGGCGCATGACCGCTGCCATCTGTGCGGCATGGTGATCGTGCACTACGAGGGCCCCAAGGCCGAGATCTACATCAAGGACGTCGAGCAGCCCACCAAGTTCTGCTCCGGGCGCGACGCCTTTACGTTTGCGCTGCAACCTGAAAACGCCCGGCGTCTCAAGGCCTTCTTCATTCATGACCTCGCCAAGACCTCCTGGGCCACGCCCGACGATGCGGCCCTGGTCGACGCAAAGAATCTCTGGTACGTCTATGGACACAAGATCGACGGCGTCATGGGCAACGAACCCGCTGCCTTCAGCACCGAAGCAGCCGCGCGCGAATTCATGGCGCGCGAGGGCGGCAAGCTCTACCGCTATGCCGACGTCACGCTTGAGCTCCTGGAACAGTAATGCGCCGAGGGTTTGCTCGTTTTTTCCCGCTTTCGGCTGCCGCGGCTGCGGCAGTGGTTGCGCTCGCGCTCGCGCTGAGCCAAGGGGCCTGGGCCGCGCACATCAAGCTCACGCCTGCCGACGACTTTGCGCGCATTGTTGAAAGCGCAAAGGACGGAGACGTCATCGAGCTTGCGCCGGGGCTTTACAAGAAAAAGTTGACGATTCGGGCCGCCATTACGCTCAAGGGCCCCAAGCTCACCGACGACAAGGACCGGTTGGATGCGAAGAAGGCCGCCGTGATCGACGCCCGCGGGCGCGGCAGCGGCATCACCGTGCGTGTGCCGCAAGTTGTCGTTGAAAATGTTGCGGTGATCAACTACGGCAAAAACCTTTATGCCCGCAACGCGGGCGTGCGCGTCACCGACGGGGCCGATCGCGTGGTGTTGAGAGGCCTCACGTTGAAAGGTCCGGGCTTCGGAATTCGCGGCGACCGCCTCGAGGAGCTCGTGGTCGAAGACTGCCGCATCGAGGGCGTGCGCAGCATGCACGTGCTCGATCGCGGCGACGGGGTGTTTCTCAACTACGTCAAGCGCCCGAAGTTGACCGGCAACGTCGCACGCAATGTGCGCGACGGCTTTTACTTTGAAAACGTCGACGAGAGCGTAAGCCGCAACAACTTTTTTACCGGCGCGCAGTACGGCATCCACTGGATGTACACGCGAGGCGACAGCGCCTACGACAACGTCTCGGCGGGCGTCATCGGGGGCTTTGCCCTCATGAGCTCCAAGCGCATTCATTTTGAAAACAACACGGCCCGGCGCTGCGTGGAGTTCGGCGTCCTGCTCAACGTCTGCGACGGCTGCACGGTCAAGGGCAACCGCGTTGAAGGCGTGCACAACCCGGGCGGACGGCCCGAGCTCGACAACGAGGGCAAGGGTCTCTTTATCTACGGGCCAGGCGCCAACAACGTCGAGCGCAACTGGTTTTCGGGTGCCGACATCGGCGTGGGCGTCGCCTTGGGGGGCGAGGGGAACGTGCTCACCGAAAACTGCTTTGTCGACAACAAGATCCAGGTGCGCTACGTCGGCCGTACGCCGCTTGAGTGGAGCCGCGACAAGCGCGGCAACTACTGGAGCACCTTCATGGCCTGGGACTTTGACAAGGACGGCATCTCCGACAAGCCCTACCAGCCCAACGACAGCCTCGACCGCATTTTCTGGATCTATCCCGAGGCGCGCTTTCTGATGGACAGCCCCGTGGTGGCGCTGCTGCGCTGGCTTGCGCAGCAGTTTGAGATCGATCGCGGCAAGGGCGTCACCGACAGCTTTCCGCTCATGGATCCCGTGCCCGTGACCGGCGCGCGTGAAGGCGCAGGCAGCTGAAATCAGCTTAAAAAACAGCTGAGGAAGAGCTGAAGAAAGAATTGCCCAATGAGCCCCATGACACACGACATGCAGACACAGTTTGAACAACCGGGGGCGGCCGCAGCGGCGCCGCAGGCCTCGATCGAATGCAAGAGTCTCGTCTTCAAGCGCGGCTTGCGCACCGTGCTCGACAACATCAATCTGCGCTTGAAGCCGGGCGCGATGACGGCCTTGATCGGCCACAACGGCGCGGGCAAGTCGACGCTTTTAAAGCTCGCGCTGGGGCTGCTGCAGCCCGCTTCGGGCTCGATTACGGTGCTGGGTCAAAAGCCCGGGACGACGCCCTTCAAGGTGGGGTACCTTCCGGAAAACGTGAGCTTTTACGATCAGATGTCGATGCGCGCGCATCTGACCTACTTTGCGGCCTTAAAGCGCGTTGAGACGGCGCGCGCCCTGGCGCTCGCAGACGAACTGGGCCTCACCGACGTGCTCAATCAGCGGCTGGGTCAGTGCTCGAAGGGGCAGCGCCAGAGGCTCGGGCTTGCGCAGGCGCTTTTGACCGATCCCGAGCTTCTCATTCTCGACGAGCCCACGGTGGGCCTCGATCCTGCTGCGTCTCTTTTGATGTACCGCGAGCTCTCGCGCCTTCGCGATGCGGGCTGCAGCGTCGTCGTCTGCACGCATGAGCTCGCGCTGGTCGAGCATTACCTTGACGATGCGGTGGTGATTTCGCATGGGAAACTTGCCGCGGCTGGAACGCTCGAAGAGATGCGCACGGTGGCGGGGCTCCCCGTTCGCATCAGCCACGTCGACATCGAACGCGTCAAAGGCGTGCCGGAGTTGTCCGAGTGCATTCGCGGCGAGTCGCTCGTTGTGGCCGCCGAGAAGCTCGAGCAGACGATCGAGATCCTCACGCGGCGCTGCGGCGTCTTTGATTTTGAAGTGCAGAAGGCCGGGCTCTCGGAATTGTTCGGCTGGTTCGTTCTGGGCGAAAGGGACGTGATGGAAAAAATGGATCGGCCGGCGGCGGGCAGTGAAAATCGCCGTACGGCGGCGCACGAGCAGGGAGGCTAGGGAATGCGCGCCACACTCATTGTTGCCCGAAAGGAATTCTTGGACTGCTTTCGCAGCCGCTGGCTTGTCTCGGGAAGCCTCATCTTTGCCATTTTGTCGCTTGCGGTCTTTTTCGGCACGGCCGCCATCGGCGGGACGCTGAGCTTTCAGCCGCTAGCGACCGTCATCAATTCGCTTTTGAGCCTCACGGTCTTCGTGCTGCCGCTTCTGGTGCTGATGCTGGGCTACGATGCCTTCGTGGGCGAGGCCGAGTCGGGGACGCTTCTTTTGATGCTCACCTATCCGCTCACGCGCACCGAGTGGCTGCTGGGCAAGGCCTGCGGACAGGCCGCGTCGCTTGCCTGCGTGCTCGTGCTGGGCTTTGCGGCATTGCCCATCGTGCAGCTCTTTCTGGCGGTGCCCTACTCGATGGGCGAGCTGATGGAGGCGTTGGTGAAGCTTGCTGCAACGGGCTGGCTTCTTGCGCTTGTCTTCTTGTTTCTTTCCTACTGGGTGAGCCTCATCGTGCGGCACAAGGCGCAGGCGCTTGCCGCGCTTCTCGTGCTGTGGTTCGTGATGGTGCTTTTGTACGATCTGGCGCTTTTGGTGGTGAGCGTTGCTGCGGCCGATGTCTTCGGGCGCGAGACGCTCACGCTCATGATGCTTGCCAATCCCGCAAGCGTCTTTCGCCTCATGAACCAGATGGCGGGCGCGGGCGACGCGGCGCTCGTGCGGCCCGATATGGCGCTCATGACCGGGATTCTCATTGCCTGGATCGTGGTGCTCTTTGGACTTTGCCGCTGGGTGCTCGTGCGCCGACGCCTCTAGGCGCCGTGTGTAAGATCAGAGGAACGTCGTTTTAGCCGCTTTTCGTCGTTTTCCGCTGTTTCCTTGATTAAGGACTGCTGCCTTGATTCCCGAACTTGGACTCTTTCTGCTCATTCTCGCCTCGGTCTCGTCGCTTGCGGCGGGCGCTGCCTCGGCCTGGGGCGTGCAGCGCGGCGACGACTACCTCGCGCAGCTCTGGCGCCCTGTGGGGCGCTTTGCCGCGGCGGCATTTCTCGCGAGTTCCGCCGCGCTCTGGAGCGCGTTTCTCACCGATGACTTTTCGGTAGCCTACGTCGCCAACAACTCCAACACGGGGCTTGATCCCATCTACAAGTTCGCGGCCTTCTGGGGCAGCCACGAGGGCTCGATGCTGCTGTGGGTGCTCTTCATGGCGCTGTGGAGCGCTGCGACGGGCTTTTTCGGCAATAAGACAA
>USAL01000135.1 GCA_900552545.1 uncultured Sutterella sp. | reverse complement strand
CAGCAGCCGTCATCGTCGTGATGGTGGTGATGTCCGCCGCAACCGCAGCCGCATTCTTCTTCGTCGTGATCGTGGCCATGGCCGCCGCAGCCGCAGCCGCCGCCGTGACCGTGACCGCCGCAGCAGCAGCCGCCGGCGTGCCGCGGCAGGGGAATGGGCGTGAAGGGCTCGTGCGACTCGGTGACGGTGAGGCCGACGTTTTCCAGAAGGCTCTTCAACTGCGGAATCGCCACGACCGCAAAGCCGTCTTCGGTCTGCGCAACGCGCAGGCCGCGCGAAGCGAAGGCGTACACGGCCTCCTGCATGAGAGCGACGTCGCCGGTGACCTTGAGAATGTCCTCGGCACCGGCCTCGATTCTGTAGAAGCCGCCCTTTTCATCGATGAGGATGTCGCCCACTTCGAGGGGACGCACGTCGCCCAATGCGTTTTCAACGGTGGCGCCTTCAACCGTGAAGGCAGAGGGCAGCGAGATGCGCTCGGTCATCGTCAGCGTGATCGGCTTGGCGCGGTCAATGATCGCCTGCGCAGGGGCGCTGTCAAGCGAGAGAAGTTTGGTGATTCGCATAAGTGTGAGATGGTCAATGCGTTGGGAAAAAGGCCGTGCGAATGGAGAGTTCCGCGCTATGTTTCAAGGCGCAAAAACGCCTGCCGGCGGCAGTCACGGCCTCGTCGATTTGGATTGGTGCGGCCATTGTAGCCGTTATGCGCCCGTGACGGGGAAAAGTACTGCCGCCCTCTTTGCTCCGCCGGCAAGGCATCGCGATAGTGTCTTGAGGGCTCTGCGGGCTTCCAGCGGGCTCTCCGGGCGGCGTCGGGGATCAGGCGCTTTTCCGGTCATTTGCGGATCATTCCTTGATCATTCGGATGGTGCAGGTCGTCTTGAGCGAATTGAGAATCGGCGAGACGCGAAGCACCTTTTCGCCGATCTTGGCAAGCATCTCGTCGTCGGCCTCGGTCTTGACGTAGACCGTAAAGCGCACGTTCTGAATGCCGTCCTGGGCGGCCATGAAGACGCCCGCGGCTTCCGTTCTCAAGGCCGAGAAGGCGATCTTGCGGTGCATGAGGATTTCCTCGACGCTGATGGCGACGCACCCCGCGCAGGCGTTGAGGAGAATTTCCGCGGGCGTGGGCCCGAGGTCATTGCCGCCCGCGTCCTGCGGCTCGTCGGTGACGCACGAAAACCCGCGTGTGGTGATGATGTTGCTCGTCTTGTCCTTCCAGACCACGGTTGCGGCGACGGGATAGAAGGTGCAGCCGCTGTTGGTGGCGTTGTCGGTCATGATCAGCTCCCCAGAAAAAAGTTCTGATTCCTTGATGATACGGAGTGATGCGGGGCAGAGGGGTGCGTCGGCGGCGCAAAGCTGTGAGCAAATGCAACCGCTGCCGGCTGCGTGGTAGAGAATTCAGCGGGGTTCGGGGGAAGGGTCTGATGAAGGGCCAATGCGAGCGGCCGCAAGCGCAAATCTATGGGCGTCATCGTCCCAAGCTATCGGGTGTTTGTCTACAATTCCTCAACCCCATTTTCAAAATTCGAATGCGCCGTTTCCTAGTCCTCGTCTGCGGGGATCCCGGAGGCTCGTGCGCGTTTTGACCAATAATCTAGGAGAACACCAATGAAGTTCCGTTGCAAGGTCTGCGGCTACATCTACGAAGGCGACTCGCTTCCTGCCGATTACGTCTGCCCGCTCTGCCACAAGGGCGCCGAGTTCTTCGAGCCCGTCGAGGAGAAGCCCGCTCAGAACGCCGGCAACAAGCTCGCCGGCACGAAGACCGCCAAGAACCTCGCCGAAGCGTTTGCCGGTGAATCGCAAGCCCGCAACAAGTACACGTACTTTGCTGAAGTGGCCCGCCGCGAAGGCTACGAGCAGCTCGCCGAGATCTTCCTCTCGACGGCCCGCAACGAACAGGAGCACGCCCGTCTGTGGTTTGATCTCTTGGGCGGCATCGGCGACACCGCTGCCAACCTGAAGGCCGCCGCCGAAGGCGAAAACTACGAGTGGACCGACATGTACGCGACGTTTGCCAAGGAAGCCGATGAAGAAGGCTTCCCCGAAATCGCCGCCAAGTTCCGTCTCGTGGCCGCCATCGAAAAGACCCACGAAGAGCGCTATCGCAAGCTCCTCAACAACGTCCAGACCAAGCAGGTCTTCGCCAAGGGCGAGATGACGATGTGGGAATGCCGCATCTGCGGCCACATCGTGGTCGGCACCGAGGCGCCCGACGTCTGCCCGGTGTGCCACTACGCCCAGAGCTTCTTTGAAGTGCGCAAGACCAACTACTAATCGCTGTCTACTGTACCGATAGCGCCGGCATAGGCCTGCGCAATCGGGTGCACTTCAAGCGGCCGCCGTCGGCGAGGGGAAATCCTCTCGTCTGCGGCGGCGCATTTTTTATACTCTCGGCGAGGCCTCTGCCTGCGCGGCAGGCGCGCCGTCGGCCGACGATCCCATTTTTCCCTTTTTTCCTTTTCTCGCATTGGAGCGCATTGATGAGAATTGCAGATCTCCTCGACTATGCCGTGAACCGCCGCGGGCTCGTGAGGAAAGTGTTGACGCTTGAAGAGGGAAGAAGCCTCACGACGCTGTGCGATCCCTTGACCGGAAGGCCCGTGATGGTCTTCAAAGAGGACCACTATCCCGCGATGGAGGAAAGAGAAGCCGGAAACGCTGGTGAATGCAAGCCCGACCTCGATCAGGACGCAGGCGCGCCCTCGCTTTTGATCGACATCCGCTGCGTCAAGGGCTTTGATGCGCCGGGCGAGAGCTTTGCCTACTGCTACTTTCTCACCGAGCCGATGTATCCGCATGAGGATTCAGGCTGGAACTGCGCAATCGTCCGGACGGGGCGCTCCGACAGGCAGAAAACGTTGGTTTTCTCCGCTCTGGATCGGGCCCTGGGCTTTGATGATGACCGTGACGAGGATTGGGAGAGAGCGTGCGGCTGCGAGATCGTGATTGATCCGAGGGATGAACCCGCAGGCGGCGGCGTGGGCGAGAGCGCGATTCCCGCGCCCGGCTCCCGCGTGGTCGAGAACACCTCATCGGAGGCGCCGTCGAAGGCGGTATCTACTGCGGTAGCAAATGCGGCGGCGCGTCCCCGTCGCCCGGGAGGCGATGCGGTCTTGATTGACGGCGTGGTGTACGCCGATACGCTTTTGTCAAGGCGATCCGAGGATGCGTCTGTAGGGTTTCCAGAGTCGGGCGACGGTGCTTGCCAACCTACGGTCAGAGGTGCGCCCGAAAGCGCCCGCGACATGCAGGCCCTTCGCCGCATCAAGGCCATGCGCAAGCTCGCGGTCAAGTCCGACGAAGGCGACTATTGGATCGGCGGCTACGACTACAGTCACAACTACTACACGAATAAGACTGCAAGCTTCCTGCTTCAGGCGCGCTTCATGGAGGACTTTGAAGACGACTTTCCAGGGCAGAGCTATTTTCACTGCTACTACCCGACCTACGAGGACATGAACGTGCGGCAGCTGCGCGAGTACTTTACCTGGCGCACGCAGTTTCGCCGCGGGATCTATCGACCCGTGCGGACCTCGATGCTCTTTGTCTATCTCTATGAGCTCATCTACGGCATCGGCGTCAAGTCGCCCGAGGAAGCGATCGGCAAAATGGCCGAAGTAGCCGAATGCATCGTCAAGCCCGGCCTGCTTGACTTCGGCGAGGAGTGGGACAGAAGGCGCGCGCTTGAGTACATCGACGAGTGGCGGCTTGATCTTGCCGTCATCAACGGCCTTCCGGTCGACATTGCCCGCAGCTCTTTGAGCCCCAAAAGGCTTGCCTACGAGAAGGCAAGCGCTGTGCTCGAGTATCCCAAGGAGGTCGACGACGAGACGCTTTTTGAAACGCTCGACGTCTTTTACGGCGGCAAGCTTTCCGCGTCGGTGGTGGTGAAGACGACGGACGCGACCGACCGCAGCGGCAGGCGCCTTTTTGCGGGCGTCTGGCGCGCGGCCTGCAAGGCGAGGGAGCCCCACGGGCACATTCTCTTTAAATCGGCCTTCGGCAGCCGCAGCACCCGGCGTTGGAGCCCTTTGCGCAACGCGCTCTATTCGGAAGAGACCTTTTCGAAACTACCCGAGAACTTCGCCTATGAGGTCACGCCCGCGTGCGAGTACGGCCGCAAAAACGGACGTTTCTACATGCGCGCCTATCCGGAGAAGCCCCATGACATCACGCTTTTTCGCGCCCTGATGCACGAAGCCGACCGCGTCTTCAGAGATTTTCTTGCGCTGCCGCGCCCGCTCAAGCAGCGCGAGGAGGAAAAATGGGCCACGCAATTTGCCGTTGCATCGCTTAAAGCCGAAAAAGAGCGCCAGCGTGAAGCACGGCTGCAGAGCGTGAAGATCGACCTCGGAAATCTCGATGAGATTCGGCGCGGCGCAGCGCTCACCCGCGAGCGGCTTCTCACAGACGAGGAGCGCGAGGAGGCCTCTGAGTCCAATCAGACCTCAAGTACCGTGCTCGTCGTGAAGAAGGTGCAGCAGAAGGTGGTGCAGAAGGTCGTAGAGAAGGCGCGGGTTAAGGATGACGAGCAAAAGGACGACGGCAGGCAGAAGCCTCAAGTCCATGAAGTCACCGAAGCGGCTGCCGGGTCTCGGCTGCCCACGGTCGCCGGTCCCG
>USAL01000134.1 GCA_900552545.1 uncultured Sutterella sp. | reverse complement strand
GGCGCTAGGTTGTCTCCGTTTTTGCCGTGAGGCCTTTTACGCTCGTGTTTGATCTCGCGGGGCTTCTTGCTGCCGCTGCCGTCATGAACGCGGTCATTCTCACCTCGATTCTCTCGGCGGGAAATTCCGGAATGTACGCCTCCACCCGCATGCTCTATGCGCTTGCCAAGGCGGGCTATGCGCCGAAAATCTTCGCAAGGCTCACGACGTCCGGGGTACCCCGCAATGCCCTTCTTGCCGTCGTGCTCGTGGCGACGCTCTGCTTTCTCACGTCGATTTTTGAAGACCAGCGCGTGTATCTGTGGCTTTTGAACTTGAGCGGCATGGGCGGCTTCATCCTGTGGCTTGGGATTGCCGTCGCCCACTATCGTTTCCGGCGCGGATTCGTGCTTCAGGGCGGGGACGTCGAAAATCTTCCCTACCGCTCGCCCCTTTTCCCCTGGGGTCCGCTGTTTGCCTTTGCGGTGTGCCTTACGGTCACGCTCGGACAGAACTACCAGGCTTTTCTCGGCGGCTCGATCGACTGGCACGGCATTGCCGCAACCTACATCGGCATTCCGGTCTTTCTCGCGCTCTGGCTAGGCTACCGGTGGACGCACCGCACGCACTTCGTGCGCTACGAGGAAATGCAGTTTCCTCAAAGCATGCTCAAGGACAAATCAGCACAAAAATGAGCACAAAAGAGCCGGTCGGAAGACGCGCCCAAAGAATCCTCGCAGGTTCCTATGGGCGCATTCCAACCGGCGCGAAGCCTCAGGTCTCAGACCTCCGGCTTCATTTTTTTTGCGGCCTTCTGCTGCAGAAGACGAGGCTCAAAGCAGCTTTTTGAAGTCCGCATCAAGTTTCTGCAGCGAGCTGTCGATGTGCTCGCGCTTGGCCTTGACCCAGTCGCGCTGCGCGGCAATCGACTTTTCCATCGCCGTGAGCGCCTTTTCAAGCTCGGCAGGCTGCGGGCCGCCCGCGGTGCGGCGGTTTTCGACGATCTTGCGCGGATCAAGCGTCTGCTTGAACTCCTCTTCGCTCATCGGGCACTCGCGCGGTCCCTGCGGATATTCCTTGGCAACGACTTCGGCGTAGATGCGCTTCATCTCGGCGTACGGGAAGTCCGAGGGCTTGATGTTGTTGCTGCGCGCATAGGTGACGATGCCGCTAGCCACATGGTGTCCCACGCGAAACGGCAGCCCGTGGCGGCGCATGAACACGTCGGCCACTTCCTGGCTCGCGGTCCAGTCGTTGTTGAGCTCTTCCATCGCGCGCTCCGGATTGATGCGAAGGGCCTTGAGCACGCGGTTTAACTTGTCCAACATGTCAAGCGCCTGCGCGGCCATGGCGCGGTTGTCGGAGACGGCCTTGTTGTCCGACATTCCGGGCGGAATGTTGTGCGCAAGCCAGACCGTCTGCTGCGCCGCGGCAATAGTCTTGCTTGCCGACTTGCGCGTGTTGACCATGATGCCGGGGTTGCGCTTTTGCGGCATAGCCGAGGACACGTAGGTGTTCTCGCCCCCCTCAACAAGAAGAATCCAGGGACGGGGCTGGGCGTACTGCACGAAGACGTCCTCGATAAAGCTTCCCACGCGCACGGCCATGCCGGTGAGAATGCCCGCAAACTCAATGGGCTCGTCGACCGACTTCATCTGGCCTGCGTCATAGGCGTTGGGCACCGGCCCGTTGAAGCCCAGATACTGCGCCATGCGCTCGCGATTCAAGGGCCAGCTCGTGCCGTTGAGCACCGTCGTCCCCATGGCGCACCAGTTGAGCCGCTCGTAGAACTCGCGCAGCTGCTCTTGCGTGCGCTCAAAGCTCGCCTGATAACCCATCAGATAGTGCGCATAGCTGTTGGGCTGGGCCGCCACGCCGTTCGTGTAGTTGGGCACGATCGTGCCGCGGTTGGCGCGGGCGATTTTGTCGATCGTCTCCATCACCTCGGTGAGCTTGTCGGAAACAGCAAGTACGCTCTCGCGCAGAATAGCCGAGCGGTAAGTCGCGTGCATGTCCTGGCTTGAACGCCCGATGTGAAGCATCGTAACGTCCATGCCGGCCTCCTTGATGAGCAACGGCTCGTACTTAATCACCTCCGTTGGACGTGCACCGCCCTCCTTGTTGCCGTTGTCGATCACGTTCTGAAGCCCATGGGCAACGTTTTTGGCAACCGCCGAATCAAGAAGCTTTTCGTCGGTGTTGATGACTGCCGTCGCCTTGTTCATCTCCGAAAGCCAGAAAAACTCATCGCGCTGCGCACCTGCGCCATCCTTGGCCCAACCGGCAGGCAATGTCGCTGCCATCACCGCGGCAGCGGCAGCTGCCAGAACCCATCGTTTCATTTTCTCTCTCCTTCGCGCGGAAAACGCTTTGGCTTTGTTGTCGTAAAGGCCGCGGGAGGTTTTCCCTCACAGCGGTTGCGGGTGAAAGTCTCGCACGCAGCGTCGATTTTTGCCATCAGCGCAGTTGCCGAGGCCAAAAAGGGCACGACAAAAAGGCAACGAAAAAAGGGCACGGATCGCGACCAAGCAGCTTCCGTGCCCACCCAAGGAGATAAGGAGGAGAAGAGAAAAAGAGAAAAAGGAAATTTTTTGTTGAGTGTCTTTAAGCCTGAGGCTTTAACGGTCGCCTGCGGGCTTCTTGAGGCGGGCAAACGTACCCGTGAGCATGCCGATCAGGAAGATCGCCGCGACGATGCAGGCGAGAAGACAGCAGCTAGCCATGTCCATGAACTTCCAGGCTGGGATCAGGTACCAGCCGTCGGAAGACTGATAGAGCTCGATGAACCACTGCTGAAGCGAGGAAAGCGTCGCTCCGTCGGGCACGACCGGAGCATCGTAGCCGCAGTCGCCCGTGGGCTGAAACCAGGCTGGGGCCCACTTTTCAAGCGGGAGACCAAAGGGAAAGTGCGGCTCGGTCGAGCAGCCCTGCATGCCGAACATCACCATCGGGTCGTCCGAGTGCACGGCGTCGTGAATGCCGATGAGCTTCCACGAACACATGATCGTGTAGATGAGGCCGTAGATCGTGATGACGTAGCCCGCGATCGTGGCCCAGAGGGCCTTGGGGTTGATCATGGCGATGATGCATCCGAGCGCCATGACGAGATTGCCGTAGCGGATGTAGACGCACTGCTCGCAGGGCAGCATGTGCATCCAGTCCTGAAAGACGTAGTGCGCCAGAAGCACCATGGCGACCATCGCAAAGGCGATGATGCCCCAGGGCCAGCGCGAATCCTGCCAGTCGGCGAGCGTCCGCACGGGGTCGCTTGCCAGACCACTGAAAAATTTCTTCATGAAGGAGGTTCCTTTTCGTTGCGCGTGATTCCCATCAGGCAGGAGAGTGACTGATGGGAATATCCAGCACTTTATTGTCGGAAGATTCAAACAGACTGAAGCATTACTTCATGGCGTTCAATTCCTTCACCAGATTCACCATGCCGTCGAAGTTGCGGATGCTCTTGGTCATGATGAGGTACTTGCCGTTGACGACGTAGGCGGGAATGCCCTGGATCTTGGCGACGTCGTAGGAGGTCTTCCATTCGGCGCAGAGCTTCTTGACGGCCTCATCATTTCTGGCCTTTGCAAACTCCTCGGCGCTGATGCCGGTGGCGTCGGTCAAGGTCTTCACGAAGGCCTCTTCGCCCTTGGTCCAGCGCTCGCCCTTCTTGTGATAGGCGTTGTAGGCGGCGTCCTTGGCCTTCTTAAAGAGCGAGTCCTTCGATTCGATGGAGACGCCCGCGGCCTGGTCCTTGAGCATGCACATGGCAAAGAATTCGGACCCGGCGCGGCCGTACTTGCCCTTCGTTTCAAGGTGCACGGGGTTGAACTTCAGGCCCGTTTCCTTTTCGATGCGCGGCAGGACCTTCGGGTCGACGCCCACGTCGTACTTGTAGCAGAAGGGGCAGTCGTAGCTGAAGATCTTGGTGAGCTTGCCCTCGCCGTTGACATAGGGCTTCTCAAGCTTCACGTAGTCGGTGCCTTCGGTGGCGGCCATGGTGACGGCGGCAAACATGGAAAGGCCGAGGGCGACGAGCGTCTTTTTGAACATGACTTGATTCTCCTTGCAAAGCGCTGCAAATCGGGTTTTGACCCGGCTTATACGGTGCGTGAGAGCGCGCTTTGCAAACTAAAACGGGTGCGGATGTCCGAATCGGCCGCCCGTGATGGACGGCCGGCTTCGGACTGTTGGGATCCGAGAGCCTGCGATTACTTCGAGAAGGCCTTCTCAAGGCGGATCGGCATGGCCTGATAGCCCATCGAGTTCTTGATCACGATTTCAACCGAGGGTTCCTTCGCGCCCCACTTGAATTCGTCGATCACGGGCGAGGCTGCGCCCGCCTTTTCGCCGGGCTTCAACTCGGAGGGACGGCGTCCCATGCCGGCCGTGGCCGAGTAGACCATGATGGAGTCCTTGTCGGGCTCGTACTGCGTAAGCGAGGTGACCGGGCTGTACCACGCAAAGCCGCGATCCTTGCCGTATTCCCAGATCTGTTCGACGGTGCGCTTCTTCTGGTCGATCTTGAAGATCACGGCGCGCGAGTACTTCATTTCGGGCAGAGCGGGCTGCTCCATGCCGCGGGCGTCGCCGTTGTCAAAGACAGAGAGATAGAGCACGTCGGCGTTGGACTTGCTGTCGATACGGAAGGCCGTGTGCTGCGTCCAGGTAAAGTCGAAGTCGCCCTCGACCTCGCTGCCGGTGATCTTGAGCTTGTTGCCCTGGGCGACAACCGGGGGGGGCACCTGGACGCC
>USAL01000133.1 GCA_900552545.1 uncultured Sutterella sp. | reverse complement strand
TGCTCCAAGGGCAGTTTCTCGGCACGCCTGCTGTTTGCCCCGCAAAAGGTCTGCGTGCACATTCCCAACTTTCGTTTTTTCGTCGACTCCTCGCTTCCTGCTCATGTCGTCCGCCCCATCCTCATCACCCCCCGCGCCGCAGCTCTCGGGTCGTGAGCTTCTTGCCGCCGCGGTTGCGGTGCGCCTGACGGCCATGCTCCTGCGCGGCCCCGTCACCTGCATCGGCCCCATGGCCGATGCCATCGTCAAGACCTTCGGCATCACGTATCCCGAATACGGAACGCTCGCGGCGCTGCCGATTGCCGCCTTCGGCATCTTCTCCTTTTTTGCCGTGGGGCTGGGCGCGCGGTTGGGCATCAAGGGCACGGTGCTTGCGGCGCTCCTCATTCTCTTTGCAGGCGCTGCGGCCCGTCTGGTGACGAACTGGAACTTCTTTCTCGTCGCAAGCCTCATCGTGGGCGCGGGCATAGCGCTTTTAAACGTCATCATGCCGGTGGCGATCAAAAACTGGTTCGGCGCACGCACGGCCTCGATGATGGGGCTCTATACGGGACTCATCGGTCTCTCGGGAGCCTTCGGGGGGCTCACGTCCGCACCTCTGGTGCAATTTGCCGAATCAATCAAGGGGCCGCTTTTCCTCTGGGCGGCGGCTGCGCTTGCCGCGGCGATCGTCTGGATTCTTCTTGCCCCGTCGACCTCGGGCAGTTCTTCAGCCGCAGCCCCGGCCAAGCAGGCCGTGGTGCGCACGCCTTTTGTGCGCCTTTTGAAGAGCCCCACGGCCGTGGCGCTCATCTTCGTGATGGGTCTGCAGTCGCTTCTGGTCTACACCGTGGGCGCCTGGCTTGCGCCCTTTTTCGCCGCGGGCGGCATGGCACACGACGAGGCGGGCTTCTGGTTCTTCGTGTTTCTTGCGAGCGGCCTTCCCGCCTCGATTCTTACCCCGGCCTTCATGCGCGCGGTCAAAAGCGAGACGCTTGCGGCCGTGATCCTGGGCGTTCTTTATCTGACAGGCATCGCGGGCTGGATGGCGGGGGGCCTGTGGCTGCTGCCGGCTAGCATCGCCGCGGGCGTGAGCCAGGGATGCATGCTTTCCGTGGCGCTTCTTCTGATGGCGCGAAAGTCCCAGAGCACGGGCGAAATGCTTGCCATCTCGGCCCTTTCCCAGGGGCTGGGCTACATCGGCGCGGGGTTCGGGCCCTTTGTCTTCGGGCTTGTGCTTGAGAGCACGCAGAGCTGGGGCTTGTGCTATGCGCTCACGGCCGCTGCCGTCGTCTTCTGGTCGCTTGCGGGCATCGTCGCCGCGCAGTCCAAGAAACTTCTCTAGCCTATCGAGGGCGCGCAAGTTTGCGGCTTCAGACCGCCCGCGCCCTCATTTCTTAAAACTGAGAAAGCCTGCCCGGGCGCAATGCTCGAGGCAGGCTTTTTCGTCAAGGGTTGAAACGGACGGGGCGCTTTACTGCAGCACCATCTGGTCGCTCACTTCGCCCGCGCCCTTTTCAAAGAGCGCAAGGAGATCCGGCACGGTGAGGTGCTTTTTCTCGTCGCCTGCGACGTCCACGACGACGCGGCCCTGGTGCATCATGATGAGGCGGTTTCCAAAGCGCAGCGCGTCGCGCATGTTGTGCGTGATCATGAGCGTCGTGAGCTTGTTCATCTCAACGAGCTTGACGGTCAACGCCAACACCTTTTCGGCCGTCTTGGGGTCAAGCGCCGCGGTGTGCTCATCGAGCAACAACAGATGCGGGCGCACGAGCGTTGCCATCAGAAGCGTCACCGCCTGACGCTGGCCGCCGGACAAAAGCCCCACGTGGGCGGTCATGCGGTTTTCAAGGCCCAGGTCAAGTTCCTTCAACATTTCACGGAACTTTGCCGTCATCTCGGGCTTGGAGCTCCAGGCAAGGCCCTGGCGCTGTCCGCGGCGGCTTGCCATGGCGAGGTTTTCCTCGATCATCATGTTGCCCGCCGTTCCCTTCATCGGGTCCTGGAAGACGCGGCCGATGTAGCGCGCGCGTTCATGCTCGGGCATGTTGGTGATGTCGATGCCGTCAATCTCGATGCTGCCCTGATCGATCGGGAAGACGCCCGCGATGGCGTTCAAAAAGGTCGACTTGCCCGCGCCGTTGGAGCCGATGACGGTGACGAAGTCGCCGTCGTTCAAGGTGAGGTCGACGCCCTGCAGCGCCTTCTTTTCATTGACGCTTCCCGGAAAGAAGGTCTTGTGCACATTCTTGGCTATCAGCATTTTTCGTTTTTCTCCACTTTCCGGTCGATCAATGGTGCGCACGGCGGCTGCGAAGCTTTTCGCGGATCAAGGGCATCGAGAGCGCCACGGCGACGAGTATTGCCGTAAAGAGCTTCAAATCATTGGGCGGCATGCCAAGCTGCAGCACGATCGCAATCACGAGGCGATAGACGATCGAGCCCAGAATCACGGAGATGAGGCAGTTTTTAAAGCTCCGCGTGCCAAAGAGGACCTCGCCGATGATGACGGAAGCGAGGCCGATCACGATCGTGCCCGTGCCCATGCCGACGTCGGCAAAGCCGTTTGACTGCGCCACAAGAGCGCCCGAAAGCGCCACGAGCGCGTTGCTGATCAAAAGGCCGAGCACCACCATGCGGCTCGTGTTGACGCCCTGAGCGCGGGCCATCTGATCGTTGCTGCCGGTGGCGCGAATCGCCGTGCCGAGCTCCGTGCCGAAGAACCAGTAGATCACAAGACCCACGATGAGAACAGCCACGACGCCCACGGCAAACAAGGCCATTGCGGGCGTGAGACCAAAGCCTTCGGTCACGGTAAAGATCGTGTCGATGCGAAGCAGCGCCACGTTGGCCTTGCCCATCACGTGAAGGTTCACGGAATAAAGGCCGATCATGGTGAGAATACCGGCAAGAAGCGCGGGGATCTTGAGCTTCGTCGTCAGGAAACCGGTCACGACGCCCGCAAGGGCGCCCGCCACCGCCGCAAGAACAAAGGCTGCGGCAATGCCCCAGCCCGCCACGAGGGCGCTGGCGGCCACGGCCGCGCCGAGCGGAAAGGAGCCTTCGACCGAGAGGTCGGCAATGTCAAGGACGCGAAACGTGATGTAGACGCCGAGCGCCAACAGCGCCCAGAGCAGTCCCTGCGCAATGGTCGGGACAAGAATGTCAATCATAGGAAACGGTGCGCCGGCGCTTTGGGTAAGGAAATCGGAAGCCCCGAAGACGGGGTTCGTCCAAGCTCAAAGGCAATGGATGATTTCCTAGCGTGCGGCGTCTTTTTAAGAATGGTTGAATCGATGTGGACTTGCTTTGGTACAGGCCGGACGCTTCTTGAAAAAGAATTCAGCCCGTACTTGAAAGGCCGCGGCCCGGGGGTGATCAAGAAAATGATCAAGCGCCGGGTGCGGCCGGGTGCTTGCGCCCTTCTTCAGCGGAAGGGCGGCTTTGGGTTTAGTAGTTGACGATCTGCGCGTCCTTGGCAAGCGTCTCGGGGATCGTGATGCCGAGGTCCTTGGCGGCCGTCGCGTTGATCTTGGCCTTGAACGAGCTCTGGTAGCGGATCGCCATGTCCTGGGGCTTGGCCTTGCCCTCGAGAATGTCGGCGCCCATTTCGCCCGCGATGCGGCCGAGGTTGTAGTAGTCAACGCCCACCGTCGCAAGGCCGCCGCCCTTGAGCATGCCCTCTTCGCCCGTGATCACGGGGATCTTGGCAGGGGTCGTGATCTTGGTGAGGATCGGCATCGAGCTTGCGATGATGTTGTCGGTCGGCACATAGATCGCATCGACCTTGCCGATCATGCTCTGGGCTACCTGCTGCACGTCGTTCACCGACGAGACGGTGAGCTCGACGAAGTTGACGTTGCGCTTCTTCAACTCGTTCTTGAGGATATTGATCTGAAACTGCGAGTTGATTTCCGAGCTGTTGTAGATCGTGCCGATCGTCTTGGCGTTGGGCACGAGCTTGAAGATCAAATCAAGCTGCGCGGCAACCGGGTTGAGGTCGGAAGACCCCGTGACGTTGGTGCCGGGCTTGTCGTTGGATTTGACGAGCTTGGCAACGACGAAGTCGGTGACGGCCGTGGCGACAATCGGCGTCGTCTCGGTGGCGTTTGCGACGCTCTGCGCGGCGGGCGTTGCGATGGCGAAGATGAGCGGATACTTCTGCGTCACGAAGCGGTGCGCGATGTTCCCGAGGTTGGACTGATCGGCCTGGGCGTTCTGCTGGTCGAACTCGACCTTCAGGCCGCGGTCCTTGACGGCTTCGACGATGCCGCGGTTGGCTTCATCAAGCGCCGGGTGCTCCACAAGCTGCACGAGACCCACGGTGCTCACCTCGGTCTGCGCCTTGGCAGCCGTGGCCGAAGCGGCCGGTTTGTTGTCGTCCCCGCAGCCGGTGAGTCCAGCGGTTGCGACGATCACGGCCGCAAGAGCGGCGATTGACTTCAATTGCATTTGATGCCTTTCCTTTGTTGTAGGTTCGGTCCGGCGCATTGAGGATCGTTGGTGTGCTTGAAAGGATCGCCGTCCAATTTGGTGGAACTGAAAAGCCAGCCCCCGCCTTTCTCCCCCGGGAGCTCTTTTCAGCCTAGGCGCCACCCCGAGTCGAGCGGGCGCGTGAACCGGCACTGCTCTTTCGACGACCGAGCCGTTCATGGACGCGCCAAAGCGCTTATGATCGCCTGGCGCCCCTCAACAGTTCGTCGCAGCAGCAGTTCCGGCCGCCCGTCGCAAGGCAGCTTTCGTGATGTTATCACGCGACCTTTCGAAAAGCCGCATCATGGCTTGATTGTGCT